>JBGPUU010000007.1:0-47683 GCA_041491305.1 Candidatus Methanoperedens sp.
AAGATAAAGAGCAATAACAATCCCATTGAAATAACCGGCATGAGAAATAATCCCCAGAACTTTGACATATATCCATTAACTTGCCCTTCTGCATTCCAGTGAGATGCCACTTTTTCTGGCATTTGGGGATAATAATAGATGCTAATAGCGAAGGATAGAATGATTATTCCAAAGATGATTATTTCACTTTTTCTCATGTTCATGAATATTCACTCATGTTTTATTAATACTACTGATTTGTTGTTTCTTGAAACATTTTTCCAAAGCTTTTTATTGCTATACCCTATCTTGTAGGGGATATGAGGGCGGTCATCCCATTTAAGAAAAACAATGCCAAATCAAGATTGAAAACCCTGCTTTCCGAAAAAGAGCGCGAGGGGCTTGCAATGGCAATGCTGAACGACGTCGTGGAAGCTTTGCTCTCCTCCGGATGCTTTTCTGTAGTTGATATTTTATCCACCGCTGTCATTGAAGTCAACGGGACAAATCTGGTTCTGACTGAGAAAGGCTTAAACGAAGCCCTGAATGAATACCTGCAAAAAATGTCAGCTCATTCCATGAACGAGCCGGTTTTGATAATAATGGCAGATATCCCGCTTGTTTCGACAACGAACATCCGCGATATTGTAAACACTTCTTCTGGCCTTGTAATCGTTCCCGGGAGAATGGGCGGCACCAATGCTTTGTTTATCCGCGAACCTTCAAGATTCCACGTTGATTATTACGGCGCGAGTTTCTTAAAACACATGGATATCGCATCAGGAAACGGGCTTGATGTCCTGGTTTTTGACTCTTTTAACCTCAGCACCGATATCGATGAGGTCGCTGACCTTGCCGAGATTTTGCTTCACGGTAAAGGGCACGCGCTCCGGTATCTTAAAAACCTGGGGTTTGGCATCATGGAAAATAATGGGCGCGTCGGGGTGAAACGGGGAGAATCCGGTTAAGAATAATAAACCACAGAGTACACTGAGAGCACAGAGAGTTGCCGTTCCTCCGTGTCCTCTGTGCTCTCTGTGGTTTTTCACCCAGAAAATAAAAAGTCCCGGAATTCCAAAGATAAACATAAAAGGCACAAAGTATAATATCTCTCATTATAAGCTAGAATAACAATTATGCAGCTTGAAAATCTAAGACACGGTACAGAACTCATAAAGCGCGGTTTTGCGAAGATGCAAAAGGGCGGGGTAATCATGGATGTCACAACGCCGGAAGAGGCGCAGATAGCGGAAAAAGCCGGCGCGGTGGCTGTGATGGCGCTGCACCAGGTGCCTGCCGATATAAGAAAAGCAGGCGGGGTTGCAAGAATGGCTGACCCGCAGGTGATTGCGGCTATAATTGATTCTGTTACTATACCGGTAATGGCAAAAGCGCGCATCGGGCATTTTGTAGAGGCTGAAATCCTGGAAGCGCTTGGCGTTGACATGATTGATGAGTCCGAGGTGCTGACGCCAGCGGATGAGAGCTTCCATATCGACAAGACCGGATTCACCATACCTTTCGTGTGCGGGGCAAGAGATTTGGGCGAGGCGCTTCGCAGGATAAACGAGGGTGCGGCGATGATAAGGACAAAGGGAGAAGCCGGCACGGGCGATGTGAAAGAGGCTGTGAGGCACATGCGCGCAATCATGGGCGCGATACGGGAACTGAAGGGCAAGGGTTCAGAGGAGCTTATAGCTGTGGCGCGCAAGATTGAGGCGCCGATTGAGCTTGTGAAGGAAACCGCCAAATTGCAGCGGCTTCCCGTGGTGAACTTCGCCGCCGGCGGCATTGCCACGCCTGCTGATGCGGCATTGATGATGCGGCTTGGTGCTGATGGGGTTTTTGTGGGTTCCGGGATATTCAAGGCTGAGAACCCGGAAAAGATGGCTTCAGCTATTGTCGAGGCTGTGAACAATTTTGATAATCCTTCCGTGCTTGCAGAAGTTTCAAAAGGTCTTGGCGGCGCGATGAAAGGCATCGATATAAGAAGCCTCACGGAGAAGGAAGTGCTCCAGTCGCGCGGCTGGTAAGTTTTTACGCTCTCGCGCCTACGTTCCAATTTCCGCCTATTGTTAACTCATAAATTTCAGGCCCGATTCCATATACCTGTAAAAATCACGGCATTCTGGTTAAGCCGGGAACGAAAAAGATTTATTAACTTTCCATGCGTTTAGAATTTCATGAGTGAAAGGGAATGGAAGGAGTATAGTTCAGCAAAGAATTTCCTGCTCTCATCTGTTTTCTGGTTGATTCTTTTCACGTCATTCGGTTTCATAGTAGCGATAAAATTCTTCGCTCCCGAATTTCTGGGGCAGACATCGTTCATAACTTTTGGCCGCATACGTCCCATGCATGTTAACGGGGTGACTTTCGGATTCCTGTCAACCGGTCTTATAGGAATTGCATATTATATCATCCCAAGACTGACAGGAACGAAACTCTACAGCGAAAAGTTAGGTAATCTCACGGTAATACTCTGGAATCTTGCAATTGCATCCGGGACAGTTCTCCTGGCTCTCGGATTTACGCAGGCAAGAGAATATGCAGAATATATATGGGTGATCGACGTAGCAATTTTGTTCACGCTTCTTTTGATCGGATATAATATTTTTAAGACGATACAGAACAGGACTGAGCGAAAATTATACGCTTCCACCTGGTACATCATGGGAACATTCCTTTCATTTCCCATTGTATATTTCATTGGCAATGTAATGTGGCATCCGGATACAGGTTCATTACAGGGAGCAGTGGATGGGGTCTTTAACTGGTTTTACGGACATAATGTCCTGGGATTGTGGTTCACAACACTTGGGATAGCAGGATGGTATTATTTTATACCTGTCATAACAAAACGTCCATTATACAGTCATTTACTTTCCATGATAGGGTTTTTTTCCATCGTGTTCGTTTATACAGGTGTGGGGGGACATCATCTTCTCCAGGCGCCCATCCCTGAATGGTTAAAAACAATAGCCATCGTGAACAGCGGCCTGATGATGGTACCTGTCCTTGCTTTTATTACAAATATTCTTCTTACCATGCGCGGAAAGTGGAATATTTTTATCGAGAGCATTCCCCTTCGTTTTATTATAGTTGGTGCAGTTTTCTATTTTCTGGCTTCTGCACAGGGCACTTTCCAGGCATTTCGTGATACTAACATGTACCTGCACTTTAGCCAGTGGACAGTCGGGCACGCCCATATAGCTCTTCTCGGAGGCTTTGGGTTTCTTGTTTTTGGCGCCATATATTTCCTTGTACCCAGAGTTACAGGAAAAGATATCTATTCAAACAGGCTTGCAAGCTACCATTTCTGGTTCAGTACCCTTGGATTCGTATTATTTTTATCTTTTATAACAATTATGGGACTTATCCAGAATTCAGGATGGTTCCAGAATATTACGGTAGCAACAGTTTTGCTGCAATTGAAACCATATTTCATAGGAAGGGCTCTTGCAGGTGGAATGATTGTTTTGGGCCAGTACATATTTTTTTATAATATTGTCATGACCTTAAGAGGGGAAGCTAAACCAGCTAAAGAGCCCTCTTTCGCTTCACCTAAGTTGCAAAGAGATCAGGTGAAAGTTGAAAAATACAGGGAAAGCGTTCCATTATTTGCAATAGGAGGGCTGGGACTGTTCTTGACAATGTTTTTCATAGTGGTGATCCTTCCTTATCTTCTAATGGATTCCCCTCCATCGGATATCTCACATCCTTACACAGACGAACAGGCACGCGGACGGGATATTTTCAAGAGCAACGGATGCATGTATTGCCATTCACAATTTGTAAGGCCGCAGGATTGGGGCATAGGGAGAATCTCACAACCCGGTGATTATTTCTACGATAAACCGCATCTTCTCGGGACTGAAAGGACGGGTCCTGACCTTGCCCAGATAGGAGGGGCCAGGCCGCCTTTATGGGAGATTATGCATCACAAGAACCCACGATCAGTTAGCCCCGGTTCAATAATGCCCAATTTTTCATACTTATCAGACCAGGAACTGAATGACCTCCAGGCCTATATTGAAGGACTTGGCGACCGGAATCTTGAAACACAGGATTTCCAGCCGCTTGTTCCTGAATCCTATTCAGGAAGGGAGAACATCTATAACGACACGATAGCTAATGCCAATTCAAGCAATGAATCCAGAGCCGAATATGCTGGCCTTATAGCTGAAGGAAAAATTCTTTTTGCCCAGCGTTGCCTGTCCTGCCATGGAGCCTCAGGTATCGGGCAGGGCCCTTACGCAAGGCATATTACCCAGCATCCGGCTAATCTTAATGAGAGGATTTCAAATTTCCCAGGGGTTGATTATAATTTTTGGCGTGTCATGGAAGGAGTTCCGGGCACGGCAATGCCTACGTGGAAACTCTCACTTACCGAAGATGCGATTTGGAAAATAATCTCTTATGAAAAGACATTCGTCGATGGGGTTGTAAGAGTCATTCCGGGTGATTTTTCAGATAGCGAGGCAATAGATTTTGGCAACAAAGGAATAACATCGCCCATTAAGCAGGATGATATTAATTATACAGAGGGAATGAAAATATTCAATCTATACTGCGCCCAGTGCCATGGAGTTGACGGGCAGGGTGACGGCCCGGCGTCAGTTTATATTGATCCGAAGCCTGCGAACCTCACCGAGACAAATAATGATTTCAAGACCCAGGGACAATGGTTCTGGAAAGTAAGCGAAGGAGTGGAAACAACTAATATGATACCATGGAAATATGTTCTTACCGGGGATGACCGATGGAAAGCCATATATTATATCCAGAAGAATTTCTCAGAGCCTGCTGTTTTCGATGAAAAATGGAGGTCTTAAAATGCTTCCTGGCAATGTGATGACCGACTCGATGATGTCTATTGACTCCGCTGATTATACTATTATCCTGGTAGCCAGCGTTATTATTCTTTTGATCTTTCCAATTCTTCTTTACTGGGGCTGGAAAAAAGGCCAGTTCAAAGATCTGGAGGAGGCAAAATACAGGATGATAGAAATGGAGGACGAGAATGGCCATTGAAATATCACAGGCACAGGTGCCTTCACTCATCCTGTTATCCGTACTCCTTGCAGGAACTGCAATCGCGATTTATTTAAGCTTGAAAAGCGGTGATAAATATTCAGTTGAAGACTCAGACCGTGATGCAATAAGCTTTGCAGGCGTAATCACAGAAGCGCAGGGCCCGATGACAACATTTCTAATTGTTGCGTTTATCGTACTCATCGTATGGGCAGTGGTTTACCTGGTGTTGTACCTGTAATGGCGGAAAATATATTCACAGTCCCGATTATTCATTATCCTCAGGAGGTATAATTGGAACCCATTATTGAGGTCAGGAATCTCACAAAGATATTCATGTCAAGAAGGGCGAAAGTAATAGCTGTAGATGACATCAGTTTTGAAGTAAAAAACGGTGAGATTTTCGGCATGATCGGACCGAACGGGGCGGGCAAATCCACTGCATTTGCCATGATGACAACTTTGATAAAACCTACAAGCGGCAGCATAAAAGTTGCAGGTTTTGATGTTGAAAAAGAGGATGACAGGATAAGGGCAATCATAGGTATAGTGCCCCAGAAACTCAGCCTTTACCCTGACCTCACGGCGCGTGAGAACCTGGAGCTTATGGGCAACCTTTATGATGTTCCCAAAAAGGTCAAGGAAGAAAGGATTGGGTACTACCTGAAACTGGTCAATCTTGAAACCCATGCAGACCGCCTTACCGGTGGCTTTTCAGGCGGCATGAAGCAGCGCCTTTCCGTGATAAGCGCGGTGATACATGACCCGCAGATAATCTTCTGGGATGAGCCAACGACCGGGCTTGACCCGCAGACCAGGCAGGCAATATGGAAACTTGCCCGGAAGTTCAATTCGGAAGGGAAAACTCTTATTTTCACGACACATTACATGGATGAGGCGGATAAACTCTGCGACAGGGTCGCGGTAATGAACGCAGGTAAACTGCTGGCTTTAGACAATCCTGAAAACCTGAAGAAGGCTTCAAACAGCACGAGTCTTGAAGATGTTTTCATTCACCTGACAGGCGAGGAGATACGTGATTGAAATGGATTTAAAAAATGAACTCAGGAAATCCTGGATAATTATGATCAAGGAGTTCAGGCAGATCCTCAGGAAAAAAGCCTTCATGATCCCGATGTTCATGTTCCCGATAGTTATGATCGTCTTTTTCGGCTACGGCATGGGCGGCTCAATCAAAAATGCCGACATTCTCATTATCAATGATGACACGGGTACAGCCTCAAGTTCCCTTGCCCAGGAAATCGGAAGCTTCATCCCGAAATACGGCGATGTCAAAATGTTCTCGATAACTTATACGAAGGATATGGGGCAATCCGAAGCAGAAGGGGAAATAAACGCCGGCACGTATAAAGCCGTCCTGATAATTCCGCCCGATTATAGCGAACGCGTGGCAAAAAACGAGAGCGTGACCCTGACACTGCTGACCGACTCCTCGGACACCACATCAAGCGGTATAATCATTAATTTCATGAAGCAGTTATTTGCAGGAACGCCGAGTTCGCTTGTTACGCTGAAAATTCCTGATATTTACGGCAAACTGGAGTACATTGACTTCCTCACACCTGCGGTTATTGCCCTTACGGTGTTCATCGGTACCATCCAGACCATGGGTTATGCGATAGCAGGGGAGAGGCAGGACGGCACCCTTGTTCGCATTATGATGACACCTGTGAGCAGGGGGGCCGTAATTCTCGGAAAAACCCTGCATCAGCTCGTGCTGCAGCTTGCCAGGGCTGTAGTACTGATAATAGGCGCAATTGTTATCCTCGGGGTCACGATGAACGGGAGCTGGCTCCTTGTGGCTCTTGTGCTAATCATCTTCACTTTTGGCGCGGTAGGTCTTGGAATGGCAATATCAGCCGTATCAGAGGACATGATCTCTTTTCAGGCGATAAGCATGTTAGTCGCCTTTCCTTCCATGTTTGCCACAGGGGTCTTCTATCCTTTAAGCTCGGTTCCGGACTGGATGCGCTGGATAGCATATATAGTGCCTCTCACGTACGCTAACGATGCAATGCGTACTATCATGATCAAGGGCCAGGGGTTGAGCTATATAGCAAACGATGTGGTTATACTTCTTATCTTTGCGATTTTTTATTTCACCTTAGGTGTATATCTTTTCAGGAGGGAAGCATAAATGAAGAAATTTTTGATCGGGTTTTTAATAATGGTTGTCCTGGCAACAGGCGCCGCAGACGCCGATACCCCGACTACGTATAATTTACCAAGGAGCTTTGATTTTGCGACAAATTACTATAATGCGTTCGGCAGCCCTGATATTAATGCCACCATTGTTGGTACCAATGAATTTGACAGGGACCAGACTATTACTTTATCTCTTGACTTAATGAACCGGGGCAAGTTTTTAGGATTTGAGAGAGACCATACCCCTCTAACTGCTGATGAAATATACGCAGCGCAGACCGAAGTGAAGCTTGAGGGCAAGATAGTTGACGCAACCGGCATAATTGCATCGCTCTCTGTAGACCCGGACAGCCCGCTTGAAGTCAAGTCCCCGGCCCAGCAGGTGGGTTCCATAAAAAGCGGGCAGAATGTGCTTTCCCCTCTAAAGTTCGATATAAAAATTGCCAGGAAAGCAAAAGCAGGTGAATATAATCTCCATTTGAATCTCAGCTATGATTACCAGCAATATGTGCAGATCTCAAATCCCAACGCGACCGCGCAAACGTATGATGCAAGCTACTGGTACGGGATGATGAACCAGAACCAGACCATGAAACTCAAAGTAAAAACGAAGTCGGATTTTGAGGTCGTGCGAACAACAGGCAGCCTCTACGCCGGAAGGGAGGACGTTGTTGAGATAGCGATTAAAAATACGGGTGAGGAAGATGCGAAAGATGCCAGGGCAATAATCAACCCGTCCGACCCCCTGAGCACTACAGACGACCAGGCGTTCCTCTTTACCATAAAGCCAGGCGATACCGTAGTTGCCAGCTATAAAATCAAGGCAGACAGCAAGGCCGTACCCAAAACCTATGCAGTAGACACAGTTATAAGATATGAGAACCCGGATGGGGATATCAAGTATTCAAGCACCCTGCAGGCACCCGTTGAAGTGAAAGAACTGGGCTTTTTCCAGCGATTATTCGGATGGGTTTAGGGAGCAACCAGAAAGTTTTTATCCAGAATATCCTTCTTAGAATACCATGGTGGATTTTGCTGAGATTGAAGAGGTTTATAAAAGGCTTGAAGGTACGCTTACGCGTGACGAATTCAAGTCAAAGGTTGAGGATAAAGTAACTATGATGAACGGTCTTTGCGACTCAAAGACCGCCGCGATGCTCGTTGCAAGCGAGATGGGTTTAAACGAGACAATAAAAATCAAGGATATTGCGGCTGATAAGAGTAATGTTGTTTTTATCGCCAGGGTGACCGCCGTAGGTGATATCCGTGAATTCTCGCGCGATAATGACACTACAGGCCGAGTGGTAAACCTGACTCTTGCGGATGATACCGGTTCTATCAGGGCTGCGCTCTGGGATGAAGCCTGCGACCTTGTGAAAATAGGCGACATAAAAATGGGGCAGAGCCTGAAAGTGAAAGGATACATAAAACAGGGGAGCCGCGGGCTTGAGGTCAACGTGGGAAAGGGAGGGGGCATCGAGCACGTGGAAACAGAGGTGGCTGTGAATATCAAGCCGCAGAAGATTGCTGATATCAAAACCGGGATGAATGGTTTGAATCTTATAGCGAAAATAATTGATACGGGAAAAGTGCGAACCTTCGCGCGCAAGGACGGTACGAGTGGAAAAGTAACAAACGTGACCCTGGGCGATGATACAGGCAAGATTCGCATTACGCTGTGGGATAAAAAGGCAGAGGAGCCGGGTTTCAAAGCCGGCGATGCGGTTGAGATAACAAATGCCTATGCCCGCGAGAATACATTCAGCAACCAGACAGAACTCCAGCTCGGTTCTGGCGGCGGGATAGCTAAGAGCAGCGCTAATGTGGATTATTCCGAACCACTTACTCCAATTGCTGATATAGGAATAAATTCTGCTTACAGCGTGTCAGGGCATGTGTCGGGGCTTGATGAGATAAGGGAATTTGAGAGACCGGACGGCACCAAGAACAAGGTAGCGAACATCTACGTCTCAGACGATACCGGGCGCATTAAAGTGGCTTTGTGGGGCGAGCATGCAGACCTCGTTAATGAACTCGATATAGGAAGCGAGATACGCATCATCGACGCATATGCCAAATCGGGCAGGAATGAGGAAGTGGAATTGAGCGCAGGCGCAAGAACGGGCATACAGATTATTAGAAAGTGATGTCTTCCGGCACCATCTCCAGTGGAAATAAAGGGGTTCATTATGATGAGCATATTTGGCTCTACGATTACTTTCACCCCGCTCCGGGAAGGTTTATAACAACGTATGGAGATTTGGAAATATAATAACTGTGCACCACACAACAATTAAATCGTGCACTGGAGGAGAACATGGTAGAAAGAAAAGGATTGGAAGATTTGCCTGGCGTCGGCCCGGCAACAGCAGAGAAATTGAAAGAAGCAGGTTTTGGCTCGATTGAAGCCATTGCTGTATCGTCGTCGTCCGAACTTGCAAGCATAGCGGAAATCGGGGAATCGACCGCGCAAAAAATCATCAACGCGGCGCGCCAGGCTGCCGATGTCGGGGGGTTTGAGACCGGCGACCTTGTGCTTGAGCGGCGAAAACTTGTGGGAAAACTCAGTTTCGGCACAAAGGCTTTTGACGACCTGATGGGCGGGGGCGTTGAGACCCAGGCAATAACCGAGTTCTACGGCGAGTTCGGTTCAGGAAAGACGCAGGTGGGCCACCAGATGGCTGTGAACGTCCAGCTGCCGCAGGAAGACGGCGGCCTCGGGGGCTCTGTTATAATAATAGACACTGAAAATACCTTCAGGCCTGAAAGAATCACGCAGATGGTAATGGGATTGTCTGCGAAAAAAGGGAAGGAATACGACCCTGAGGAGTTCCTGAAAAAGATCCATGTTGCAAAAGCGTACAATTCAAACCACCAGATACTGCTTGTTGACACGGCCAATGATCTCGCCCTTAAATTGAAAGATACTGATGCGCCTGTGCGCCTACTCATAGTTGACTCCCTCACTGCGCATTTCAGGGCTGAATACGTGGGACGCGGCACGCTTGCAGACAGGCAGCAGAAGCTCAACAAGCATATGCACGAGCTGATGAAATTCGGGACCCTTAACAATGCAGCCATCATCGTGACAAACCAGGTGATGTCAAAACCCGACGCCTTCTTCGGCGACCCTACAAAACCCATAGGCGGGCATATCGTGGGGCACACTGCAACGTTCAGGCTGTACCTGCGGAAATCCAAGGGCGAGAAAAGAATTGCAAGGCTTGTGGACTCTCCTAATCTCCCTGAGGGCGAGGCTATATTCTCGGTCACCATGGAAGGGCTTAAGGATTAAAAACCGGTATTAAAGATGTGGAATACAAAGCTGTCGTGGTCGATGTTGACGGGACAATCACATATAGTGACAGGAGCCTTGATTTCAGGGCTGTTGAGGCGCTCCGGAGCCTTAAAGTACCGGTGGTGATTGCCACCGGCAACGTCCTTTGCTTTGCCCGGGCTGCCTCAAAACTTGTCGGGACAGGAGGCATCGTGATAGCAGAGAACGGCGGGATCGTGGAGTGCGGGAGTGTTGAATCCGACACTTCGCATATGAAGGAGTGCGAGGAGGCTTTCAAGTTCCTGGAAAGACATTTTACGCTTGAGAGGATTGACCCTGAATACAGGATTACAGAGATTGGGCTGCGGCGGGATTTTGATGTGGAGAGTGCGAGGGAGCTGCTAAAAGAGTTTCCTGGGGTTGAAATTGTGGATACCGGGTTTGCGGTGCATATCAAGAGCAAGAGGATTAATAAAGGGATTGGGCTTAAACGAGTCGCAGAGATGATGGGGCTTGATGTGCGGGAGCTTGTGGCTATCGGGGATTCTCCGAATGATATCGAGATGTTGAAGGCTTCGGGTTTCGGGGTGGCTGTGGGGAATGCGCATCCTGAGGTGAAGAGGGTGGCACGGATGGTGACGAAAGGGGAGTATGGGGCCGGGGTGGCGGAAGCGGTGGGGGAGTTGAGGAGGAGAGGGGAGATAAGATAATGCAATGTCATTTTTGTGGTGGAGACATGAAAAAAGGGATAACAACCTACACTCTGAATAAAGCGGGTTATCATTTATTGATTGATGATGTGCCGGCATGGATATGTCAGCAATGCAATGAAGCGTGTTTTGAAGAAAACGCAGTTGAGATTATGCAGGAAATGATAATAAACTTGGATCGGCAGGTCAATAAAATGAAAGAGGCGGCGATTGCTTAGTAAAATTTTAAATAATTGCTTGAGTCTTTAGGATGATATAATGGAAGAGTTGGATTTCAAAAAACAGGTCGATGCTGGTTTGAAAGAGCTTGACCAAGGAAATGGGATACCTCATGAAGAGATAGAAAAGCGGATGTCTAGGTGGCTTACAAGATATGGAAACAATTAACAAAGAAGAATTATTATTCTATGTTTCTAAAGAAACAATGCAGGATGAGGCGATGAGGACGATAGGCAGATATCTGACTGAAGATGAATTAGATATTGCTAAAGATGGACTTGAATGGGGTCTGACGTTTGATATTGAGACAGTTTATAATACCGTTTTATTTGAAATGATAAAAAATGAAAAAGATTAACATAAATTTATTTTTAGGTGATAGCCAAGAAGTTTTAAAAACCCTTGACACTAATTCAATTAATCTTATCGTTACTTCACCACCTTACGCTGACCGCAGAATACATACTTATGGGGGTATTAAGCCAGAAAATTATGTTGAATGGTTTTTGCCAATCAGCGAACAACTTTTGAGAGTTCTTAAACCCGAGGGAACTTTTATTTTAAATATCAAAGAAAAAGCAGAAAATGGGGAACGGCATACTTACGTTCTAGAATTGATTTTAGCCTTGCGAAGACAGGGTTGGTTTTGGACGGAAGAATTCATCTGGCACAAAAGAAATTGTTATCCTGGTAAATGGCCTAATCGTTTTCGTGACTCATGGGAAAGGGTTTTGCAATTTAATAAAACTAAAGAATTCAATATGTATCAAGAAGAAGTGATGGTGCCTGTTGGCGATTGGGCAAAAGATAGATTAAAGCGTTTAAGTGAAGTTGATAAAACTAGAGATAATGCAAAGAATGGGAGCGGTTTTGGAAAAAATGTTTCAAATTGGTTAAATAGAGAGAAAGCCTACCCAACAAATGTTTTACATCTGGCAACTGAATGTAATAATAAAAATCATAGCGCGGTTTTCCCCGAAGCTTTGCCTGAATGGTTTATCAAATTATTCACCAAAGAAGACGATACCGTTTTAGACCCTTTCATGGGTTCAGGAACAACCATTGTGGTTGCTCAAAGAATGAGGCGAAATTCTATTGGCATAGATATTTTACCTGAATATTTCGACATGGTTAAAAATAAAATAGGCCCAATTCAATGTTATTTGGCCGAAGAAAAGGGAATTTATGGAACAGATAAATATCAACGATGTACAAAAATATGTTGAAGACAACATAGGAACTTTTCATTCGAAAAGGTTCCAAAAGCTTGAAGGACTCAAATTGAAACAAGTCTTAGAAAGAAAAAACCCTTATCTTTTTAAAGCTAAAAACATTTTAACTGCTGACATTTTAGTAAGGAATCTTCTTGATGCTTACTTATCTTCGCAGGAAGAAACAATTTTTGGGGATTTTCTTGAAGGGCTTGCGATTCTTATTTGTGGCAGGGTTTATGACGGGCAGAAGTCGGCCGCTGAAGGAATTGATTTAGAGTTTAGTAATGATGGCATAAAATACCTTGTAACAATAAAATCAGGGCCAAACTGGGGGAATAGCGGTCAAATCAAAGACATGAAAAATTCTTTTAGTAAAGCGATAAAAATCTTAAAGACCAATAATCCCAAAATTCATGTTATTGCTGTAAACGGTTGCTGTTATGGCCGGGTGAAGATTATAGAAAAAGATGGTTATCAAAAATTATGTGGTCAGAGATTTTGGGAATTTATTTCCGGCAATGAAAATCTGTATATAGATATTATAGAACCTCTTGGGCATAAAGCCAAAGAAAGGAACGAGGAGTTTTTAAAAGCCTATGCAAAATTGATTAACAAATTTACATTAGAATTTATAGAAGAATTCTGCGTTGACGGGGAAATAAATTGGGATGCTTTGGTAAAGTTCAATTCATCTACAGAAAAGCCCAAAATAAGAAAAAGCAATTGATACAGCTAAAATTGGATTTCCTCGTATGTTAATAAATCTGCGTTCATCTGCGTTCATCTGCGGTTCGTTTTTTTCCAAGATTAAGGCTTACCAATGACCACCGAACCCCTCTCCCTCGCCAAATACCTCGCCTCCTCCCGCACTGAGTTCGCGCTCTCAGAGATGAACCAGTACCTCAGCAGGAAATACGAAGAAAAAGAGCTCTTCGAACTTTTAAAACCTCACTTTTATGACCTTGACCTCTTTTGCGGCGCTGATTTCAAATGCACGAAACTCGTGAAGCACGCGCTTCCTGCTGATGAGGTGGTAGTCAGGGAACTTGAAGCGCTTTTCAAAAATCCCCGGCTTCCGGCGCGCGTCGAGAAACTCATTAATTCTTACATAGAACGCTCCTGCGGGAAGGACTGGCACACGGGCGAGACGGGGCTATTGATTCGCGAAAATATCGTGAAGCAGAAAGAGGAATACTGGAAAGGGGCGGGGGGTTCACAGTATCCGAAAATCAGGATAATTTCCTACCTCCTCTACCATTTTCCTGTTTATTTCTGCTCATTCCAGTACATGCTGCTTGAACTATTCAGGGGCGGGCTGCTCACGAACAAAATGAGCATCCTTGACGCAGGGGCAGGACCCGGGACGATAACGCTCAGTACACTTGATTTCATACAGGAATTACAGGAGATTTATTCAAGGAACAAAATAGACGTGAAGCTGGATATCAGGATTGATTCGATTGAAAGGGCGCCTGAGAATATTGAGTGTTATAAAGAGCTTACTTCCTTTTATCTCTCAGGCCTCAATCAGGAAAACACGAATATCACTATAAATGAACCTGTCCATTCATCCATCGAGGCAGCGCCTGTCCTCCCGGATGTTGACCTCATGGTTTTTTCAAATGTGCTGGCTGAGATGAACCCTCCGCCTTCGCATCGTGCTGATGTTGTGGAAATGGCGGCATCAGGAAGTAATAATCCCACTTTGGTCATTATCGAGCCTGCCGACCTTGGTAATTCAAAAGCGCTCAGGGTAACCCAGCACGCCCTCTCAAAAAAAGGGTTTGCCGTGTATAGCCCGTGCTCCTTTATCTGGGGTCTTGAATGCTCAGGGGAAAACTGCTGGAGTTTTCAGGAACTGGGTAATATCAAGACGCCTGACTTCATGGAAAAGATAGCAAATACCGGGGAATTTTATAGGTACGTAAATACGGATATGAAATTCTCATTTGTGATATTGAGAAAAGACGGCCTAGTAAAACACATTTACCTGGCAAAAGGGAAATTAATGAGGCTTTCAAATCTCAAAAAACACATCGGGAAGCGGGTCAATATTGCGGTATCCGTGATGTCCGGAAATCTCGGGGATGAGAAAACGTTTGTGTACAAGACCTGCGATGGAACAGCTTCCGTCCCTTGTTATGCAGTACTGCCTGCGTATCACATTAACGATAATAACAGCATGCTTCTTGAAGCGGGATATGGAGGCATAGTTGAGATTTACGGTACACTCGTCAGGGAAAATAAGGCTTTGTCCTCCTTTAATCTCCTGGTAATGCGAAATACCACGGTCAGAGCTGCAGAATAATTCTCAAATCCGGTTTTTGTCGCTCTTCATTCCTGCAATAGCTTCAATATCTTTATACCCTGCTCGATGCAATCCAGTTTATCCTTCATCCTGTGAAGGTCTGTCTCATCTTCAAGACCCGCTGCGATATCCTGGATTTTTGTCTGGATGATGCTCTTGATGGATTGAAGATCCCCTGGCTCTTGTTCTGGCTGTTTCTGTGTTCTGGCAGATTTAGGGGATTCGGGCGCTCTTTTAGATTCCCTTGCAGGTTCCGGCTTTTCCTGGAAATCGCATACCGGGCAGACCACTTTTCCCTGGTACCTGAACATGGGAGCTCCGCATTCATGATGGTTGGCCAGCATGGTCCCGCCGATTTCAAGAAGTTTTGTAATCCTCTGTAATTTGTCATTTGTTTCTTTTTCGTTCATGATGTCACCGAAAGCCTTTTCATTCAATAGCCTTTATATGCTCTTCTTGTTTTATAATAACATCCCATGGTGATAACTGTGCCTGAAAACTCAAGTGAAGTCATAAAACAGTGCGTTGATGCCCTTGATAAAATAATCAATGACGACTCTGTCCCCAGAAATATCAGACGCTCTGCCGATAATATCAAAAAAATCCTCTCCAGTGAAAAAGAGTCGCCATCAAGAAGAGCGGCAATGGTCATTTCAAATCTTGATGAGATCGGCAATGATCCTAATGTTCCCATTCATACGAGGACCATGATTTGGGGCTTGTCCAGTCGTCTTGAATCCATTCCGGTTGATAGATAGTCCGGTTCGTATCTTTTTTCTTCGGGGTATTAACGGTGCTTGAGGTACCCTGTTATTTCTGCTGGAGATTTGCAAATTGTGGGATTGGAGTCCGGGCTTTTTTCATGGTTGGGTTTAATTAGTTCAGTGCATATCGTTATTCGGGTTTATTTGCACTCAATGGTTTTCCCTATGTTTCTATATTTTCATCTTTAATTTTATATTATGCTTAAACCGAATAATTTATATACAGTAAAGTATTAACTGGGTCACATGGGTTTTTGTTATACTTCTATCTTCAGCTTCATTGGGTTTTGTTGCTTTCCAGACGAAACAATGGGGTTGGTCTGGTTTAAAACTCCAGACGAAACAAGGGGTTTTTAGTCGCCAACGTCAAATATGGTATATGGACAGACAATAGCAGGATATAAACAAAGAGTTTACACGCTCTCTACTGTATTTGATTTTCAAAAGTAAAACCTGCGAGGTCTCCACTTACTCCAACGGAAATAAAGGGGTGAGAACCATAAGTCTTAATACCCTTCTTTCCGTTGGAGTATAGGAGGTTAAAGGTATGGATAGCAAAGCGATGACGATAAATGGTATTTTCGAGGATATGTTAATGGGTGCGAACATATTTGAGAACAGGGAGGTTCTCCGTTCTTCATATACACCGGATTATCTTCCTCACAGGGATGAACAGGTTAAAGGGCTGGCCACTATACTGGTTTCAGCTCTCAGGGGAGAAACACCTTCAAACATTTTGATATACGGGAAGACCGGAACAGGCAAGACCGCGGTAGCAAAACACGTAGGCAAGGAGCTTGAGCGGACCGGTGAACTGCATGGGGTGCCGTGTGTTGTTGTATATATTAACTGTGAAGTCGTGGATACGCAATATCGCCTTCTGGCATCACTTGCAAGGCACTTTGATAAAGAGATCCCCATGACCGGCTGGCCGACCGACCAGGTATATACTGAACTTAAGAATGCGCTGGATTCTGATAAGCGCATCGCGATTATCATTCTTGACGAAGTGGATAAGCTCATAACCAAAGGGGATGATGTCCTGTACAATCTCACTAGGATAAATTCAGACCTGAAAAAAGCAAAAGTGAGCCTTATAGGCGTTACCAACGACCTGAAATTCACTGAATTCCTTGACCCGAGAGTAAAAAGCTCACTTGGCGAAGAAGAGATAATCTTCCCGCCATACGATGCCAACCAGATAAGAGACATCCTGCGCCAGAGAGCCGACACAGCTTTTAAACCGGGAGCTCTTGAAGAAATGGTGATACCTCTCTGTGCAGCCTATGCCGCACAGGAGCACGGCGATGCAAGGCGTGCGCTTGATTTATTGCGGGTATCAGGCGAGCTTGCAGAGCGGGTGAAAGCACCCAGGGTACAGGAGTCACATGTTAAACATGCCCAGGAGAAAATAGAGATAGACAGGATAGCCGAGGCGGTGAGGACCCTTCCAAGCCAGTCCAAGCTCATCCTTTTAAGCGCGGTCCTTCTCGGTCATAATGGCAACAGCAGCATAACAACAGGTGAAGCCTATAATATTTACAAACAGATGTGCAGGATAATCGGAATCGAGGTCCTGACACAGCGCAGGGTGACCGATCTGATATCCGAACTCGATATGCTCGGGATCCTGAACGCGACGATTGTCAGCAAGGGGAGGTACGGGCGGACCAAAGAAATATCACTCTCAGTCCCGACCGACAGCACCAGCAAAGTTCTTTTTGAAGATTACAGGCTAAAACCTCTTGAGGATTACAGGCCCCCGAACCAGACAAAACTATACGCTTAATATTTTCCTGGGAATAAGAGATACATAACCAAGAACAGGAACCCTGTAAAATCGCGCAACCCCGATGACCCATTCCTTTTTTACGGGCTGGAGATAACTTATACTGCCCTGCTGGTCATAGGCAGGGTTTGTCTTTGTATTGTCCCCTTTTGTGATATAGCCGGCGTGAGGCGCGGGTGGACCGCCTGCCCACATGGGCTCCCCGGTTTCAACATAATTCATTGCACGGTGGATTATGGGCGTAACGCCTACCCTGCCAAGAGGCCGGTATAAGATTACGTCGCCTGGTTCCTCAAATGATGTATAATTGGTGATTTTTCCTGTTTCAAATGTTATTATCTGGGTGCGGTCTATGCTCTGGACAAAAATAATATCCCCTATCTGGATGTGGGGAATCATGCTGCCGCTTTCCACAGCAACCATGGGCGCCCAGAGTCCGAGGGCTATGTGGGATACTGAAGCAAAAATTGCTACAACCGCAACAACAAAAAGAATGTCACGTAATAAAGCTACCCAGAAATTCTCACTTTCATTGAAAGATTTTATTTTTTCCTTCAGGCTCATAGCAGGCAGATAATATCGGAATAAGTAATAAGGCTTGCTCCGAATAATCATACAGTTTATAAAGGACAAAGCCATAATCGTGGCGGATATTTATGGAACTCCAGAGACCCCGCGGCACACGCGATTTTTTACCGGATGAGATGGCAAAACGAAGGTATGTTGAGAATAAGCTTCGTGAGGCTGCAACACGATGGGGATACGGCGAAATCAAGACCCCGACTTTTGAGCACATCGAGCTGTTCACATTAAAGTCCGGCGAAGGAATCCTTGGCGAGATCTATAACTTCAAGGATAAAGGAGACCGCGAGATTGCACTGCGCCCGGAACTCACCGCGCCCGTGATGAGGATGTATGTAGAGGAACTCCAGAAGTCGCCAAAGCCCCTCAAATTCTTTTATTTTGACAACTGTTTCAGGTACGAGCGCCCGCAGAAAGGGCGGTTTCGCGAGTTCTTCCAGTTCGGCGTGGAGATTATCGGAAGCGCGCGTCCTGAATCGGATGCAGAGGTTATAGCGCTTGCTGTTGAAATGCTAAACAGCGCAGGCGTGAAGGGTGACCTGCATGTGGGACATCTGGGGATTGTGCGGGCTTTGCTTAAGGACATTCAGCCCGAGCACCAGAGCAAGATAATGCGCCTTGTGGATAAGAAGGATGACAAGGGGCTTGAGGAGTTCCTTGATGAGCTTCAGGCGCCAGACGAAATGCGTGGGAAACTATTCCGCCTGATAGGGCTTCGGGGCGAAAATGCAGTGCATGAAGCCCGGGAACTCGTCGGTGATATCGAGGCGATGTCCCAGTTCGAGGCGCTTCTTGACCTGCTGGACGTGTACGGGCTGGAATACCAGATTGACCTTGGAATCGCAAGAGGTCTTGATTATTATACAGGCATGGTATTCGAGATATACTGCGAGGGCCTGGGCGCGCAGAATCAGGTATGCGGCGGCGGCTCCTATCGCCTCGCGGCGCTCTTTGGGGGCGAGGATACGCCATCGACCGGATACGCTATCGGGTTTGACAGGATAATGGAGATATGCGAGGCAAAACCCGCCGAAATAAAGCGAATTGTAGTAGTATCGTTTGATGACACGCGCAAGGAAGCAATCGTTATCGCAAACAAACTCAGGGCGCACGTTTCAACCTGCATTGATGTAATGGGGCGCAAGTTCAAGGACCAGATTTCATATGCAAATACGATTGGCGCAAGTCATGTTGTTATTGTGGGGAAGAACGAGCTTGATGCCGGGAAGGTGGCGCTCAAGGATATGAGGACAGGGGAACAGGTGCTGGTGACGGTGGAGGAAGTGGTTGGGAGAATGAAAGATTAGAACTCGATTTCCTATCCTCACATAATCACACCTTTCTCACACCCACACTAATACAATTGTGAAAGGCTTTAGTGCGATAGCCGGAATTGTATCGGTAAAGGTAAAAATATGAAATGCAAACATTCGGACATCAATTGCGTAACGCGCATCATCAACCAGACATGGGAAGAGAGCCGCGCATGCGAATATGGCGTATCCTGCAGCTACAAGGAAAAACGTCTGGAAAATAATTAATATGGGCTAAAGAGCCCAATCCAAATGTGAGCAAATAGCTCATCTCCAGTTAATTTTATCTAAGTTAAGCCGGTTTTCAAGATTAGTTTTAAGAGCATCCATGCATTTTACAGACTCAACTGGTGAATCTATTGTCCCTCTCCGAGCTAACCCTAATAATAATCGTAATAATTTTCCTGATGCTGGCATCCATCTTCTTTAGCCTTTCAGAAACCTCTATAACATCCCAGAACAGGGTTCGCCTCAAAGGCCATCTTGCAAAAGGGCGAAAAAACGCCGCTATCCTGAAAGACCTTCTCAATACCCCTGAAAATTTCCTCGCCGTGATCTTAATCGGCAATAACATTGTCAATATAACCATCTCGGTGCTCATAACGGTCGTTGTAATCGATATTTTTGGCCCGGGTGCCATAACACTGGCGACTATAATCGCAACCCTCATGATCGTGGCTTTTGCAGAAATAACCCCGAAAGCATATGCTGCAAGGAACCCGGAGATAGCCTACAAACTCGCACCCGTAATGAAATTCCTCGTATGGCTTCTAAAACCTTTAATCCTCTTTTTTACGGGATTCACGAATGTATTATTGAGGTTAATCGGGTCGAGCACTTCCATCAGGGAGCCCATTTTCCTGCGCGAGGACCTCTCCCACCTGATTGAAATGGGCGAAGAAGAAGGGGTAATCCAGAAACAGGAGACCCACCTTCTCAAATCGGCGCTTGATTTTTCAGGAATAAAAGCAAAAGATATCATGATTCCGATTGAAAAAGTCACCTGCATAGATGCCTCGGCAACGCTGGAAGATGCAATTGAACTTGTCCGCACAAAAAAATTTGCAAGAATCCCGGTAATCAGCGAAGGCAAAATCCTGGGCTTTGTGCATATGAGAGATGCATTGAACAACATCACAAACAGGAAAAAGCCTATAAAGGAACTGGCAAGACCGGCGCTATTTGCGTCTCCTGAAACTTCCCTGCTTGAGCTTGTGGATTTGATAAAAGGCAGCCAGTCAAGCATGTGCTTTGTGGTAAATGAGGAAGGAAAACCGCTCGGTCTTATAACTCTGGGGCTACTGCTTGAAAATATCGTGGGTGAAATCAGGCATATAGAGTAGTTTTAATCCCGGATTGCCACGCCTTTTTCCCTCAGATATTCCTTTGCCTCGCCAATCGTGTACTCCCCGAAATGGAAAATACTTGCAGCAAGCGCGGCATCAGCCTTGCCTTTTGTGAAGGCGTCATACATGTGCGCGATATTTCCGGCGCCGCCTGAGGCTATTATCGGGATATCCAGGGTTTCGGAAAGCGTTCTCGTTACAGGCAAATCATATCCGTCCTTTGTCCCGTCCCTGTCCATGCTTGTGAGCAGGATTTCACCTGAACCAAGGTTTTCAACCTTCTGCGCCCACTGGACCGCATCGAGGCCAGTTGGCGTCCGTCCGCCGTAGATTACAACCTCGTACCACGCTTTTGTCCCGTCTTCAAGCTCGATTATGGTTTTATCCTTATTATCCTTGATATTGAAATTACGCTTGCAGTCTATCGCTGTAACGATGCACTGGGAGCCGAATATCTCTGAAGATTCCCTCACAAAGTCGGGATTTTTAACAGCGGCGGTATTGATGGAGACCTTATCCGCACCGGCGCGAAGAATGTTCCGTATCGCGTCCGTGCTGGCGATTCCACCGCCCACGGTAAGGGGGATGAACACTTCGTCCGCTGTTCTCTCTATCACGTCAATCATCGTACAACGCCGCTCATGGGATGCGGTGATATCCAGGAAAACAAGCTCATCCGCTCCCTCTTCGTTATATCTCTTTGCGAGCTCCACTGGGTCTCCTGCATCCCGCAAATGCACGAACTCGACTCCCTTGACCACACAGCCCCCAATCCTATCGAGTGTTACATCAAGGCACGGGATGATTCGTTTGGTAAGCATTGCCCTGCTTTTGTTATTATGGAATGAAATAGTTTTGGTTTTTTAGGACTGTAAAAAAGTTTGGCATTACGCAAATTCTTTGCGTCCTTTACGCCCTCTGCGGTGGAAAATCCTGCACCGCAAAGCACGCCAAGAGCGCAAAGTTACTTTAAACGAGAAATTTAACACCAAAAGATTTTACACATACGTTTTTTAGTGCGGGCGCTTACTTTTGATTGTCGTCTCCCCGAGCACCCTTTTTATCAGAGGCGCATTCCCGAACACATCCTCACGATTGCCTTTCCCGTTAAGATAGATAGCCACAAGCATTATAGTAAGCCCGATTACCGGATTGTCCGGATTTGCTGCAGTGACTACCATACCCACCCAGGCAAGCGCCCCCGCAAGCATGCCGCGTATCGCGCCTTTCCTGTACGATTCAATCTTGGTGCGGTGGAAGATACGAATATCGCGCAATGTCAGGAAAATAATTACAGCAAAACCGAAAAGTGCGATATAGAGATATATGTTCATATCCTGCTTTCCACTCTTTCAGGTTTTACGCGTTTTAAGTATTCTTTTATCATGGCCGGGAAGGATTTTGCCTCCACGAAACGAAGACCAAGCTGCTCGGCCCATTTCTGGATGCCGATATCGCTTGCGACAACAGCAGCATCAAGCTCTTTTGCAAGAAGCAGCACGTCAATATCAGGCGCGCTGTCAAGGATACCGTATCTCAGCGCGTTCCTGTATTTGTCGCGGAATGAGTTTATTATCGCGCCAATGACATTGCGCTCTATCTCAGGCTCAATCTCCTGCTTTGTCTTTGCCTTGGTAGTGCGGAAAAGGCACTCTGTTGCGGATTCCCATATCGCGTCCTCTGCCACGTTCATCCCCTTGTTGATGCGCCCGCGCATGAAATCCACATAATCATAGAAAATCTTCGAGGGGATTTTCACCTCATACCTGTCCGGCGTTTTCTTGACAAGCCATGTATCAATCTTTGCAAGCGTCTCCTCATCGCAGCCGTTGTTCCTGGCGAATTCCCGCATCTCATTATATACGGAAGGATACGGGATGTAGCAGCTGATGCCAAGGTTAAGGCGTGCCTCTGCTATGATATCAAGAATTCCTCCCATTGCAACCCCAAGAGTCCCGCCCTCAAGTTCCCGTGTCTGCGTGTCGGTGAGGGCGCTGGTATCAAGAACGAATCTCTGGCGAATCATATAATGGATTATTATCTTTATCGAGTTAAGAAACTTTCTGTTTATGTTTATAAAACAACACCTTTATATTCCAACCAAATAATATAAACCCATCATGAGGGAATCAAAAGTATCTCGAAAAACAAACGAGACAGACATAGAGATAAAAATCAACCTGGATGGCTCAGGGAACACGGATATCAATACCGGCATACCGTTCTTTGACCACATGCTCAACTCGTTTGCAAAGCACGGTTCTTTTGACCTCAAAGTTTCCGCGCGCGGCGACCTCACGGTGGATGACCATCATACAGTGGAAGATGTGGGTATTGCTCTGGGCACGGTCCTTTCAAAAGCCTTGGGGGATAAAAAAGGCATCGAGCGCTTCGGTGAAGCAAGCGTGCCCATGGATGAAGCGCTTGCAACGGTTGCATTAGACCTCAGCGGGCGAGGTTCCCTTTACTTCAATTACAGTGTGATAGAGGTATGTGCACGAGTATTCATTTCGAATACAGATGAGGACTATAAGAACTACTGTGAGCCAAAATATAATGGGCAACGTGAGAAGAAGTCGCTCATCATGCTATCGCCTTTTAAAGGAACAAACCAACGAATAGTTATACCCGCAGAAGATCGGTATTGGATAAAATTGACGTTAAAGGACATAAATGGAAATGAGATTCCAGACAATACTTCATTACTTCCTTGTATAGAAACAGGATTTACAGGTGGAAGTGTGCCATTGGATAGATACAAATATGGTGAATTAAAGAGAGACTCTGGAAAACTAATACGTCAAATCCATATAAAACAAAATGAGAAGTTAGTAATATATATTGAAGAGGATATTGAAAGAATTCAAAGTATTGATTTTGAGTTTGCAGTAGATATATGTGAGCAGGTGAGAAGTAACAAAACACATTTTGCAAGCCAGACTACAGGGGGTTTCAATCCTCAGAACACGAGGCATTTTTTTGAATCCCTCACAGGCAACGCTGGAATCAATGCACATATGGATGTCACAGGAGAGAACGACCATCACAAGATAGAGGCGCTTTTCAAGGGATTCGGCATTGCATTAAAAAGAGCGGTCAGGATAAGCGGCTCGGGTGTGCCGAGTACGAAAGGCGTATTATAAAAGTAATTATTTCAGGATGCTTCCCGCAATGAACGCGAGCAGGGCAAAGAACATGGCGATTTTAAAAAATTTGGAAGATGCTGAAGGGTTCCTTTTCAATATTAAAACAATAGCATATAAGAAAAGTGCATCCGCAATCCCGACAACATAAAGATAGGATTCGTTAAACAAATTCATGAGATACGGCAGCGGGCTCAGGATAACTGCCAGAATCCCGAATATGCAGGCAACATAAGCAGAAAGTCTTTCCCCGATTCTTATGGGCAGGGTTGACGCTCCCTCTTTCCTGTCCCCGTCAATATCCTCGATTGCCTTGACAATTTCACGCGCAAGGGTTGCAAGCACGGAAAGGAAAAAAAGAACCAGGGTTATCCTGATACCTTTATCTCCAAAAGCAGCGCCGCCGAAGAGGAATGTTGAACCGGTCAGGTATGCAACGCTTAAGTTCCCAACAAAGACTTTTCTTTTCAACGAGAATGCATAGAAATATAAAAGCAGCGAGTTAAACAGAGCAATAAGAAAAGGGATTCTCGATGTTCCAATAAAGTAAGAAATGATAACGCCTGCTGCAAAAATTACAATTGAGAAGGTATAGGCTGATTCTTTAGTTATCCTCCCTGAAGGTATAGGGCGGTCAGGGCGATTAATAGCGTCAATACCGGCATCGAAATAGTCGTTTATCGCATTGCCTGCGCCGGTGACGAGGAAAACAGTGAGAAATACAGGCAACAAGATTAATGGTCCCTGCGCTGCGCTATAAGCTATGAATCCTCCGATCACGGCCGCAAGTCCCGCCATGGCGCAGTTCCTGTATCGCATCAGTTCAAGGAGTATCCTAAAATTTTCCATCACTCGCCACGCCCCACTTCCAGCATCCTGTCAAGCGCCAGTTTTGCTTTTACCCTGATATTCTCCGGGATTTTTATTACATGCTCGTTTCTTTCAAGCGCGCGGATTATACTCCCGAGTGTGTTCATTTTCATGTTCGGGCAGACAGCGTATCTCGTTGCCGGAATAAAGGTCTTGTCCGGGTTTTCCTTGTTCAACCTGTGCAAAAGACCAACCTCGGTTCCTATGATGAATTCTTTTGATGTCGATTGCCTGGCATATTTTAACATCCCTGCTGTGCTCAATACCTGGTCTGCCAGCGCTACGACTTCAGGCCTGCACTCCGGATGGACAAGGATTTCAGCATCAGGATGCTCTTCTTTCTCAAGCATTATATCGCCTGGAAGTATCAGGTGATGGGTGGGGCAGTAGCCGTTCCAGGGAATGATTTTCTTATCCGTGTGGGCTGCGACATAAAGGGCAAGGTTCCTGTCAGGGACAAAGATTATTTCGTTTTCCTGCAATGCGTTCACAACTTTAACGGCGTTTGCCGATGTGCAGCAAATGTCGCTTTCAGCCTTCACAGACGCAGGCGTGTTGACATAACAAACAACAGCAGCGCCGGGATATTTTTCCTTTTCACGTCTCAGGGATTCGGCGGTTATCATGGCTGCCATGGGGCACTGGGCTGACAGTTCTGGCATGAGTACTGTTTTTTCAGGGTTGAGGATAGCCGCGCTTTCTGCCATGAAATCCACGCCGCAAAAAACGATAACATCTGCGCCGCTTGAAACTGCTTTCTGGCTCAAGCCGAATGAATCCCCTACGAAATCAGCAATATCCTGCACGTCCCCCCGCTGGTAGTTATGGGCAAGGATGATTGCGTTTCTTTCTTTTTTTAATTGTCTTATTCTTTCAACTTCATCCATATTTCAGGGTCAAACATTATCCTATTGCTTAAATTGTTTTCTAACTTTCATGGCAATATTAAAGTGAATTGAAGGACTTTATGGTTCATATGCAAAAGGACACGCGCCTCATACTGGCTCTTGATGTTACAGATAAGAATGCAGCTATCGCGATATCAAAGGAAACGGCGGAGTTTGTGGATGCCATCAAAATAGGCTATCCGCTCGTGCTTGGCGTGGGAATTGCGGTAATTGGCAGGATTTGTAAGTATGCTCCAATAATAGCGGATTTTAAGGTTGCCGATATCCCGAATACAGCTCATATGATTTGCAGCCAGGCTTTTGAAGCAGGTGCAAGCGCGGTAATCGTTCATGGGTTCACTGGGCGCGACAGCCTTCTTGAATGTGTGAAAACTGCAAGCGAATACGACGGGGAGATTTTTGTTGTAACGGAAATGAGCCATCCCGGCGCTATCGAATTCATGGCGCCAAAGGCTCTGGAACTTGCCTCACTTGCGGTTGAATGCAAAGCGCAGGGCGTGGTAGCACCGGCAACGCGCCCCGAAAGAGTGGAAAAAATACGCGCTGTTGTTGGCGGGTTGACTATCATCTCACCTGGCGTGGGTGCGCAGGGAGGAAGCGCGGCAGATGCGATAAGAGCGGGCGCGGATTATGTTATTGTTGGACGGACTATTTATAATTCAAAGACGCCCGGAAAAGAGGCTGAAAAGATAGCAAAAGATATTGAAAAGTGCCGATGATGAAACAAACATAGCTGAAAAATGATGAGCCCTATGAGTACTGAGGCACACCGAAACACATAATACCCATCCATAATATATTCAAAATCCAATTATGCCATGTGAAAAATGTAACTTCTGCTCGGGAGAAAAATGCACAGCAGCAGACCTTGAACCGTGTGACTTCAAGGGAGATAATTTCAAAGAATGCCTGCGCTACCGTCTTCACTTCATAAGACCGCAGTTGATGCAGCTACGTTAACCCGATTTTACCATTGAAGCTATTTTCTGCCCCAGCGCATAGCACTTCCCTAAATCTGCTTCATCAGGCCTGAAGTTCACTTCCAGCGACTCCATTGTCTCGTATCCCGATGATTTTAATTTTTCGTTTACAGCCTTAACGGCCCCGCCTGCCCAGCCATAGGAACCGAAGGTTGCCCAAAGTTTGTTCTTCGGCCGCAAGCCCATAAGATACGTCAGGAATCCGCCAACAGTCGGGAACATGCCATTGTTCAAAGTGGGTGAACCGATAATGACCACCCTGGACTCAAGCACCTCTTTGACTATTTCACTCCATTCATTCTTGCGCAGGTGGAATAGCGCAGCCTCCACTCCTGAATCAGCTACCCCGCGCAGGATTTCATTTGCCATTATTTCGGTGCTGTTCCACATAGTATCATAAATGACAAGGACTTTCTGCTTCGAGACGCCATTGGCCCACTTGAGATAAGCATCGATTATCTTTCCCGGGTTTGTCCATATCATGCCGTGTGACGGCGCTATCATCTTAATCTCGATGCCCAGTTTCTGGATCTCCTCAATTTTTTTGAGGATAATACCTGCAAATGGCATCAGGATATTGGCATAATACTTGGCTGCCTCGTCCATCACTGTATCGCAATCATATCCAATAAGGCTGCACACATTCTCATCAAACCTGAATGAGGAGGCAAGATGCTGCCCGAAGCCGTCGTTTGACAGGAGGATTTTATCCTCTTTCAGGTAGGTAAACATGCTGTCAGGCCAGTGGAGCATCGGCGCGGTAATGAAGAACAGCGTCTTTTTGCCAAGAGCAAGCTCATCGCCTGTCTTGACTGTCCTGAAATTCCAGTTTGTCCTGTAATGCCGAAACAGTCCCTCTTTTCCTTTTTCAGTTGCAATAACCTGGGCATTTACCGCTATTTTCATTATCTCGGGGAGGGAACCCGAGTGGTCCATTTCAACATGGTTTGAGACGACGTAATCAATCTTCGAGGGGTCTATAATCTCCCTTATCCTGTCGAGCATCTCTCCAGAGAAAGCGTGCTTCACTGTATCCACAAGCGCAATTTTCTCATCGACTATGAGATATGCATTATACGTTCCGCCGCGCGGCGTCGTGTAACCGTGGAAATCACGCAGGTTCCAGTCCACTACACCAACCCAGTAAACGCCTTTTGTTAATTCAATTTTTGCCATATTCATTCCCACAAATAGCTATTTATCTCAATGGGATAATAGCTTTTGGTATGCTTGAGAATATGACTTATTCTTCAAGAATTAAAACGAGGTGAAATATGATAAAATACCGCTGTACTGTTTGCGGCTATATCTATGACCCCGAAGTCGGGGACGCCCCAAGGATTAAACCCGGTACTGCATTTGAAGACCTTCCGGACGACTGGGTATGTCCCCAATGCGGCGTGGGCAAGGATATGTTTGAAAAAATGTAGTGCAAGAGCGGCTGCTTAAAGAAACCCACAGCTTCGGTAGATTTAATAACGAAGGGGAAACAATTGGGAAAATACCTAAATAGTATTGAAACCAATTATTAGTTCGTATAATTACGAATAAGGTGAGTTGAATATGAAACAGGAACGCTGGGGCAATATCGGGTCAAAATTTGCACACCTTATAAGTGCGCACCCGTGTTACAACGAAAAAGCGCATTTTACGACAGCCAGGATTCACTTACCTGTAGCGCCGCGCTGCAATATCCAGTGCAATTATTGTATTCGCAAATTGGATAAATGCGAACACAGGCCGGGCGTGGCAGGAAGTATTCTCAATCCCCGCGAAGCACTTGTAAGGGTTGATAAATACTTCAAAGAAATGCCAAATCTCAAGGTTGTAGGCATTGCCGGGCCAGGCGAGGCGCTTGCCAATGAAGAGACTTTTGAGACCATGCGCCTTGTTCATGAAAAATATCCCGAGCTTATAAAATGCGTGGCAAGCAACGGTCTTATGCTATCTGAAAGAGTTGACGACCTCGTAAAAGCGGGAGTAACAAGCGTTACCGTAACGATAAACGCTGTTGACCCTGAAGTCGGGGCAAAGATATATTCGTTCGTTCGCTACCACGATAAGACCTATAAAGGTGTGGAAGGCGCAAAACTCCTTATCGAGAAGCAGTTCGAGGGCGTAAAGAAGGCAAGCGAAGCCGGACTGAACGTTAAAGTCAACACAGTGCTTATTCCTGAGATTAACTTTGAACAGATAAAGGAAGTCGCGAAAAAAGCGGCAGAAAATGGCGCAATAATAATGAATATCATACCTATGATACCGCTTCACAGGTTCGAGAAGGAAAGACCTCCGGAATGCGACGAGCTTACGATGGCAAGGACAATAGCAGAAGAATTCCTGCCCCAGTTCAGGCTGTGCAGGCAGTGCCGCGCAGATGCGGTTGGTGTCCCTGGCGCTGAGCCCTGCGGCTCACCCGTGCAGCAGCGCACATCAAGTGAATACTATCATGCTTAAAATTTATCAAATAAACAAAAAAAGCCAGAGGTGAAAAAATGTGCTTTGCAGAATCATCGGTAAACGTGGAAATTGAGGAAGGCGACCTTGTAACGGAACAGTATAAATGTATGGATTGTAAAACCCAGTTTCGCGGGATCGGAAAAAAGATGAGATGCCCGTCATGCGAGTCTGTTAATGTGAAGAAGGTTTAGCCACGCTATTGTTTTCGTTGAAAGTTTTAAAAAGTCTGAAATTCACAGCACCTCATCCATGCTCCCACTCCTGAAACCCATGAGGTCAAGTGTAACATAAGAAAACCCGAGTCTCTTAAATTCCGATACAACGTCCTCACGCCGGCGCAGAAAACGGGACATTTCCAGAGGCATGATCTCAATGCGCGCTATATTGTTGTGGTCGCGCACCCTCACCACATTAAACCCGGCTTTTTTTAGATAGCTCTCTGCCTCGCCCACACGCCTGAGCGCCTCTACCGTGATTGCCTGCCCGTATGGAAAACGCGAGGAAAGACATGCCATTGAAGGCTTATCCGCCACAGATAAGCCAAGTTTATGCGCCATTTCACGGATTTCTTCCTTGGTGACTTTTAATTCAACAAACGGGTTATATATCCCCTCTTCCACGACAGCCCTGTGACCGGGCCTGTGGCTTTTCAGGTCAGAGATGTTTGTTCCCTCGATGATCGTATTCATACCATTTTTAGCTGCAAGTTTCTTTAATTCGCGTATCAGCCCTTTTTTGCAGTGATAGCACCTGTCAACCGGGTTCTTTGCAAATCCGGGCTCCCCGAGTTCATCATACGATATTACAATGTGCCGGATTCCTATCTCCCCTGCAATTTTTTTTGCGCATTCAAGCTCACCTGGCGCAAGGGTCTGGGAGTCCGCAGTAACGGCAATTGCCCTGTCCTTGAGGGCATGGTACGCCAGCGCGGCAAGCACGGAACTGTCCACCCCGCCCGAAAGAGCCACGAGAACGCCATCCCTGTTTTCAAGGGCTTTCAGGATTGAATGCATTTTATCATCAGTGGACATGAGAATATACAATAATCCTGAAAGATGTAAGCGTTTCTATGGAAATGGGAACGGCTTATAAAAGGTTCCACCGGAAACCGGGGTTATCTTCTTAAAGATGCAAATGTGAATTAAAATAAAGGGGAAAAAATTAAATATTCATGAAACTGAAAAAATTAAATCGAATTGTGACGAACGATATAATCTTCCAGTTTTCATCATTATAATAACAACCATAATTAAATTTTCCAGAAGAAATAAAGGGGTTGATAATTTTACTGATTATGAAAATAAGCGCCGAGGGGGAGATTTGAACTCCCGCTGTGCGTAGCACAACCGGTTTTCAAGACCGGCGCCGTAGGCCGCTGGGCTACCTCGGCTTGGTAGTTCGTGCGAAATGGATTGCATTGCTTATTAATATTGCCTATATCGAAACATTTAAACTCAATTAATAATTATTGACTCAATCCTGACAAATATAATGAGGTAATAAAATGACAAACCTGTTAATGGTCCTATCAAAAGACCCATACACCACGGAAACACCCGATCTCGTGCTTGATATCGGGCTTAACGCAAAAGAAAAAGGAAACGATGTCACGTTATATCTTATCGAAGACGGCGTGACCGCGGCAAGAAAATCGGAATTCGGGAATAAACTTGCGGCCGCGAATAAAAAAGGAATAAAGATATACGCCGACGACAAAGCGGTACTTTCAAGGTCGCTTGCGAATAAATTAATCGGCGGGGTTGAAATAAAAGAAATTGGAACTCTTCTTGATTTTATTATGAATTATGACAGAGTCGTGTGGTTTTAGGTGATAATATGTCAAAACAGCTTACAATCGTATCAATAAACGGCCCTTACAGGGACGAAGGCGTGTTCACAATGATGAGGCTTGCCCATGCGGCAAAAGAAAAAGGCATAACCGTCAATTTCTTTAACTATCTTGACGCCACTATAATCGCGCACAGGGACCAGGCGCCAAAAGAGTTCCCTACAATAGAAACTGTTTTCGGAACAATAGTGAAAAAAGGCATAAAACAGCCAAAAGCAGATGCAATTTCATGCATAAAATGCACGGATGCACGCGGCGTTACAAAGCAGCAGACAGAAGGAGTCATCATCGGCGGGCTTTATGACCTTGCAGAATGGACTGCGGAATCAGATAAAACCATACTCATAGGGTGATAACATGAGCAAGAAAGTAAATATAATTGTAACACAGCCGCCTTACGGAAAAGAAGATGCGTTCGGGGCAGTCCCGATGGCTGCATCGCAGGTCGCGGTAGGGAATGAGGCTTCCCTGATTTTTGCTAGCGGCGGGGTACACTCCATAGTAAAAGGTCAGAAGACAGGCTACGGAGACCTTGCAGTCTGGCTAAAAGACGTGCCGTCAGTGGAAGCTGAAATAACCAAGAATATCGAGATAGTCAGTTTCTTTGCCCTTGACCGTGATATCGCAAAGCGGGGAATTTCCGATAGCGAAATCATTGGCGGGATAAAGAAAATATCGATCGGGGAATTAACAGATAAGATACTGGAAGCCGATGTCAACCTGGTATTCTGATGACAGAGATAATTCCCGATGAAACGCTGGATGTGCGCGGCGAATGCTGCCCATATCCTCTTATTTTAACCAAGAAAAAAGTGGAACAGTTAAAAAGCGGGCAGATTTTACATGTGATTGCAGACGACCCGGTCGCGCCGCAGAACATCGATTCCTGGGCGAAAAAGTCAGGGAACAAACTGCTTGCAGTAAAGCAGGACGGCAAGATTTTTAACGTTTTTGTACAGAGAACCTAGGCTTTCCCGGTTGACTCTCCAAGCACAACTCCCGTTGCTATAAGATGCGCCACACGAAGAGGCTCAGGGATATTGCTGTGCGTTGATGTCATGCGCACAAGCTCAACCGCGCTTTCCTTATCGATTCCGCATAACTGGATAAAAACAGGGTTCTCCTGCGTTATTTTATATATTTTACCCGCGCGCCTGATTATTTCCCATCTTTCTTCTTTCTGAGGCAGGTGTTCAAGGGCAAGCCTGATTTTTTCAAAGTCGGGACATGCGCGCATGAAAACAATGACCGGGATATTTGTTTCTTCAAATATTTTTTCTATATCCACAGGATTGAACCCGGCGTATGTGATGCCGTCAAGCATTATTACCCTTATCTGTGAGTAATATTTCGAATTCATGACCATTCCCGTAATAATATCGGTTGCATCCATCCCGTCCTTTGTTATTTCTGATTTCAGGACGCCATCGAGCTGCCCGCCGCCCCTGAAAAAAGCGCCTATGATTGTAACATTCTCATTTATCAGTGCAGAATCATCGATTCCAAGAATTCGTATTTGCGGTTTTATGTGCATATTTTCTATTTGTAATTGAAATTATATAGATTTCAGTTAATCTTAATACTGCCCGCTATAATATAAACGGCTTATGATGTTCGCCAAGAAATGCCCCAAATGCGGCGGCAATGTCCAGACAAAAAGCATAAAAAAGTCCATTGGACTCGGGTTCGTAAATATCCCGGTGGCGCAGTTCTGCCTGAATCCTGTATGCGACTGGTACCAGGATTTCGCTGAAGCCAAAGAACCGGAAGAGATTAAAGAAGGATTCCAAATTAAAGTACCATCTATCAAAAGCAAGTTGCCTATCCTTAACCCCAATTTATCCCAAAAACATATCATTGCGCTTGCGGCTGTTGTAGTTATTATCGGCATTTACATTCTATCTTCCTATTTAATACCTGTATCCCACTTCCCTGAAGCGAAGCAACCGGAAGTACAAATAACAGATACCCCTCTCGTAAATTCAACCCAGCCGCCTGTGGCCGCTTCAATTCGAACCACAGCAGAACCGCAAGTGATTGTGGAGCGAAAGAATTATTCAATAAAGTTTGATGTTCCGCATGGTTTTAATCCCCCAGTCAAGACGATTAACAAGTCGGATACAATCATCTGGAATAACGATGAAAACCAGCGTCCGAGGGTAGTTCTTGTAAGCAGGGACGGTCTATTTGAAAACAGGCGAATGGAATATCCTGAGAAATACCAGTACCAGTTCAACAAGCCGGGAAGCTATATTTTTGTGCTGGCCGAATATCCTTCCCTGAATGAATACCCGAATGCCACGAATGAAATCATAGTCAAATAGGTTTTTCAGGTTTATTCATCTGGAAAGCATTATATTCTAAAACTTGTATCATAGTTATAGGGTGAAATTAATGGCAGTAGGTTTCGTATTGATAAATGTCGCGCCTGGCGCGGAAAAAAAAGTTTTTGATACAATGATAAAATGGGATGAAATCCAGGAGCTATACCCGCTTTTCGGTGATTATGACCTTATAGCGAAAATCCAGGCGCCGGATTACGAGTCGTTAAGCGACATCGTGGTGAATAAGATTAGGGCGTTAAAAGGTGTGACCGAAACAAAAACACTGACAGGCGCAAAATTCTAGATCCCGACATCGAAAAAACCGCTCCTCAAAAGAACCTGGATGCCAGCGTGGATTTCACATCGCAAATTCCAGTAAACCCGCAATATTCGCAGGGCGCATCTTTTGGTTTTTCCGGCATGATACCATTCTGTATTTTTTTAATTTTTTCAAGTATCTGGAGAACATTTCTCCGTTCATGACGCCTGATTGCAGCCTCTCTCACTACACCGAGCCGAGCATATTCCACAAACCCGCGCCTGACCGGTATATCATATTTCTCTTCAACCAGCACGGCATAGGCGGTCAACTGCAGCCTGTCGCCATGCCAGACGCCATTTAAAGGCATTTTGCCGGTTTTTATTATTGACGGCATAAGTTCATCATTTGTTCTAATCAATCTATCAGGGCTTCCGGTTAACCCGAATTTTTCGGATTGGAGCATTTCATTATGGCTCAATTCACCTGCAAAAAAACCATTGTACGAAGGAAGGTTTGAACAAATGACTGGAAGACCGGCGCGAACATCGGTAACCGCCCCTCCCAGCATTTCATCATCGATGCCTCCCGGTTCATTGCGATAAATCACCGGGATTTCCTTTAAAATCCGGTCAAGTTCCAGGTTCAGGATGGAAAGTTTATCTTCACTATTAAAAGCAAGGTCATATACCAGAGCCAGTTCTTTCAGTATAATGCCTTCCAGATAGCCGGAAGTGCTCTCTTTTATTAAATTATGTCCATTATTAGTGAAAAAGCACATTCTGGGGCATTTATTATAAATTGTAATATCCGAGACCCTTATCATGGAGTTCAAAATAGCGCAAATATTTAAAAATATTACTATTTGAAATCGTTAATTGGCCGGAAAGGCGGAAGTTTTTTGTAGAATCATTTCTATCATGGTCATGATGAGGAAAGGTTTAAGAGGCAAGATAGCTCTGCTTACTTTAAGTCTTAGTATTCTTGGTTTTGCGTTTTTTCTTCCATTATATACGAGCGCTTTTACAAATTCGGATTTTACCAGGTGCGATGCATGCCATGTACAGGTTGGCGATGAACTCTCACGGACTGTCTACCACAAGAGCCTGAAATGTACCAGTTGCCACAATGTCACCGATTTCGCCCCTGATTTATATACGCATAATGCAACAACCTTTGAATGTAATTATTGCCATGATAAGACAAATGCCTCCCAATTTACCAATGATGCGCACTCCAAGTTCCAAAATGCCAGCACCAATAGTTCCATTTTCGCCGGCAGGAATGAGATGTGTGTTTCCTGTCATACGGCTATTGACCTTGAAATAGAATGGCATTCGCGTAAAAGTATGGATATGACAATTTTAAGTCGTAAAGGGTTCTGGGAATTGCAGTTCTCCGTATCAGGAGATACTAAAAACACCACTTATAGCAATTATACTGACTACCTGAATAGAACAAATTGGAGTAGAACAAGTAATCCATGAAATCAAAGAATATATTTATTATAATACTGGCATTTATTTTCTTTTCAAGCTTTGCCAGCTCTGCTGCTAATGGGTCTTCAATTGTCATACGGTCGCCGCCGGCCAATTATTTTACCAATGTGCCTGTAATTACAATTACCGGGGAAGCTGACCCCGGTGCGGTATTAAGTTTGAAAGGCACAGCTCTTCCAAACAACAACGGCGTCTTTTCTAAAAACACAACGCTGGCTGAAGGATTGAACCGGATAATCGTTACGGCTCAGCAGAACGGGAATATATTAACTGCAATTGTGAATGTCACACTTGATACAACAAGTCCCCGGATAGTAATAACATCGCCTGATGCGAAATACATTAACACGAATACTCTTAATGTCAGTTATACTTCCAATGCCACAGATATAGAATCGTACAGGGTACGCCTGAACAACCAGGAATGGGTAGTAGCCAATGAAACATATTATTTATTCAATGTAACAGAAGGTCCGGCCTTTGTTGAGGTCCAGGCAATAGACCATGCAGGCAATATTGGAGAGGCCAGCCTGAATCTCACTGTCGATACCACCCCGCCATGGATTGAAATTACAAGACCTGACATTAATGACCCCATATTAAGCAGAATTGTAGAAATTTCAGGCAGGACGGCGACAGGTGCCAATATTACCGTTAACGGAGAAAACGTCACCAATAATAACGGTACATGGGACAGCGAAATAGTACTTTCAGGTGTTAATAATCTTATCCGCATTGAAAGCAAGGACCCAGCCGGGAATGAAGCTGTGAAAACCATTAACATCCGCCCCGGGGAAAAGTTCAATAATACAATGCCGTTTTTGGATTTCAATCAATCTATTAATTTCAACATAGGTAAGTTTGAAGAGAAAAACCAAGCCGTTTCAGGGAAATATGTGAGCTACTTATTCGATAATAATTATTCTGATTTTAGGGGATATTCCGTTAACAATTCGGAATCCGAAACCATATGGTTCAACAAAATATATATTTCAAATTTCACAGCCGATAATATCAGCGTTTCCGGTTCTGTTGCCAGATATATCCAAAACATGGAATTCGGTCAGCAGCAGTATATAGATGTGGAAATGCATGACAACAAAATGGGGACAATGCTTGTTGATTTGAGACCGCTTGAAGACATATATTCCACAGCGAGGGAACTCCTCATGAACCAGACGCCTGAACGGTTGAAAATCAATGTCTCTGCCGAGCTTAATGTGACCCTGGAAAGAAAGGAAACGGGAACAACGACAAAATATTATATCAACCAGAGCTGGAAGGAATGGCCGGAGGTCACGTTCGAATTGCCGGATGGTGTAATAGTAACCGATATTAATAACGGGTTCAGGCTGCAAAAAGATAACAAAGAGGCATATTTGTTCATGGCAAAATTTGCAGGCGGGTCTGTGGATTTTACTCGTCAGAGTAATAAGATTGTGGCGAGGGTCAGTAATTCCATGTTGATTTTCAGGCAGTACGCAAGCAGTAATTTGACAGGGGATAATATTTATGACACGCTCGTAACCGAGGGGATTTCCAACGGGACAATCGGCTCTGAAATTTTCATTGACTCTGCAAACTCGTATGATGTGGTGTCCTTTGGCGATATGTCTGTTCTTACCGATTTCCCCGATCCCAATACCATGAACCTGAACGTAAGTTCAAATTCGATGAACGGGACAGTTCTGGTAATTAATATTGGTGGAAATTTGTATAATAAATTATTAGATAAAAATATTACTATAAAATATGATGGGGAAAACATCTATCAGGCAAACAATTTTGAGGATATTATTGATTTGACAAATGACTTTGGCCATTCCGAATACCTGCTCGCGTCAGGAACCACCGGAGCTTACATTTTTGTTTCCGTTCCCAAATTTTCTTCACATGTAATTTCATTTGATTTTGAACCTATGCCGGAATCGTATGCCTCAGAAATTTTTGACCTGCTTAATTTCTTAACAAGCGGGCTGTTTATGGCTCTTCCTGCCGGAAGCAGGGAAATGGTATTCAGCATCTGGTGGTTCGGGAGCATTACGATGATTTATATTTTAGTAAGAAAAGCCGTTAGGATAAAAAGATAATCAGGAATTTACGTATTAGCCGAGTATCTTTTCAAATAACCATCCGTATTCCTGCGGTTTTGTCAGGAACTCAAGATTCTTGACATCCCTTACAAGCCCATACATTTCCCGGCTTTTTCGTAATCCGACTTCCTGTAAACCGGGAGGCTTCAACAACCGTATCTCCGGAACGCTATCATATCGTGGATTTTTCACAAACCCATTATCCAGAATAAAATACGCGCCCCCTCCTTTCTCCTTTATTGGCGCATAAATCGATTCAAAATCGCTCGCCACCCAGTTTGCCATTTTCAGAACTTTATTGGAGGCATTGATGGTGAGATGGCCATAGCCGGGCGGGATTATCACCTTGTCTCCTTCGCTTGCTTTTATGAGAATTACATCATTTATTTGATTATCTTCGGGTTTTTGCAGAAGATACTGGGCTTCGCCGCTTAGGACTTCGTATATCTCGGAAAATGTCATATCCGTGCCTTTAACTTTCGGATGATAATGCCCTGCGGTTTTCACGAATTCGCTTCCCAGCATACGCGGCGGGATAACAGTGATATCATACCGCAGATTATGTTCTTTCATGGTGAGGGCATCATTCTTGCTGAGTGAGAGCTCACGGTACATATAATATAATTCGACATTGTCCGCCTGCCTTAGCCATTCACGGTCATAGATAACATCCTTCATGTCAAAAAGCATGCGTACTGAAGGCTTAACCCTCTTTGTTCCGAATTGCATTATGGTCTCCATCGAACACTAAATAGGCTTTGGATATAAATATTCTTAGCGGCAGGAAGATTCAATTTCTTCATCATTCCTGTTTTTTCGCCACGATTGGCAGTAAGAATGTAAATGTGCTACCCTCGCCATACTTGCTCTCTGCCCATATCCTTCCCCCATGCATTTCCACAAGCTGCTTCGTTATCGAGAGACCAAGCCCGGTGCCGTCGTATTTCTTGCCTGTTTCCGATTCAAGCTGCTCGAACTTACGGAAAAGCCTGCCAATATTTTCTCCTTTTATTCCGATGCCCGTATCTGAAACAGAAATCTTCGCCATCTCTCCTTCTTTTTTAGCTCGTATTATTACTGTTCCCCCTTCTTCCTTGCTGAATTTCACGGCATTACTGAGTAAATTGAAAAGAATCTGCTTGAATCTCTGCTTGTCGGCCTCTATAAACTCAAGTTCCGGGTCGAATTCCGTTTTCAGGAGTACATTATGCTTCATTGCCTTTTCTTTTATGAGGGAAAGCGTCTCATTTACAGTCAGTGGCAATGACATCCTTTCAGGCTTCAGGTCAATTTTCCCGGCTTCTATCTTTGAGAGGTCGAGAATATCATTGATAAGGGCAAGCAGGAATTGGCTGCTTGTAAGAATATTATCAACAAAATGTTTCTGTTTTTCACTCAATTCTCCAGCCATGCCCTGTTTAAGAAGCTCTGAAAATCCTATTGACGAATTCAGAGGGGTGCGAAGCTCATGGCTCATATTGGCTAAGAACTCGCTCTTGGCTTTGTCTGCAGCTTCAAGGCACACGTTTTCAAGGCGGAGCTGTTCTGCCTTTTTGCGTTCGGTGATATCCAGCGAGAGTACGAATATACCCTCAGGCACCGGTTCGACGCTGAATTCGTACCAGCCTGTAATACCGTCTGCGAAGGTGAACTCCGATTCGAAGCGCAGGTGGACCCTCTCTTTCATGCAGCGGCGGTAGGCAGCAAAGACCGGACTCTTCTCTATGCCAGGGTACATCTCCAGCATGGTCCGCCCGGTCAGGTTCTCGCGATTCTGGTGGCCGTGCAGGGCAGCCACATCATTGACATACAGGTATGTCCAGTCAAAACCTATTATCATGCAGCCTTCGAGCATATTGTCGAGGGTGCGCCGTACCCGCTCCTCTGCCTTGATACGCTCCTCTTCAGCCTGCTTACGCTTGGTGCGGGCACGCAGAACCATGATGCCGAACGCCAGATCGCCTGCAAGTTCTTCCAGAAGCCGTATTTCGTCCGGGGTAAAGACATTAATCTCCCCGGAATAAATCAGGAGAACGCCGAATACCCTTGCGCTTTCGTCCTTAAGAGGCAGGGCGATACCGGAACGATAACCGCGCGACAAGGCGCTTTCGCGCCACGGGGCAATTTGTGGATCGGTTGCGAAATCCTGAACATATACTATTTCACCGCTTCGGATAGCTTTTCCAGCTGGACCCTGTCCGCGTTCCGTGTTATCTGCCCAGGTAAGTTTAGCTTCTGCTATATATCCGTTCTCGAATCCAGCCCAGGCTACAGGTCGTATGGTCTTAGCTTCATCGTTTTCGGCATATCCAACCCAGAACATGCGATAGCCGGCCTCTTCGCAAACGATACGGCTGATGTCGTTGAGTAAGGTCTGCTCGTCCTCTGCATGCATCAAGGTCAGGTTACAGTCGCTGATGGCTCGCAATTCCCGATTTAATCGACGTAATGCCTCCTCCGCCTGCTTGCGCTCGGTAATGTCGCGTGCTGTGGCATATGTGATTCCTTCATCCTTATCATAATTGGCGCGCCATGCTAACCATCTGGTTGTGCCATCTTTGCATATGTAGCGGTTTTCGAAGTTGAGTGAAAAGCCAAGCTGGATTTGCCTTGCCATTTCGTCAAGTGTATGCTGCCGGTCATCGGGATGTACAAAATCGATAAACGGTTTTGCCAGAAGCTCAGTCTCGGAATATCCAAGAACATTCAGGCATGCAGGGTTTATCTTCTTGAAGCAACCGTTAGGATCGGCGATGACCATCAAATCAGAAGATATCCGGAAGAATTTGTAAAACTGCTCCCGTTCCGCTTCAGCTTTCTTGCGCTCAGTCACATCATTAAGAGAAAAAACAAGTAATTCAACCTCACCGGCATTGTCTAATATAGGCGTGAGTGTCCAGTCCCAGTAAGTGACACCCCATTCCGGGTGGTCAGGGAAGCTAAAAGGTTTCGCGAAAGCATGATAAGGCACCTTTGTCTCTACTACTTTTCTGAATATCGCCAGATTTTCTTCGTCAGGGTAGAATTCGAAATGATTATGACCTGGGAATTCAGATGCATCACGCTGGCAGGCTCTGGCATATGCTTCATTTACCCTGATAAAATTAAAGTTTTTATCTAAAAATACTATAGAAGTAATTGTATATTTATAAAACGCTTCCAAGACTCTTGATTGTTCAATCAAAGCCTCCTCAGCACGTTTGCGCTCGGCGTTTGCACGATCGATATCTCCGCCAATCATTTGCGTTGTTTTTGAGATGGCGATTGAAATGATAATCACAGAAAAAACTGAGGCCAACAATTCTGACAGAACGTGGTTATTAGTTAGAGGAAAGACGAAAATATCCAACCAGCCCGAAATTAATAATAAAGCAATCGTTACTGGAATAAATACCCTCATTAGCCGGGCACGTACCGACGAACCCGTAAATGCACTTGCAGGCCAATAATGTTGTCCTGCAGCAGCAATAAGTCCAACCTCAAGGGACACAAAAGCAAGTGCTGATGTCAGTGCAACGGGTAATATCCTGCCTCCGTATAGCAATGGCGTCCCGTACACGTACCCGAGAACAATTACGAGTCCGACCGCTGCGACGGCGTTAGCGGCATATGTCGCTGCATATTTGGCACGTTGCCTGCCTGGCGGAGAAATGAGCAATAATAGAAGCGCTGACCCTGCCAGCATGAAATTTGCAGCCGTAAGTGGAGACATTCGACCTATTGGAAAACCTTCAAATTTTTCCGGGCGGCTTATCAGCAATCGCTCGATATCAAGTGCCATTCCAGTGAAAGAATCGAGAAGTATTACGAAGCCTACCAGTAAAACCAGAAATGCTCCAACCCTGGCAAAAGTCATGGCTTGAGGACTCTCAGGCTTTCGTGCATAGACGAGCAACGCAAAACTCAGTATGACAAACGACAGGGCGGAGCTCGGCGCCATCGGGATGTAAGCAGGGCTGATCCGGGCAAGAAGGAGCCACTTCAGCAGCCAACCTATAATCGCTGCGCCGCTGATGCCTAAAGTTATCGCAATGCATACAAGTGTTATGCGCCTTAGGATAAGCTCTGTATGCATATCTTCCATAATTACACTCTCCCGGATAGTTGGGGCATCTCTCATTTCATACCACCGGGTTTTTTAATATCCCCATTTTCCTTTTCATTTGTCAGCTCACCTCACTTCCTGTATTTCTCCACTCTTTCAAGGAAATCAGGCACATCAATCGGTTTTGGTACATAATCATCAAAACCCGCTTCAATGAATCTTTCCCTGTCTCCTTTCATGGCATATGCAGTTAAGGCTATTACAGGCGTTTTCTCATACCCGGGCTTACTTTTTATTATCCTGGCCGCCTCGATGCCATCCATTCCTGGCATCATTATATCCATGACAATCAAATCATAGGATTCTTTCCCAGCCTTCTCAATAGCTTCTTTTCCGCTTGAAGCTTCATGGACAGTAAAACCCATTGACCCGAGTATTTCACACACCAGTTCCATGTTCAGCGGGTCGTCCTCAACCACCAGTACTTTTGTCATTTATTTTCACCTCCCTTTTTCGCTACGAGCGGTATTAAAAATGTGAAGGTGCTGCCTTCACCGTATATGCTCTCTACCATGATTTTGCCTCCATGCAATTCAACAAACTGCCTTGAAATCGCAAGTCCAAGCCCTGCTCCGCCATGATTTCTGGAAGTTCCAGAATCGAGCTGCTGGAACATGGTGAATAATTTTCCCGTATCTTCTTCCTTTATTCCTATGCCCGTATCAGATACCGAAATTTTCGCCATGTCTTCGGATTTTTTGGTTGTGATGGTAACGGTTCCCCCCTCCGGCTTGCTGAACTTCACAGCGTTATCAAGCAGGTTAAAAAGAATCTGTTTGAACTTTGTCTTGTCAGCATCTATGACGTCAAGTTGCGGGTCAAGATTTATTTTAAGATTTACATTACGCTTTTCTGCATTTTCTTTCATGAAAACTGCAGCTTCATTTATGGCGCCAAGCACGGAAATCTTTTCTATATTCAATTCCATTTTTTCTGTTTTTAAACTGGCAAGATCGAGGATTTTGGTGACAAGGTCGAGCAGGTGCTTGCCGCCTGCCAGGACATTATCGACATAATGCTCCTGTTTTTCGTTCAATTCCCCGGTTTTTTCCTGCTTTAGTAATTCAGAGAAACCGATAACTGCATTCAACGGGGTACGAAGCTCATGGCTCATGACTGCAAGAAACTCTGATTTTGCCTGGTTTGCGAGAACGAGACGCTCGTTTTCAAGGCGCAGTTCTTCCAGTTTTTTGCGCTCGGTTATGTCCAGGAAAACACCGTACATCGCCGGTTTGCCTTTATAGGAAAAAGGAATTGAAGTTATTTCAACATCCACGGAAGTGCCGTCGAGCCTGAGAAGCTTTTCTTCAATCAGCGGCACTCCTTTTCCTTCCTCCTGCATGCGGATTCGTTCTTTAACGAGTTCACGGTAATCCGGGTGGATAATTTGAAGGACAGGTATTCCGATGAGTTCTTCAGGGTTTGCGGTGCCAAGGATTTTTGCTCCGGCGTGGTTTACAAGCACCAATTTACCATCGCTGTGGACAGCGATTCCGTAGGGAGAGAAATCCACAAGGCGGCGGTAGCGTTCCTCGCTTTCTTTTAGCGCGTTCTCCGCAAGCTTTCGCTCTGTGATGTCCCGGCCTACGGAAATTATAAACTTTGGTTCTCCATTTTCGCCACGGATGACTGATGCTTCGTACTCAGTGAGTACCGTGTGTCCATTTTTGCAAATTAAGGAAAGTTCAACTCTCGCCTTCTCATTACGCATTATGGATTCTATGTAGGAAGCAGCTTTTTCCAAATCTTCCAGACTGTAATATGAATTGGGGGCTTTTAATGAAGCAATTTCTTCGTCTGTATAACCGGTAATATCCCTGAAGGCTTTATTCCAGCGGATGGCTTTATTGGTAGAAGGATCAAAGACAAAAAAAGTGTCATGTTGTGAATCCAGAGCAATTTCAGTGAATTTCTTTTCTTTTAGCAATGCGTTCTCCGCCAGCTTGCGCTCTGTGATATCGTGGAATATTCCCTGCATTATTGGCTTTCCTCTTACTATAGTCACAGACGCCGAGATTTGGACTGGCTTTATTTTCCCTGATTTGGTTATGACCTCCGCATCCTCATCCACACTCCCTTTCAGTTCAAAATGTCTTTTGAACTGTTCGGCATAATATTCCGCCTTTTCAGGTGAATGCAGCGTGGATTGATGATGCCCTACAATTTCCCCGCTTTCCTTCTCCAGCAGGGTTTTTGCGGCTTTATTACACCTGAGAATCATACCCGTCTCAGGGTCTGACCAGAAGATAGCATCCCTGGCATTCTCAAAGAGCAGCCTGAATATTTCCTCGCTTTCTCTTGTCACTTCCGCAGCTTTCTTGCTTTCCTCGATACCCTGCTCAAGCCTCTCCGCCATCTGGTTAAAGCAGGCCGCTAAAATGCCCACCTCATCTTTGGATTTTATATCCACTCTTGTATCCAGTTTACCCTTTCCAATCTCTACGGCCGCACTCTTCAATTTTATTATCGGGTCTGAAATGGATTTTGAAATACGCGCGCCAAGCACAATCGCGATGGTAAAGGCCAATAAACCTGCAAATAAGATTGTTTTAATGGCTATTGCGATGGCATTTTCTACAAATTGTTTTCTTTGAGCGATTTCTCCAGATTTGTGTGCGATGACGCCGTCTATAGCCTTAAGGAATTCCTGCTCCGCCACTTCAAATTCTTCCCACTTTTCCAGAACTATTGACCCTGATGCGCCCTTTTCCTGTAGTGTAATTAATTCTTTGCTTGCGTTTTGAAGTTTTTTCCCACGGTTTTTTACGTTCTCTACCAGACCCTTCTCGTCTGGATAGAAATTATTTACCAGTTCTTCATATCGCGAAATTGCGGCATCATATCGTTTTCCCGCTAATATTATATTTTCTTTTTCTATATCCAATCCGGTATAATTGGATTTACTTTCCGCTCTCAGAAATACAAATTCGCTGGTAGAGCCTCCTATTATCAGGCCCGTTGCTCTCACATCTTCAAGAGATTCAACAACGGGCAGGGTTTGCTCTGAAATCTCACTAAATGCAAAATTAATATTATTGATTGTTGCCATCCCAACAATAGCAACCACTATGACAAACAGGCCGACTATTAAATGCCCGAGGGTTAATTTATTAATTAATTTCAATTTGTATCCCCGTATATATTTATCATTTGTTCCCCCGTTTTTCGCCTGCAGTAAGAATTAAAAGGCGCTGATAAACAGTTAATCAAAACTTATAGACTCATATGACACGGATTTTTTATCAGTCGTGTCGTTTGCAGAAAGTTCTCAAATTACCTCCCTTAATCCCATAATATATGAACGGACAGACCCCGCATTGACTATATTAGTATATTGCGCTCATTATTGAAATATCTTTTTGTCTCACTAAAAAAGGCGTTACACGCGAAATAAACCTGAATGTTACTAAACTGCGGATTATCTACTTCGTCCTGTATTTCTCCATTCTTTCAATGAATTCAGGCATATCTATGGGTTTTGACATGTAATCATCAAAACATCCTTCATTGAGTATTCTTTCTTTATCCCCTTTCATTGCATGTGCGGTTAAGGCTATTACAGGCACATCTTTGTATGCACAATTGCTTTTAATCGCCCTGGTCACTTCGATGCCATCAGTATCAGGCAGCTTCAAATCCATAAGTATCAAATCGTAGAGTTCTTTTTCTGCCATCTTAATCGCCTCAGCCCCATCCTGCGCTCCGTGAGCGGCAAATCCTTCCCCAATGAGTATTTCGAGCACGAGTTCCTTGTTAGAAGGAGTATCATCCACGACAAGCACTTTTGTCATATTTTCCACTATCCTTGTTTGATGTTTTCCTTTTCTTTTATGTCTTCATAAAAGTTACGCCACTTGGTCTGTGGGACAGAATTAATTGGGATAAGAGTTTAACAAATATGCCAGGCACCTGTGCTGGTTAAAGGAAAAAATACGTTATCAGCACCAACTTATTTCAAAAGGATCGTGAACGTATGTTTGTGTTCTTCCTCAGCGGTTAAAATCTCCTCAAACAATAATCGTGTGGTTGAGTCTCCTTTTTCGGATGCCATATCTATAATTTCTTTGTACATCTCGATAGCCTCGTTCTCTGCCCGGAGGTTGTTCTCAATCATCTCTTTCAGGGATTTACCCACCTCAATCGGCGTTGGTTTCGTGGTAGGAATCCCGCCAAGATAAAAAAGCCTCTCTGCAATCTTCTCGGCATGTTTCATCTCTTCTATGGCAATATCTTCGAAAACATCTTTAATTTCAGGGCTTTTCATGCCCAATGCCATAACATGCTGCCACATATACTGTACGCTAACACCGATTTCCCTTGCAATCGCTTTATTTAATAACACTAACAATTCATCCGCCATAATTATCAACAATTGTCTGCTTTGTTCTTATTTAAGGATTGGCTTTTTCGATGTTTCTCTACTTTATTTCCATTCCTTTAACAAAGATCCCCTCATCCACAATCTCCCCGACAATCTTTCCCCCCATCATCTTTGAAGCATCCTCTGCCTCGCTTTGCGGTACAACCACTACGAAACCCATCCCCATATTGAAGGTCTTGTACATCTCAAGGTCCTCCACTTCCCCTTTCTCCTGCAGGAACCTGAATACGGGCTGCGGCGGAATCGGGTCTCTGATATCAAATCCGAGTTTTGTAATGCGGTGAAGTTTCATGAGGCCGCTTCCCGTTATGTGCGCCAGCCCGTGAATATCGAATTTTTTTGCAGCATCAAGAATTTCCATGTAAATCCTTGTCGGGATCAAAAGTTCATCGCCGATAGTGGTCTTTTTATTATATGGAAAAGGGTCATGGTAAGAGCAGCCTGAGTCTTTTATAATCCTGCGGACAAGGGAATAACCATTGCTGTGCACGCCGTTTGAGGGAAGCCCGATTAACGCATCGCCGATTTCAATTTTTTCACCTGTAATAATTCTGTCCTTCTTTACCATTCCAAGACATGTGCCTGCAAGGTCAAAACCATTTATGATATCCGGAAGGGTCGCAGTTTCCCCTCCCACGATTGTCATCCTTGAAATCTCCGCGCCTTTTGCAAGCCCTTCCCCTATCTGCTTCATGATTTCATTATTGGGTTCCTGGATAGCGATATAATCCACGAATGCAAGAGGCTCGATGCCCATTGCAAGGAGGTCATTCACGTTCATGGCTATGCAGTCAATGCCCACGGTATTCCATCTCTTCATCTCGTTTGCGATGAGGACTTTTGAACCTACGCCGTCTGTGGTAAGCGCAAGAGCGTACTCCCCGAAATCTATTAAACCTGCATAATGGCCCACGTCTGTCAGGGGCGCTCCCAGTCCCTTTCGTTTATAAACAAGTTGTTTTGCAAGAGCTGCTATTGCCCTGTTCTCCCTCTCAATATCAACGCCAGCCTCCGAATATGTTAACGCCATATCCAACTCAATAAAAGTTATTGCATAAAGATTTTATGGATTGGAAAGAGCAGGCTTGATAGGGTGTGGGAGTTAAAAAAGCAATGCCTGCTCATTATCATAATAATAACTAACAATATTTAAAAGTTTCGGTTTGATGAAAATATCCAGACTCTACAGTATGATGAAAAATATTTACATTCAAAACCCCAGAAGAGATTTACAGATAACCCAGGGTATCTTCAATCCGGCTTATCTCAGGCCCCGTAGTATCTTCACCCACAACATATCCTTTTCCATTGGCAAGAATCCCCGAACCAACAAGCGGTGAACCAAAATTAACCGTCCCGATATCCACCGGGAGATTGAACAGTTCTTCGATTACTCCAATTTCCGATGGGGTTGATTTTGGATGCACAAGCACCCCTTTGTTCGTTGCAATACCGGCCATTCCCACAGTCTTTAATCCTCCGATAGTGCCGCGTTTAACATCAACATCAAGAGCCTTCTTGATTATCCCGACTGATTTATCGCTGAGGTCGGGATGAACGAGAGCAGCCGTATCGTTGGCAAGTATGAGATTTCCTGCTGCGTTTAATTCTCCAGTCAATTTTGCGGCTTTTGTGTGTTTCCTGAGTGCGCGCAATTCTTTATCATATATTAAACCCGCTACCACGACACTGCGGCAGTTTCCCTTAAGCAGCGAGCCGACAATCGAGCTTCCGCCCACTAAAGAACTGACAGCAACTGCACCAAGTGATTCTTCTAATTCTTTGATTGTCTCAGGCGATGTATTGCCCGGGACAAAAACAAGCTCATCGGTACAAGAAGCAAAAACACCAAGTACGGGGCTCCCTGAAATATTTAACTTACGTTTCAAATCTGCCCCTTTTTATCCAAAAAAAGTTATTCCTGGGCGAGTTCAGCCTGCACGCCGCCAGCCTCGAATTTTACAGCCCTAACTCTAACTTTCAATGGCGGTTTCATGGAGCCTCTCTCCCAGAGTTTCTCGTTAATAGTCTTATCAATCTTAACTTCTTTTAAATCGGTCTTCAGGTGCTTTGCAAGATATGCCCTTACTTTTCTTGCTGCGCTCTCTGCTCTCTTC
>JBGPUU010000008.1:0-45818 GCA_041491305.1 Candidatus Methanoperedens sp.
CATATCTCCCGTTGCCATTGCAAGATGGTTTACGCCATTGAAATTTATCTTAATTGACATAATCTAACCTCAAGTATAATCTGTCTCGAAACATTGAAATACCCTTCGGGCTTAATGATAGATTCGAATGGTACAATCATCACTTCAGGTCTGGGAAGATTTTTTCAAGCGCTATTACTGGGAAGAAATACTTAAATTAGCAAATGAATACCCTGAAAAAAGAAGTCTTGGCATCCAGTTTCCCGACATTGAAAAATTCGATATGGAGCTTGCGCGCGAGCTGATTGAACATCCTGAACAGGTCCTCGCGCATGCAAACGAGGCCCTTTCGGCAATTGACCTTCCCGCTGACGTTGATTTCGTTAATACCCATATCAGGATTCTCAGGCTTCCGGAACGCATACAGATAAGGGAACTCAGGAGCGCCAACATCAACAAACTTATAGCCGTATCGGGTCTTATCAGGAAAGCGACCGAGGTCAGGCCCAAGATCGTAAAGGCGGCTTTCAAATGCCAACGGTGCGGGGATGTAACTATCATGCCGCAGGCAGAAGGAAAATTCGTAGAACCTTTTGAGTGCCAGAACGATAGCTGCGGGCGTAAAGGCCCATTTAAACTCATACACGAAGACTCAGAATTTATCGATGCGCAAAAACTCAGGATACAGGAATCGCCCGATGACCTGCGCGGAGGCGAGCAGCCGCAAACCCTTGACGTTGATGTGGATGACGACCTTGCGGGGATTGTATCGCCTGGCGACCGCGTTGTCCTTTCAGGAATCCTGCGCTCATACCAGAGAAGCAACCAGCAGGGAAAAAGCACGTTCTTTGACCTTGTGCTTGGCGGGGTGTCGACAGAGATAGAAGATAAGGAGTTCGAGGATATCGAGATCTCAAAAGAGGACATCGAAGAAATCATGGCGCTCGGGAAAGACCCGAAAATCTACAACCAGATAATCTATTCGATAGCTCCTTCGATTTATGGTTATGATGAAGTAAAGGAAGCCATGGCATTGCAGCTTTTTTCAGGTATCCCTAAAGTACTCCCCGACGGCACGCGGATACGCGGCGATATCCATATTCTTCTTGTTGGTGACCCCGGCGTTGCGAAATCCCAGTTGCTGCGCTATGCCGTACGGCTTGCCCCCCGCGGCATATACACAAGCGGCAAAAGCTCAACATCTGCAGGTCTTACCGCAACAGCGGTCAAGGACGAGTTCGGGGATGGAAGATGGACTCTTGAAGCCGGCGCCCTTGTGCTTGCGGATATGGGTCTTGCCTGCGTGGACGAACTTGATAAGATGGAAGCAGACGACAGGAGTTCAATGCACGAGGCAATGGAACAGCAGACAATCAGTATAGCAAAGGCAGGAATCATGGCGACTTTGAAATCACGCTGCGCGCTGCTCGGTGCTGCTAACCCGAAATTCGGAAGGTTTGACAGGTACGAGCCAATCGCAAAGCAAATCAATATGCCGCCTGCGCTTTTATCGCGTTTTGACCTGATTTTCATCCTCACGGACGAACCTTCAGTAAACAGGGATACTGCGATAGCCGAACACATCCTGAAAGCGCATTACGCAGGCGAGCTTTCAGTAAGAAGGACAAATATCATTAATTCCGGGATAAGCCAGGAAGAGATAACGACTGCAATGGAGGTAATCCAGCCTGTCATTGAGGCTGATATGCTCCGCAAGTATATCGCTTACACAAAGAGGAACATCTTTCCCATAATCCAGGATGATGCTCGAAAGCAGCTTATTGACTTTTACCTTGGCCTTCGAAAACAGGGCGAAGACCCCAATTCTCCTGTGCCCGTGACCGCGCGCCAGCTTGAAGCGCTTATCCGCCTTGCAGAGGCGAGCGCACGCGTGCGCCTGAGCGATGTTATAACTACTGATGATACAGCCCGCGTCATCAGGATAGTGATGGCAAGCTTGAAGCAGGTCATGACCGACCCTGAGACTGGAAAGCTTGATGCCGATATTATCAATGTGGGAATGGGAAAGAACCAGCGCGACAGGATTAAGGTCCTCCGGGAAATAATCAGGGAATTACAGGATGATTATAAAGGTCCTGCGCCTTTAGAAGATATTATATCCAAAGCAGAAGAATCTGGAATCAAAAAAGAAACCGTTGAAGATATGATACAAAAATTAAAGAGCGCCGGAGAGATTATTGAAGCAAGTAACGAACGGTTCAGGGTAGTTTGAATGTACATGAAAAAATATAATACGGATGGGCATATCGTAGTGGCAGTTTGCGATAAGGACATTATCGGGAAGAAATTCAAGGAAGGTATTCTCGTTCTCAAACTGGACGAGTGTTTCTATAAAGGCGATGAAGTTTGCGAGGAAGAAGTGAAAGACGCCCTGTCCGGCGCGACAATGGCCAATATCGCAGGTGAAAAATCAATAGCATGTGCAGTGGCTTGCGGGTGTGTCGACCCGGATACGGTTATATTTATCGAGGGGATCCCTCATGCGCAGATGATACAAATATGATTGAAATTATTGAAAGCAACAGGTTAATCGAACAGGTTATTGAAAAGCATAATGGATTTCTTAAGACATTCAATTCCGAATTTTCAGAACTCGACAGCAAACTGGCTGCCTCCAAAGAGCAATCCCTGGAAATAAAAAAAGAGATAAATGCAACAGAGGCAAGAATTACCGTTCTTAATGAAAAATATTATCTGTTTTTCCACCAGGCAAAAAAACTGAGGGAAGAATTATTCGGTAAGGTCATTGAAAAAATGCGCTCTGCAAAAGCGGCTAATGTTCATGACATCATGCGTATCTCAGGCAAAATAGATGATTTTGAGAAAAGACTCCAGAATTCAAAAAATATCGAGGATGAGGAAAAGATAATCGTGGAAATCAAAAAACTCCTTTATGATTTTGAATCCGAAGCCCGAAAAGCCGGATTAATTGTAACAGGGAAAGGCGTAGTCGATATCTTAAATGAGGCAAACTCTTCCCATAAGGAATTGATTTCCCTCCAGAATAAACCGAAACAGGATACAGGCGCAAGGGATGCCGATAAGCAAATAAATGAAATCGAAGGGCGCCACAACTGGTTAAAACGAAGGATCGAAAGCCATAATAATGCTGTTGCTTACTGGGAAAAACAAAAAGGCGGGATTTGAGATGAGCGAGCCGGAAAATACACAAAATACCCAGGCTGTTGTGGATGCGCCTGTTACTGATAATACCGTTGATACACCAGTTGCTGAATCGCCTGCCGTTGATGCGCCTCCTGTTGATGCCCCTGTTCCTGCCAAACAGGAAGAACCTGTTATTGAGCAGAAAACCGACAGCGTCGAATCGCCAAAAGTTTTCCCGAAGCTTCCTGAGAGGGAATTAAAGGAAAAAATCAATCAACTGAGGCAGCAGCTCGAGCAAAAAGAGAGGGAATTAAGAACCATATTCAAAGACATATCTCTCCACAGCAATGGCGGAGATGAGCTAAAGGTCAAACGCGACGGTTTGAATTCAAAAGTGAAAGAGCAATCCGCCAGAGCAAGCGAATTACGGAAAAAACGTGATGAAGTCAATGCGAGGATTGCAGAGTTAAAATTTCAGCGCGACCAGTTAAAAATGAAAGGAAAGGAATTCGGCGAAAAAATAGGCGGACTCAAGAAAACACGTGATGAGCTGAACCTGACTGCGCGGGGAAGGATTGAAACGCTTGAGAAAGCATACGCCGAGGAATTAAATACATTCTTGACCGCTGATATCCCTCTTGAACTTGAAATCAATATTTTTAACAGGCTTATCGAGTTAAGCCAGCGGTATGAAGCCACTAAAAAGGCTAACGTGATACATTCCGAGATAACAGAAGAATACAGCAAAGGAAAAGAGATTTATACGGACATGGATTCCCTGCATGCCCGGATACAGGCGCTTGCGCAGGAATCCCAGAAATATCATGAGGAGATGATTGCGCTCTATAAAGAGATTGATGCAATACGCAAAGAGGCGGATTCTTATCATGCCCAGTTGTCTGAAAAATATAAAGGCATTAACCCCCTCAGGAAGAAAATAGGCGCGCTCAAAGCTGAAATCCCCAAACTCAGGGATGAACTTGGAGTTTACCTTGAACAGATGAAGGATGTCCAGTTAAGTAAGGACTAGCAGAAAAATATGGGAAAGCGGGAGCAGGCGAAAGAGAAATTCAAGAAGGACGGACGCCTGAGCCTTGAAGATTTCAGGTTACTGGTTGAACACGAGGATATCAAGCTTTAGACCGGATGGCTCTGTAAAGAAATTTTGTTTGATATAAAATATTAGCCACGGAGGCACAGAGACACAGAGAAATAATAACTCAGTGCCTCCGCGTCTCTGTGGCTATTTTGATTTTTGATTTAACAACACTAAAGGAATTTTATACTCCCGACCAGATTCCTGTCACTTTCCCCTTAAGCGCAAGCTCGCCCATAACTTTTTCAATATGCTTTGACAACGGCGCAGGCGCCAGTTTTTCAAATAGTGTCCCCGGAAGCGGCATGAAATAATGGGAATGTACTTTCGCTCCATTTCCTGTGAGCCACTTGATGAGTTTGATGGTTTCATGCTGGTCATCTTCTGTCTCGTTGGGCAGGCCAAAAATGAAATCCACGACTGGCACAAAGCCGTGCATGAGACATTTTTCCGCCCCTGAAATTATATCCTCGACAGTATGTCCCCTGTTAATCATCTCAAGCATCCTCTGGCTCCCGGATTGCCCGCCCATGTTTAACGTGGTATTGGCGCAATACTCGGATACAAGCTCAAGAAGCCTGTCATTGATAAATTCAGGTCTCACTTCTGACGGGAATGTGCCAAAAAATGCCCTTTTATAGGGTAATGCCTTAAGGAGTGCTTCTACCTTCTCAGGTCGGGGATGTACCCCATCCGAACCATAGGCAAAAGCATTCGGGGATGTGAACCTGACGTCACCGAGGAATTGCGCGTATTTTGTTATTGAGTCAATGCTCCGATGTCTCATACTGTGACCGAATAGCTGCGGGGTTGAGCAATAGGAGCAGTTAAACGGGCAGCCCCGTGTTATCTCGATTGTGCTGTGCATAATGTCGGGGTCAAAAGCGGGGTACGTGTCAAGGTTAATGTCGTCTCTTTTTCCTGTGAAGATGATCATGTCTTTTTCCTTAAATGCAATTCCTTTGACAGTAGAAACATCTCCTCCTTTTTGCAAAACGTGTATCAATTCTGGCAGGGTTTCCTCGCCTTCGCCCACGACCACATAATCAAAATACTGAAGCGTCTCTTCTGGGCGTGCCGATGGATGCGGTCCGCCTGCTATGAATATCGAGCTGGTTTTTGAGTGTTTGACTTCACGAAAGATTGACTGCGCTTGCGGCGAGGAAAAGCTGTAAATCATTATGCCCTCGCAACTCTCTTTTGAAATATCCGCGCCCGGAAGGAGGGGCAGCAGGACTGCGATACTCTGCAGGTTTTTCTTGAAGTAGCGGAAATTGATGTGGTTGGTTTTGATTATTTCCATAACGGTTTTGTTGGGTTATGGTTAAAAAGTATATCAATGTGCTTAAGATTAATGGGAGAACGTCAGGGACTTGGAATCGAGAAACAGGACATCATTTATTCATGTTTCAATAGCTTATTAAAGACAATTTGGCGTTTAATTGCTTCTAAACTAATATTTTTTTAAGAATATACGTATGAATTATTTTTTATTTAAAAAACGACATTATGGGGATTTGTTTTAGATTAGGGCTTTATTGCCTAGTAAGTACATATAAAGGTATATGATAAAAATAATCGATCAATTCCTTCATGACCTCAAAATTAATGGCACGGCAGAGAAAACTATAATGGATTATAGTAAATTTTTAAAGAACATCAACAGGTTTAAGGCTCTTGAAAAGTGGGATAAAACCGATGTGAATAAGTACATTCTGGAAAAGCATAACGAATGTTTAATCGAAACAGTTGGAATTTGCAAAGTCAGGATAAAGCGGTTTTTTACATGGGCGGGCAAATCTGAAATCGTAAGCCATCTTAACACTTAAATGGCTGAACAACCTTGATGCCAACAACAATCGAAACCAATATATAATGGCATATACATGGAGTTTTTGTAAATAGTCATTTTATAAAGGGGCGAGCAATGGGACGATGAAACCCCTTCTGATTAGTTGACGTTAATTTTCTATAAATTATGAGCCAAAAGCATCAAGTTGATACACCGTATCAAACAAAACATCTAAGCAAGGAAGTAGCCGAAGGTTTGCTGTATACGCATACACGGGTCAATGCCAATACTACTAAGACCCTGGAAGCTTCCTCATTCCTCTACGCTCTCATCGAACTGCTTGATGAAAAAGGGTTAATCTCAATTGAGGAACTGGACGAGCGAAAAAAACAGGTCGCAAAGCGGCTTGTGGAAAAATTCGTTGAAAGCGGTATAGGACTTCTTTACCAGGATTCCGGGGAAGATAAATATGAGTTTAAACAAGAAGCTTTCGTGGATTGCCAGAGCAGGCTTCACGTGTGCAAGGCAATATGCTGCAAATTTCCCTTCGCCCTGTCTAAACAGGATGTGGAAGAGGGCATCATCCGCTGGGAATTCGGGAGACCGTATCTTATCGCACACGACGCTGATGGTTACTGCATTCATATGGATAGGAATACATACAACTGTAAAGTGCGTGAGCACCGCCCTGTGCCGTGCAGGGGTTTTACCTGTGAGAATAATGAAAAATGGCATGTCTGGCATGACTATGAGGCAAAGGTCATTAACCAGGACCTGATTGAAAAGATATCTCAGGATAACATCAAAATTTATTCGATTTCAAAGTCAAAATCAAATGGAGAAGAAACTGAGAAGTCCACAGAATAGTTTTAACATTATCAAATGAGTGAGGCAGCCAGGACGGGGGTCAATGGACCATTAAAAAAGAATTGGCAGTAGCCAAAGGCTTTTACATTATAGCGTACAAATAAAGTATGGGTTAGAATGGCTGACACGAATAAATTACTGAAAATCATAACAATAATCCTTTCTGTATTGTTGATAGGCTCAGCTTTCCAATTATATTCGAATTTTCAAAAAATAAACCTCCAGAACCAGGCGATTACCGGCCTGACTGCAGAAACCAATGCCCAGAAACAAACGATTTCGGGGCTTGAAACAAGCGTAAATGATCTAAAACAGTATTTATCCAGCAATGAAACGCTACTCAAAAACGAAATACAAAAAACCCAGCAGCTTGAGGATAAAATTACAAGCCTCACCCGGGTTTCAAAAGCCGATTATGATGTCATGGCTGTGGATAATAATGATGTCGGCCACCTGATTCCTCTTGAAGTCGTTTTGAGGAATGGAACCGGAGAGCTTTTACTTAATGTCGCCAATATCCTGCTTGACCCGACCATTCAAACTTCGGCACAAACTGCGGTGCATGTGGCGCGGGATGTAACGAGAAAAAACCTCGCTAATAAGGACACTATCATCAATATAATATCCCCAACGCAAGAACAATTACTCATTTCAGGAGGAAGCGGCGGCAGCGCCATGACCCTTGCGACTATTGCGGCCATCCAGGGTAAAACACTGCGAAAGGATGTGCTGATTACAGGCACAATAAATGATGACCACACCATTGGGCAAATCGGGTCTCCCAGGGCAAAAGCGCTGGCTGCCAGGGATGCCGGGGCTGTCTTGTTCCTTGTTCCCATCGGGCAAAGTGCTGATGTCGGAAATATCGGAATTGAGGTGAGGGAGGTCGGGACTATTGAGGATGCGATGATGTATGTTTTTCAATAGTCTTAATAATATTCTTATCTAAACGACAACCCGATATGTGATTTTTAACTAATTTTTCCTCCCTATCCCCATCCTCATCTTAACATCCTCGACATCCCAATCCTTCACAAGTTCGCCCTCAGCTTCTACCTCAGGACCGATACTCAATGAGCCTGCCCTTACTTCTCCTGAAATAAAATCCTTTAAATCAAGTATCAGCGCCGCAACACGCTCATCCTTGATCTCCACAATAGCGTTAATCTCTTCCTCAACTGCAAGGTCAAGTTCTTTTCTCATGTCCTGAATTCTTCTTATGACCTCGCGGGCATAACCTTCTGATTCGATCTCACGCGTGAGTTCGGTATCAACATACACTTCCCCCTGCGAAAATCCGGCGCCTGCAATAGCAGCCGGGATTAAATCCTTGAAACTTACCATTTCCTGTGTTATTATTCCGGCTTTAAGCTCATACTGTCCCGTTTCCAGAATCGCCTTTTTTATTTTCCTGCCGTCGGCTTTCTTCAATTCGGCTATTACTTTTCCCGCATCCTTTTTAAAAGCGGGCCCAAGCGCAACATGGTTTGGCAGCACTTCCACGCCAAGCTCTTCCCATGTTTCATCCTGTTTTAGCATAACAATTTCCTTGGCATTTGTCTGCTCTTTCAATACGGATTCAAGGCTTGCCACGGCTTCATTTACTATTTCGTTCTTCGGCGAAATGACGATTCTTTTCACAGGCCATCTCAGTTTGCGCTTCAGTTTCTGTCTTGCATTGGATGATGCCTCGACTATCTCCCTTATGATGTCCATTTTTTTCTCTAAGCCGGCGTCAATGAAATTTTCCTTTGGCTTAACCCACTCGCACAAATGAACGCTCTCGGGTGCGTTACGATTGATGTTGCGAACGAGATTCTGGTACATCTCCTCGGAAATATGAGGCATAAAAGGCGCTATGAGTTTTGTTATTGTGACAAGGACTTCATACAGGGTATAATAAGCAGCCAGTTTATCGGGGTCGTTTGCCTCGCGCCATGTCCTTGGCCTTATGAGCTGGATATACCACCGCGAGAGGTCTTCAAGTATGAACTCCGATATCGGACGCGTTGCTTTATGAAGATTGTATTCTGACATTGCCACGTCAACGGCTTTTATCAGTGACTGCATCCGTGAAAGTATCCACCTGTCTTCAATGCGAAGTGGCAGAGTCGAGAGTTTCTCTTCAAGGTCAGCCGGGTTAAATTTATCAAGAATCATGTACGGCAGCGGGAACCTGTACACGTTCCAGAGAATATTCACCATCCTGTGGATATTGCCCACCTCATCCCAGCTGAATTTCAGGTCTTCCCACGGTGCATTCTGGGAAAGCACGTAAAACCGCAGCGATTCAGCACCGTATTTTGTGATAACATCGTCAGGTGAAACAACATTGCCAAGGCTCTTTGACATTTTCTTACCTTCTGTGTCAAGGGTGAAACCGTGCATCAGCACGCTCTTATAAGGGGCTTTCCCGAATGATACCATGCTTGCGCCCATCTGGGAATAGAACCATCCGCGCGTCTGGTCATGGCCTTCGGTTATGAAGTCGGCTGGCCACCACTCTTTAAATGCTTTTTCATCGCGCGGGAAATTCAACGTTGCCCATGAGGCCACAGCAGAATCGAACCACACATCGAACACATCTGGAACCCGGCTCATCCTGTTATCGCACTTACTGCATTTGATATGGATATTATCAACGTTGGGCCTGTGGAGGTCCGAAAGCGTCTTAACTCCGGATCTTGATTTCAGTTCGTCCATCGTTCCCATTACCTCCACCCTGCCGCAAAAATCGCACACCCATACAGGAATTGGAATTCCCCAGTATCTCTGCCTGGAAATGCACCAGTCGCGCGAGCCTGCGACCCAATCTGCAAACCGCGCGGTTCCAGCCCATTCCGGGTACCATTTCACTTTTTTAATCTCCTCAAGCATTTTTTCCTTGAGGTCGGTGACCTTCAGGAACCACTGCTCTGTGGCAAGATAGATAATTGGAGTCTTGCATCTCCAGCAATGGCCGTAGCGGTGCGAGATCGTGCCGCTTGAAAGGAGCAGATTTTTTTCTGTGAGGTCTTCGAGCACGACCTTATTGGCTTCCCTGACATGCATTCCTTTGTATTCCCCGGCTTCTTCTGTGTATTTGCCGTCAGGCCCGACAGGACAGAATATCGGCAATTTATGTTTCATTCCGAGTTCAAAGTCGTCAATGCCGTGACCCGGGGCGATATGAACGCAGCCGGTATTTTCGGCTGTGACAAAATCCGCCATGTAAACATGATGCGGGAATTCATTCTGTTTGGGCACCTTATGACCAAGAGGCGCCTTGTATTCGATTTTCAGTTCCTCCCCGAGAATTGTTTCAAGGACTTCGAACTCTTTGTACCTTCCCTGTTTCATGACATTTTTCATGAGTTCGGATGCCATTATGAGAATCTCAACTTTTCCGTCTTTTACAACCTTTACTTTTACATACTCAAAAGAAGGATGCACAGCAACTGCAATATTTGCAGGAATAGTCCAGGGCGTCGTAGTCCAGATTACGATATAGGTGTTTTCCTCGTTCGCAACTGGGAATTTGATATAAACAGAAGGGTCGTTAACATCCGAATATTCGACCTCGGAGTCGGCTATGGCGGTTTCGCAGCGCGGGCACCAGTTCACAACGCGCAGGCCTTTTTCAAGGAGTTTCTTCTCATGCGCTTTTTTCAATGTCCACCATGCAGCCTCGATGTACTCGTCACGCAATGTCATGTACGGGTCTTTCCAGTTAAGCCAGACGCCAAGGTTCTGGAACTGGAGGGTCATTTCATCGCGGTGTGAGAGAGCGAATTCCTTGCATTTTGCCACGAAATTGCCAACGCCGTATTTTTCAATATCCTTTTTTGATGTAAAGCCGAGCACGCCTTCTACTTTTACCTCAATGGGCAGGCCGTGCATATCCCACCCGGCGCGGTCAAGTATATGGAATCCGTTCATGGATTTATAGCGCAGTATCGAATCCTTGATTATCTTGTTCCAGGCTGTGCCGAGATGAATTCGACCTGTGGTATATGGCGGTCCGTCAACAAAAAAGAATCTCTTGCCGTTTTTCCGCTGTTCTCTTACCTTTGAATAAGCGTCTATTTCATCCCAGAATTTGCGTATATCCTGTTCTAAGTTTTTTGCATCGTATTGCGCTGCTTCTTTTAACATGAAAATAATCTCCAGAATTTGAAATCCTATGATCTCTAAATTTACTATACGGGTTTATCGAAGTTTAGTAATGTGATAATGCAATTAAAACTTTATGGTGTTAATAAAACCCAATCCCTTGCAGATTCAAAAAGTATGTATAGAAAAGATACAGAGTATAAGTTATGCAGCGTCTTCCCCCTAACCAGCGCCTGACTTCAAATTTCCCTGTCCTTCATTTTGGAAGAGTGCCCGAATTTGATAAAGCATCGTGGGATTTCTGTGTGGAAGGCCTTGTAGAAAATCCGGTCAGGCTGACGTATGATGAATTCCTTGCGCTTGAAAGGACGGTTGATGTAAGTGATTTTCATTGCGTAACCGGATGGAGCAGGTTTGATAATAAATGGGAAGGCGTTCGTTTCAGCGATGTTGCAAAGCTCGTAAAACCCAAAATTAATGCCCGGTTTGCAACCATCGAGGCTGATGGCGGCTATACTACCAGTTTGCCGCTTACTGAGCTTATGGAACCTGATGTGCTTTTTGCTTACGCTTTTGAAGGAAAGCCGCTTGAACCCATGCACGGCGGACCGCTTCGCCTTGTTGTCCCGAAAAAATACGCATATAAGTGCGCCAAATGGGTGAGGCGAGTGGTTTTCACCGAGAAGCAGGAGCTGGGCTACTGGGAGCAGCGCGGGTACAGCAACAGTGCAGATCCGTGGAAGGAAGAGAGGTATTCGTATTAGGGTTCGTTTAGCAATTCACTTCTCTTCACAAGCGGTACGAGTTCAACACCAGCATTGGCAAGAGCAGCAAGCGCCCCCTCCTCGCGGTCAACCACCACGATAACATACCGAATGATCACCCCTTCACCCCGCAGCATTCCTATGGCTTTCAGGACAGAACCGCCTGTCGTTGCGACATCCTCGACCATTAAAACCGATTCACCAGGCTTGAATTCACCCACGATTTGCCCTTTCGTGCCGTATTCTTTTGCTTCTTTCCTGATAATTATCAGGGGCAATCCCGTTTCCAGCGACACGGCGACGGCTATGGGCACTCCCCCGAGAGCGACGCAGCCGATATAATCCGCGGATATGGAATGGGATTTTATTTTCTCATTTATGGCATGAGCTATGATTTTCAATATTCGCGGGTTTGTGCTTGCTTTTTTGATATCGACATAATACCTGCTTTTCTTTCCCGAAGCAAGTGTAAAATCACCGAATTTGATCGCGCCGCACTCTTTTAATGCTTCTGCAAGTGTTTCCATTACCATGGCTCCTTTTTTAATTTGGCATAATACCCGATAATATTGGTCAGGCGATGGAGAATCGGGGTGAAAATAATGACTGTAATTATTATCCAGAAAGTGAAGTTGTCAGTAAACCACTTCGGCTCTACGATATACGCCAGAATCCATGCCCCTGCTACGAAATCAAGCTGGTCCACAAGCGGGAATTCAGCCCCCCGCGCCAGGCCAAGCCGTCGTTTAAAAAAACTTTTTACGATATCGCCAAGCAATGCGCCAAACGATAGGGCAACTATCGCAGCGAGCGTAAAAGCTCCTAATTGGGGCTGTACCCGCATCTGGATGACTCCGATGATAATGCCGCAGACTGTTCCTCCGATAAGTCCCCGGAAAGTCTTCCCATCGCCCAATATTCGTCTCCCGTCCTTCCAGTTCTTCCCGAAATCTATGGGAGTCCCGCCGCCGAACACAACGGCTGTGGGATTTGCAATATAAGCCGGAAGCATCAGCCACGTTGCTTTGAGAATGTAGCCGGTTACCACTGCAATTATTCCAGCAATTGTCTCAAACATATATCTCAAGCGCTCCGGCCGAGGTCAAATTGCTCGACTTTGACGCCTGCCTTGTTAAAAAAGCTCAGGGCTTCCTTATCAGGATAAACTACGCCGAAAACCACTTTTTCAATCCTTGCATTTATCAGCATCTTTGCGCACAGGATACATGGCTGGTGGGTGCAATAAATTGTTGCGTCCTCAATGCTCACGCCATGAAGCGCCGCCTGTATAATGGCGTTCTGTTCTGCATGAACTGCGCGGCAGAGTTCATGCCTCGTCCCCGAAGCGATATTATTTTGCTGCCTTATGCATCCGATATCAAGGCAGTGTTCCAGGTTCCTCGGTGCGCCGTTATAACCTGTGGAAAGTATCCTTTTATCTTTCACGATGACGGCGCCGACCTGGTTTCTGAGGCATGTGGAGCGTTTTGCAACTATTGTCGCTATCTCCATGAAGTATTCATCTATTGTGGGTCGCATCGCCGATTAATAAGCGCCAAACGATAAATATTTACTGCTTAAAAATCAATTGTTCGGTATGAAATCCATTGTTTTGCTTTCATCGGGCCTTGATTCTACGGTTGCTTTCAAGGAAGCTTTCAACAGGTGCGACGAAGTGGTTTGCGTGACATTTGATTATGGGCAGAGGGCGAGGGAAAAAGAGATCGCTTTTGCGAAAACCATCTGCGGGCAATTCAAGGTTGGCCATATCATAATTTCTCTCCCGTGGTACGGCACTTTTCGCGGCGCGCTTACAGGCAGCGGGATGATGCCAAAAATATCGGGGCATGAACTTGATGATAAAGAAATTACGCAAAAAAGCGCAGAAGAAGTCTGGGTTCCTGCCCGAAATGTTGTTTTTCTTTCAATTGGCGCGGCTCTTGCTGAGAACTATAAATACGACCTTATTGTTACTGGATTTGATGCCGAAGAAGCTGCTACTTTCCCTGATAACACACCTGAATTCGTGGAGCGTTTCAATGAAATGCTTAAATTCGGAACGCTGGTGCACCCATCGGTCTATACGCCGCTTATTTCCATGAACAAAGCCGATATCGTAAGACGCGGGCTGGAAATAGATGCGCCTCTTGAATGGTCATGGTCATGTTATGATGGCAAGGAAAAACCGTGCGGCGTGTGCGAGTCATGCATGAGGCGCAAGCGCGCTTTTGACATGGTTGGGGTAAAAGACCCGCTGCTTGAACGGATAGGAATTTAAGCATGGGTTCACAGGAAATAGATTGGTTGTATGACTGACCCAAAAGGGATATGAAATGAAAGCACTTTTAAATGATAATTTAGCCTTCGTAAATCCAATTTTCATTGTATTGGCATTCGCATTTATAATTGGGGGGATGCTTTCGATGATATTTGGCGTTATGCCACTTGGAGTAATCGAAATTATCATTGGAATCTTAGGATTGGTGTTCATGTTTTTGGGGAAAAATAATGATTCTAGTGGGTAATGTGCCATTCTTAGATTAAGTCAAATAAAAGGTATGCCTATTGAAAATTAAATCAGTGCATTGTGTGTTGCTGCTTATTGCAGTTATCGGATTGAGCGGATGTTTACAGCAAGTGCCGCAATCGAATACGAATACCTCAGCAGAACCTTTTTCGAAAAACTATATAACTTGGGATAGTATTATGTTTGCTATAAGAAGGTGAATTAAAAATGAAAGCAAGCACAGAAATCGGAATATTTGCAATAGTCGTTTTTATTGCGGGTCTCTACGTACTATTTACACAACATGACCCAATGGGCATAGTGTTTGCTATTGTTATATTTGTGATAGCGGTTGTCATAAAGCTATGTGAAGTTGGAAAAAAATATTTAGAAAGACACGGATTCTGAAAAAGGTATCTATAGAAGTTTGTATTAGTTCGTTGTTAAGTTCTTTTTCATTGATATATATGAACCGTGGGTCATAGCTGACTTTGCCGTGATTTATTATTCCAGTTCAAACTTGATGGTGCACTCGCCAACAACACCAGGCTTTTCCACACCCTTTGTTATCACATTTCTCCCGATTTTCTTGACCGCAGCGTATTTTGCAGCCTGTACGATAGGACATGCGGTTGCCACTCCTTCTTTCCTCAATATCTCATTGCCGTGGCAGATTGCGCATCCTTTGATGTCAAGTGAATAATTCTTGTCATCGCATTTGACTTTCACCTGCTTTGCAAATTCAAGCTGGTATTTCAGGTAATTCTCAAAACTCGCGGCGAATTCGGCATTGCTATTGATTTCCCCTGCTTTGTCAGCCCAGTTGTCTGCCATTATAGAACCGACCTTGGCATTTACCTTTTTGGCATCCTCGCCCAGTGCTTTTATCACGGTGCTGTGATATTGTTTAAAGAAATTCAGGCTTGTTGTCATGTAAACCTCCATATTCTAAGTTTTGACAAAATTATACATAACCGTTATCAAATATAAAGATTTTGCTTGAAGATGGCCGTTATGTTGGTGTTTGCTGTGTTAGGCTGTCAAAATTCGTTTGCTGATTGGGTCACGAACATAATTCCTAAGTATTTCATTCGCCCATAGCGTTCAAGATACACCAAATTTTATGCTTACGTAGAGTTAAAGGAGTAATTTGGGCTCTTTGGCGGGATATAAAACGGTTTATCAGCATACTTTATAATTGTTCCAAATATATAACCTCTTGAGGGGTCATCGGTAACTTCGGCACTCAACATATAATTGCCAGATGATAAATTAGAAGTGTTTATGTTCAAATAAAAATCCTTCCTGTACCTACCTCCAAACATTAGTTCGTTTATTGACCTGTTTTCCTTAGGTATCGTGATATTATCGATTTGTTCAAGGCTGTTATTAGCAGCGTTCAATTTGGATAAAGTTATAAAACATATATTATAACTAAAACCTGTTTCTTTTATAATAGCTGTTAGAGGATTATTATCGATAGTTGATTGCGGGAATACTTCAATAGAGAAAGAGCCATTTAACAAATATGATGGTATCGGATATAAAATAGTAAAAAAAATAAAAAAAAGAATAATTAATAAAAAATAGCTCTTTAAAAATAAACTTATGTCTATCTTTGTTGGTTCGATTAAATCTTTTTTCTTATAATCCATCAAGTATAGATAAATTCTAAAGAGAATAAGAAAACTCAGTATGGCGAATATGATTGAGACCTCAATATAATACCATTTAGTAATAATATTTTTGGAATATTGATAAAATAGAAGGGACAAAATTAAAGAAACAAACCAAAGAATAAATAATATGAAGCTAATTTTAAATAAAAACTCGACTAGAATTTTTAATTGTTTTTTTTCACTTTTTGCAGAGATTATGTATCCTTTCAATACTAAAAAGGAGAGAACGAATAAAAGTTCAACTAATAATATCCATACTAAAGTGTAAATTAATGGTTGGAAATAATCAGTAATTAAGATTACATTGTTGTTAAAATAATCTACCAGTTTCAGCAAAAAAGCTGATAGCACAGCTAACAAAGCTAATGCAAGAGTCATCTCTTCAAAATCACGATGTTTTCCAGAGTCTCTATTCATGTTGATAATTGCCCTTCATTAATACTTCAAAATACTTGCAGAGCAATGGCTTATTAATGTCATCAAAACACTGAAAAAATCTTCATAAATCTGGCAAAAGCCTGTTAATGACCTTACCAAAGTCGATATTTGGTTTGTTCTCAAAGAGGGTTCACAGGTTGAGATAATTTCATGAAATCATGTTTTACTTTGTGCTTTGGATGTTTTCTCAATATTTGATCAAACTCATTAGCATCAAATTTTGGCAAATCCCCATATAGATACTCTGACGCCATAATTATATCATCTCATTAACTGCTTAATGTCCTTATTGAATTATAAACTTATATAGGTTTTCATGCCCATATTCTTTAAATCTCCAAGACCATAATAAAATGTTTAAGTTTTGTGCTCTCTTTATCATACATTGTATGAATCTCACAAAACCCATAAGATTTGTAAAATTCACATACCTTGTTAATTTTAGCATCTAAAGTAACGATGTTTCCTGCAACAAAGTCTCTTGCTTGGTCTATCTTTTCGATGGCAAAATTTAGTATATTATCTCCAGAAATTTCTTCTTTACTCACATCATCACACCGTGCTAAATAAACAATATAATATGTCGAAATATATCCATATTTGTTATCATGAGTTTTATCTAATGCGCGCATGTATTCAGAATCTTTGTTTAATGGAAATGCAGTAAGTTTTAAAACGAAAAATCCTAAGATTTTGGAGTAATTATCGTTTTCTATGATTATGAAATATGATTTTGTGTTTCCATCGTCATCTGATTTTATCATATCATTCTTTACAAATGTTTCAATGTTTTCATCTCGTTTGCACCTGAAATCATCTATGATATAATGAATTGTTGTGGGGTCATATTTTTCCTTCAATTCTTTTAAGCTATAAGCTTGAATATTAGTCATATGTACCAATGTCTATCTTAATTACTACACAATTTCCTATACGTTTATAGTTTTTAATGTTTCCAGTAGACATTTGATACATTTTTATACCTTTCCATTCCTTAAAAAAATCATAAAACTGTTATATATACATTTATTTTTCTAGTTCTCTGACTGGCTTGCATTCTGAATCAGCGTTATCCACTTGTTATCGCCCTCTACTTTGATTCCGAAGGGGTATTATCTTCCAGGGTTTCATGCGGTTTCATGTAATTATGGAATATCTGATAGCCTGTAATAACCTTCTTGAAGCGTTCGGTAAAATCTGCGGTTCACAACATAGCTATAGAAAATCCAGAAAGGTTATACAGAAAATATATACCTGAAAAAACTCATTTTATAAATCAGGGGTTTTATGTCACAAGAAACTTCGGATAATAAATTGTACGTGATAATAGTTATCCTTTCGATAGCTATTGTTGTAATAGCCGCCGGGCGGTTGAATAACTATACTCCTGCCGGCACCACCGCTTCATCACTATATATTACTAATGCGCCAGGGCAAAAGCTGCTTTCAGTTTCCGGGTCGGCATCAGCATTCGTTGTGCCTGATACCGTATCCATAAGTCTCGGGGTATTAACGCAGGCGCCTTCTGCCAGGGAAACTTCGGATAAGAATGCTGTCCTTATGAATGCCGTGATTAGCGCGCTTAAAAACCAGGGTCTCACAGACAAGGAAATCCAGACATCCGTTTTCTCCATCCAGCCGGTGTATAACTATCCCAATAACGGGGGAGCGCCGACTATTACGGGTTATTCTGCTTCTAACAACGTAGTTGTTACCACACGGATGGTTGACAAAGTAAGCGACATTCTGGACAAGGCCGTAGCTGCCGGAGCTAACCAGGTAAACGGCATATCCTTCATGGTATCCGAAGAAAAACAGAAACAAATTCACGATGACCTTCTTGCAGGGGCGGTAAAGGATGCAAGAGGAAAGGCGGATAAGCTTGCTGAGAGCCTGGGAGTAAAGATAACAGGTGTAAGCTCAACTTCTATCAGCGAAGGGGGAATTCCGCAGCCTATGGCTCTGGTGATTGCTGAGAAAGCTGGGCCGATCCAACCGGGAGAATCTCAGGTGTCGCTTTCGGTGCAGGTCACATATATAATTGAATAGACTTGCGAATTGCCAGTCAAAGAAAATCAGGGGTAACCTATATATACCATCGTCACTAACTTAAGGTTAGTAACCCCAAGTCACTAACTAAAGGGTGAAGCATAAATATGGAATCGGCACAACTGTTGGACATACTCGGGAACGAAAACCGAAGGAAAATACTGCATCTTCTGGCAAGCCGCCCCTGCTACATGAGCGAAATTGCAGAGCGGCTGGACGTAGGCGCCAAAGCAGTATTAGGACACCTTCTGCTTCTTGAGAAAGCGGGTCTGATTGAAGGCAACGTAGACGACCAGCGGCGCAAGTACTTCCATATAACAGACAACCTCCGTCTTGAAGTATTTGTGTCGCCTTACTCCTTTGAAGTGGAGACCACTACAGTCGCCATCATTGACGCGCCAGTGAACCATGTGAAATCCCCTGAAGCCGTCTCGGAGTTAAAATCCGTTTATAACGAGGTTGAAGGGCTGCTTGAACACCGCCGCTCCCTGATGGAAGAGTACCAGCAAGTCCAGTCAGGCATCACCGAAGCTATGGGGCGGTGCATGAACGCAATCGAGGACGTCGCAGAAGACCACATTGAGGCTGAAATACTCTATGCACTGCTTAAAGGCCCCATGACCCAGCGCGTGTTATCGATGCAGCTTGGTATACCTGAATATGTGCTTGAGGAATACCTGGATAGAATGGAACGAAAAGATGTAATAAAAAAAGATGAAAATAACTACATTATAGGCTAAAGAATATAAAAAACTAAAAAGAAATAAAATAGAAATAAAAATAGAGGTACAAATATGTTCGAAGGATGGAAAAGAACTGATAAAGGAATTTTTGAAGAATTCGAGAAGCAAATTGAAGAAATGAATGAGCTTATGGAGAAAATGATGCACGAAGCCGGAAAAGAACCCCTGGTTTACGGATACAGCATGCATATCGGGCCTGACGGTATCCCGCACGTGGAGCATTTCGGGAACGTGAGGCAGGACGGTTTAGAGCAAATAGGTGGATTTCCCGGTACAAAAGATCAGGATGATGTCAGAGAGCCATTTGCCAGTTCCATAATTGACGAGAAGAATAAGGAACTGCTCATAACCGTGGAAATGCCCGGAGTCCGGAAAGAAGACATCGAACTCAATGCAACAGAGAACCAGCTTGTCATTAAAGCGGACAGCAACGGCAGGAAATACTTTAAGGCAATAAACAATCCCTCACCTGTCGTTCCCGACAGCGCGGGTGCAAAATATAACAACGGGGTCCTTGAAATTACCCTTAAACTCAAAGGCCGGAGAAAACCTGAAGGGAAAACTGTCAAAATCGAGTGAGTATAACTGGATTTATAAAAGGAGTTAATAAGAGAATTATGGATAAAAAAGATAAAGCTGTGACCTTAAAGGTCATCGAAGCAAAATCATACGACGCAGGACGCGGTATTGCGCGACTGGACCCTGAGGCCGCCTATGAACTCGGGCTTCAAACCGGCGATGTCATAGGCATTGAAGGCACGAAAAGGACGGCTGCAATAATATGGCCGGGCTATCCAGAAGACAGTACCAGCGGTCTCATACGCATCGACGGGACTGTAAGACGAAACGCCGGCGTAAGCATTGATGACAGGGTGCATGTGCGTAAGATTCATACGGCGCCTGCTGAAAAAATCCTGTTTTCACCCACACAGCCGCTGAAAATCCAGGGCGGTGAGGCATATCTTGCCCATAACCTTGAAGGAAGGGTAATCACCCGCGGGGATGTAGTTGAATTAAACATCATGGGACGCCGCGTTGACCTTGTGGTCATCTCCATAAAACCCGTGGCAGACTCTGTCATAATCGGTTCGGGTACGGCTATAGAGATAAGCGATAAGCCAGCAAAAGAAATGCCCTCAATTCCGAGGGTTTCGTATGAGGATATAGGCGGGCTTGGGGATGAAGTAAGGAAAGTACGCGAGATGATTGAGCTTCCCCTACGGCATCCTGAACTCTTTGAACGCCTCGGTGTTGAAGCCCCGAAGGGTGTACTGCTTCACGGGCCGCCGGGAACAGGCAAGACCCTTCTTGCAAAAGCCCTTGCATCAGAAACCAATGCGAATTTCCTCACCCTCAGCGGGCCTGAGATCATGAGCAAATTCTATGGTGAATCAGAAGAAAAACTCAGGGAGATTTTCCAGCAGGCTGAGGATAATGCGCCCAGCATCATATTAATAGACGAGATAGACAGCATCGCCCCGAAAAGAGAGGAAGTCACAGGCGAAGTGGAGCGGCGCGTTGTGGCGCAATTGCTGGCAGTGATGGACGGTCTTAAGGCCCGCGGCAAAGTCGTGGTCATAGGCGCCACGAACAGGCCAAATGCCATTGACCCGGCGCTTCGCCGTCCTGGAAGGTTTGACCGTGAAATCGAGATTGGCGTTCCCGACAGGAAAGCGCGTTTTGAGATTTTGCAAATCCATACGAGAGGTATGCCTCTCGCTGATGATGTGAAACTTGAAAAATTTGCCGACATTTCCCACGGCTTCGTGGGCGCAGACCTTGCAGCCCTCGCCAGGGAAGCGGCCATGAGTTCCATAAGGCGCGTGCTGCCTGAACTTGACCTTGAAGTACAGAGCATCCCTGCTGAGATACTGAACAAGATGACAGTGACAGCAGCGGATTTCGGTAATGCCCTGCGTGAAGTTACCCCCTCGGCTCTACGCGAGGTGTTCATCGAAACGCCGAATGTCCACTGGAGCGACATTGGCGGGCTTCTTGATGCAAAACAGGAATTAAAAGAAGCGGTTGAATGGCCTATGAAATATCCCATGTTGTTCAAAGAGGCAAACGCAAAACCGCCGAAGGGAATCCTGCTTTACGGTCCGCCAGGAACAGGCAAGACCATGCTTGCAAAAGCTGTCGCTACCGAGAGCGAGGCGAATTTCATAAGCGTAAAAGGTCCTGAATTCCTGAGCAAATGGGTAGGCGAAAGCGAAAAGGCGGTACGTGAGACCTTCAGGAAGGCAAAACAGGCATCACCGTGTATCATCTTCTTTGATGAGATTGATTCAATAACACCTGTGCGCGGGACTGGTTCGGATTCCCATGTAACAGAGAGGGTTATCAGCCAGTTGCTTTCGGAAATCGACGGGCTTGAAGAACTGCACAACATCACAGTGATTGCAGCTACAAACAGGCCCGATATCATAGACCCCGCGCTTCTTAGACCCGGAAGGATTGACCGGCTTATCTACGTCACGCCGCCTGACAGGGACGCAAGGCTTGAGATATTCAAAGTCCACTCCGGCAAAACCCCACTTGACAGCGATGTTGACCTTGATACGCTTGCTGATGACACGGAAGGCTTCACAGGCGCTGACATCGCATCTGTGTGCAATGAAGCCACGATACTTGCCATCAGGGAATATGTGGCCTCTGGTAAGCCTACGGAGGATGAAAACTCTGTCAAGGGACTTAAAGTGGGCTACCATAATTTCAGGGACGCCATGGTAAAAGTAAAACCGTATTCAAAGAAGGAACTGGAGAAATACACGAAGATTTCAGAGAACTTCATATACCAGTAAACGCGGGCACCGGGAGAGAATGTTAAATACTCCCGGGTACTTTTTTATTCAATCTTATGGAACTTGAAGATATCATCAAACTAATCGGAAACGTCAGCAAAGCAGAAATAAAACGAGTTGCACCGAAGGATTGCAGTGAAATCAAAAAAATCATTCTAAATTCAAACCCAGGGGATACCTATCGAAAAATGGTGCTTGGTTACCTGACATCCATTTGCGCAGAGTGTATGTACCCTGAGACCCTTCAAATCCCGAAGGATGATCTTGATTACATAGGATTTGAACTTGAGAAGGGAAATATCGAAGTCGGAAGCGCTGGAAACATGCTCGGAACGTGTATGAGAAACGGAAAGATTACTGCCCGAAAGGCAGGGGATGATACCGGAAAATCCATGACCGGGGGCGATATAATCGCAGATGAAATCAAAAGCATAGGCGATACCATAGGCGGGAAAATAACAACAAAAAAAGCTGGAAAAATCGCAAAAGGAAAGGGTGCGCAGATTTTCATAAATGGCGTGATGTTTAAGCGGAGTTTAATGGACCGGTTATTTGGGAAATGACCGGTTAAACAAGGGAACTTCAGGGCTTGCCATCATTATTATCTATCTTATTATTATCATGATTATTAAAATTTTAATAGATAAATTTAAATAAGATAATAACAAATACTATAATTGGTAAAATTTGAGAGCAAATAAATAAATTAAAGGTTTGATATGGTGTGGGCTCTCATTCCGTCAAAAAATCAACAAAATATATCAGGAGGCACTAGCTATGGGAATATGGGCATGGGTTCAACCTGTTGACAGGATATGGAAAGTTGTAACGGATGCTGAAAAAGGGATGCTGTGCGTATATGATGAAAAAAGCCAGTTAATCCAGGAAAGAAAAGGGCTTACAAGAGAAGAAGTTAATTTTATTGAACAAAATTTCCTTGGAGTAGTGGCGACCTGCCTTACAAGCGAAGAAACAGCCCCTCCTCCGGTCGTGGATATTGCAAAACCTGAGCAGGAATTCAATTATATGTATGCGTGAGATTGAATCAAACAGTAATCAATCCGGCTAATATACGAACCAGCTAATACACAGACAATTCCTCTAATGCATTTTTATCCTGCCCCATTGGTATATCCAGCTTTGCATGCACAAACCACTGCAATCCGGCCCCTTCTCCTTCTATCGTGGGGGGCGCATTTTCAGGTATTTTGAATTCAAAATCCTTTTCCATAAAATCATACACTTTCTCACCTGATAGTTCGATTTCATCACTATAGATATTGATCTCTTCTTTCTTCGCCCGGTGGGATTTTCCGCTCCCGCAGCTTACATCAACCCATTCCTCTCCATTCAATGAAATCAAAAACCGCCTTGCTTTGACAGGTTTGTCAAGAACAAGCTTCACCCTGCCTTTAACAGTTTCACTCGGAATATAGGAATTTTTCATCAAGGTGATAGTTAGAGTTCCGCGGGGCTCAAAAATGTTCAACGTTCAACCTCCACATTTTTCTCTGCATGAATATCGAATGACAAAGGTATATCGATTTTAACATTTAACTTCCAGGTGCTTTCGATTTGTTCACCTTTGTATGACGGCGGGGCTTCTTTTGGGATACTGAATTTAAACGGAATCGTCGCATTTAGAAGGCTTCCGCCTTTCTCCAGGTTTGGTTGTGACGTTGAAACCATATTCCAGCCTGAAAAATTTTTCGTGCAGGGGTTGGAGTAAGTGATTGTATTGTCAAATGAAATTATGACATCACGGAATTTTACTTCTTTGTCAAGAGCTATTATTACAGTCCCTTCCAGAACCCCGCCTTTCTTTATTTTTTCAGGAGCTTTAATCTCAATCGTCATTGTACCACCACTGGATGATGGGTCAGATTGCTTAAAAATGTTATCCTCGGTTTTTCTAATGCGCTCTTTTCTATCAGGGCTATCTCCAAAAGATTAAATAATTCCACGCTATCAATAGGGATTCATGGCACAAACAATCTCGGAAAAGATTTTCAGCAAAGCATGCGGCAAAAAAGTAAAAGCGGGAGATTTCGTCCTTGCGAATATAGATTGCGCCATGACCCATGATATTACGGGTCCGCTTGCAGTTGAAGGGTTCCGTGAAATAGTAAAAGGCAAAAAAAGGCAGAAAGTGTGGGACCCCAACAAAATTGTTATTCTTTTTGACCACCAGGTGCCGGCCGACTCGTTAAATGCAGCGGCCAACCATATTTTCCTGCGCCAATTCGCAAACGAACAGGGAATCCTGAATTATGATGTTTTTGAAGGCGTGTGCCACCAGGTGATGCCGGAAAAAGGGCACGTAAGACCGGGCGACCTTATTGTCGGCTCGGATTCGCACACATGCGCATACGGCGCGCTCGGCGCTTTCTCGACAGGCATAGGCAGCACGGATATGGCTTTCGTTTTTGCCACAGGAAAGCTGTGGTTCCGGGTGCCTGAAACCATGAAGTTTGAAGTTGAAGGAAAGCTGCCAAAATGCGTTTATCCCAAGGATGTCATCCTCCACCTCATAGGCGATGTCGGAGTTGAAGGAGCAAGATACAGGACAGCGGAATTCTGCGGCTCAACAGTCAGGAACATGGATATCCCGGGAAGGATGAGCATGTGCAACATGGCTATCGAGATGGGCGGAAAAGCCGGTATAGTAGAGGCTGATAAAATAACCGAGAAATACCTGAAAGAAAGGATACCCGGTTTCAAACTTGACCCCAAATGGAAGAGCGATGAAGACGCAGCATTCATAGAGACAAAACAATACGATGTAAGCGACCTTCCGCCGCAGGTAGCGTGCCCGCATAATGTTGATAACGTGAAATCCGTTGAAGATGTCGAAGGAACAAAGATAGACCAGGTGTTTGTGGGCTCATGTACCAACGGCCGGTTTGAGGATATTGAGGTCGTAGCAAAAATCATGAACGGTGAAAAAGTGGCAAAAGGTGTGCGTCTCCTGATAATACCTGCATCGCATACCGAATATATGAAAGTCCTTCGCGCTGGATACGTCGAGCAATTCATGGAAGCCGGGGCAATCGTGGAATCGCCATGCTGCGGGCCGTGTATGGGTGGGTCATTCGGGCTCCTCGGCAAGGGCGAAGTCGGGCTCTCCACGTCAAACCGCAATTTCAAGGGCAGGCAGGGAAGCCCGGATGCATACGTTTACCTGTCATCGCCTGCAACTGCAGCCGCAAGCGCGCTGTACGGCGAAATTAAAGACCCGAGAAAAGTTTAAGATGACAACTCAAGGCGCACTCAAGGTGATGGAATGCCTGGGAGTAAAATGCGGGGAAAGCGTCCTTATCGTAGTGGATACTTCCACCCCAAAATCCATCGGTGAGAGTTTATTCGAAACTGCCAGAAATCTCGGATGCGAGGCAATGATTGTGACCATGCTTCCGAGAACGCGCCACGGGGAAGAACTTCCCCAAGCTATATCAGAAGCCATGAAGAATGCTGACGTTGTGGTCGCCCCGACGACTTTTTCACTTACCCATACACAGGCAAAAATAAATGCATGCAAAAAAGGCGCGCGAATCGCTTCCATGCCCGGAATCACAGAGAATATGATGAATTCAGGCGGGATGACCGCGGATTATAATAAAGTCAATGAAATCGCCATTGGATTGAACAGGCGGCTTGGGAATGTGAAAAAAATCAGGGTTGTTACGGATTCAGGCACGAATATTACATTTGACCTTGAAGGATGTAAATGGATGATGGATACGGGGCTCTGCCATGAAAAAGGGCGCAGCACCAATCTTCCAGCAGGAGAGTTGTATATTGCGCCAAAGGATGCAAACGGTGTTTTTGTAGTGGACGGTTCCATGAGTGGAATCGGGCTTCTTGATTCACCCCTTGAGTTCACTGTCAGGAACAGGTATGTTACTGATATCAAGGGCAAACACGCCGAGAAGCTGAAAGCCGTGCTTGATAAAGTTGGAGAAAAAGCGCGAAACATCGCTGAATTCGGTATCGGAATCAACCCGGAAGCCCGGCTTATCGGGAATGTTCTTGAGGATGAGAAAGTAGGAGGCACGGTGCATATCGCTCTGGGGGACAACAGCACTTTTGGCGGGGATGTGATAGCCGGGATTCATCTTGATGGGATTATCACTAAACCCCTGATTTTTGCGGACAACGAAAGATTTATATTAAGTTACAGCGATTAATATATTATGGAAGAAGTAGACCAGTCTGCAGTATTCTTCAGGTGCAGCGTATGCGATTTTGAATTCGAAGCAGACCCCAACTTCATACCGATACCATGTCCCCAGTGCGGGAGCGAGGATACGGCGAGGGTTTGAACGGGTTATGGGTGTTTTACAGTAACCCATGAAGTTGCTATTACTTGATTTGTAATGATGTCTATTACTGTCACTGAAACTGTGTAGCCATCATCTAACTTCCATTTACTATCGACATTGTTGTGCCAGCCGTATAACTCAAAATCTCTTCCATCGGACCCATAAAGTGTTACGGTTTCACCTGCGTCCCATGTAGTGCCGGTTACAATTTCGTTATCGAAACCGGATATATAATTCTCTCCAGCTAAATCCTTATAAGTAACTCGCATGTCAGTGGCATCATGTAGATGGTGGTCGCTTCCACTGGTGTACGCATATCCTTTTCCAGTGATAATAATTCTGGTATCATTCTCAAATAGTGCGTCACCGCCTTTATGTTTCAGGGTTATAGAACTCTTATTCAGTGCAGTTTCACCTATATCCCCCTTCGCCTCCACCACTACAATCCTTGCCTGCGGCGCTCTTTCAGGAATCGAGAACGAAAATACTGATACGGTCACGGCTGAAACCATAATCACGGTCATTCCCACCATCACAACTACTCCAATCACCGGCGAAACCGCGTACTCATTCACCCTGAAATTCTTCATGAGGTGCGCAAGGCGATTTTTAAATTAATAACCTTTTCGATTTTATTTCGGTTATATCATTTCGGTTAAGCAGAAACATAAAACAAAGTTTTATTAACCTTAACAATAATATTAAAATTGGGATATTAAGGGTTAAGTTTTATGTCCCATGTGGAGTGGTAAGAATGAATAATGGGGATAATCATAAAAAATCATTGTATATTTACCTGGTAATTTTAATAATAATTACTATAATAAACTCGCTTTTGTCCCGTTATGCCGTAATTACCTGGCAGATTGCCCCGGGAGTTTCCGGATTATACTTTGCAGTTGCTTTTATGATTGCCTTTTCGCTATGGTTCGGGATGTGGGGTGCAGTTGCAGCATATATTGGATGTTTTATAGGAGCCGGGATGAGCACAGGTCTGCCGCCCGGTGTCAATACGTATTGGTCATTAGCTGATCTCTGGCAGGTTTTGATACCATTGATAGCTTTCAGGATATCTGGTGCAGATGCAGGTCTTAAAACAAAAAAGGATTTTTTAATATTCCTGGTTTTTGGCGTGGTGTTAAATAATATTGTAGGGGCCGGTTGGGGTGCGGGTACGCTTGCCCTTGGCGGGATTATTTCGTGGAATAATGTGGCGGGTGTTTTCGCAGGCTGGCTTATCCCCAATATAATAGTAACAATAGTGATTACCCCGCTGCTGCTGCGCTACATTATGCCCCACATTAAAAAATCGGGATTATATGTTAGAAATTATTGGATTTAAAGGAGGTGATGAGAAATGGCATTTATATGGGATCCGATAACCGCGGTAAATCTGGTGCTCAGTGTCATAATACTGGTTTTAGGCTATTGGGGCTATAAAAAGAGCAATGATAACGTGTCTCTTTATGTCGGTATAGCCTTCGGGCTCTTTGGTGTCTCGCATCTTGCAACGCTTCTCGGACTGGCAAGTTTAGTAAGAGTATTAATAATAATCAGGACGCTTGCATATCTGATAGTTATATTTGCTGTGTATAAAATAGCATTTAAGCGATAGATAGGGACAATAAATAAATCAGAGGGAGGTGATAAGAAATGGCAATTATATGGGACCCTGTCAATGCATTAGGTTTGACGTTCAATATCGTAATAATAGTCGTAGGTTATTGGAGTTATAAGAAAAGCCAGGATAAGGTGCCTTTTTATGTTAGTATGGCCTTCGTGTTATTTGGTATCTCGTATATTATAACACTTCTCAGTCTTGGAAGAACACTGGAAAGTGTTCTCATAATCAGAACGCTTGGCTATCTGATACTCACATTTGCGGTGTACAAATTGGCATTTAAGCGATAAACATAAAAAAATACACTGGCAATATCGAAGAGAAGCAGTTATGGATGTCTACATTGAAGCGGCTATTGAAGAAGCGAAAATGGGATTACGTGAGGGTGGAATTCCAATCGGTTCTATCCTTGTGAAGGATGGGAAGATTGTAGGGAGAGGGCATAACAGGCGCGTGCAGGATAATGACCCAATAATGCATGCTGAAATTGATTGCCTCCGTAATGCAGGAAGAATTGGCAGATACAGCGGGACTGTTCTTTATTCCACACTGATGCCCTGCTATCTTTGCGCCGGGGCGGTTGTCCAGTTCGGGATTAAGAAAGTTATTGTGGGAGAATCCGAGACCTTCGCAGGCGCCAGGGATTTTATGGAATCGCATGGCGTTCTGGTCGTGGATTTGGACAATGATGAATGCAAGCAATTGATGAGGGAGTTTATACGGAAACATCCACAGCTATGGAATGAGGATATCGGAAAACTTTGAGCGCTGATTAAACCGGTGTTTTCAAGCTATCTCTTCTCAACCTGTACAACCTTAGCGCCGCGGTTCATAGCAATCTTGCCAGTTCTCACCATCTCTTTTATCCCGAAATGGCGCAGCAACTGCTCTATGGCATTTATCTTTCCCTCATCGCCAGTGACCTCGATCACGAGCGATTTTATGCCGACATCAACTATCTTTGCCCTGAACACGTCCACTATCTGCATCACTTCAGCGCGTGTGGTTGAATCCACCCCGACTTTTATCAGCGCTAGCTCCCTGCTTACAGATTCATCCGGCGGGATATCGCTGACCCTGATTACATCGATGAGCTTGTTAAGCTGCTTTTCCACCTGCTCAAGGACATGGTCATCACCGCTCACAACGATAGTTATGCGCGAAGTATCGGCATTCTCGGTCACCCCGACAGCCAGGCTTTCGATGTTAAATCCGCGCCTTGAGAATAAACCGGCAACCCTTGTCAGTACGCCCGGCTTGTTTTCAACAAGTATGGCAAGTGTATGTTTCATTTAATTTCACTCCAGATCCAGTATTTCATTGATAGCAGCGCCTGCAGGAACCATCGGGGAGACATTCTCTTCCTTTTCGACAACAAAATCAATTACCGTCGGACGTCCGGATTTCACAGCTTCCTCTATAACATCCTTCACATCGTTCTTCTTTGTGGCGCGCAGTCCCAGCGCACCGTAAGCTTCCGCCAGTTTCACGAAATCAACGCTGCATTCAAGACAGGTTTCAGAATAGCGCCTGTTAAAGAACAATTCCTGCCACTGTCTCACCATTCCGAGGAATCCGTTGTTCAATATCGCCACGATTACAGGAATATCGTTCTGGACAACCGTAGCCAGTTCCTGTGAATTCATCTGGAAAGAACCATCGCCAGCGATATCAATGACCGTGGATTCGGGTTTTCCTACTTTCGCTCCCATAGCTGCAGGGAATCCGTATCCCATGGTGCCAAGGCCGCCGCTTGAGATGAATGTGCGCGGGTTCCTATAATTGAAGAACTGTGCTGCCCACATCTGGTTCTGCCCGACTTCGGTGACTACTATCGCATCAGGGCATATCTCGCTTAACTGTTCAACCACGAATTGCGGGCGCAGGAGATTATCCTTCTTATAAGTAAGAGGAAATTCTTTTTTCCATCCTGATATCTTCTTATTCCATGCATCGGTTTTGAGCTGTTCCTGTTTCACATATTTAAGCAGGGTTTTCAGTACATTCTTCGCATCCCCGACTATCGGGACATCAACGCGGACATTTTTCCCTATTTCCGCCGGGTCGATATCTATGTGGATTATCTTTGCGTTGGGGGCAAACGCTGAAATCTTGCCTGTAACGCGGTCATCAAAGCGCACTCCTATCGCTATAATCAAATCGGATTCCTGGACTGCATAATTGGCATACCTTGTTCCGTGCATGCCCAGCATTCCTACCGAAAGAGGATGCGCTGACGGGAACGCGCCCATTCCCATGAGAGTTGTCGTGACCGGCGCCATTATGTCCTCGGCAAGGGTGCGCAGCTCTTCGGTCGCGTTTGAAAATATAATGCCTCCGCCGACATAGAATATAGGCTTTTCAGCTTTGAGGATAAGCGAGGCTGCTTTTTTTATCTGCTGTTCGTTCCCTGCATAAGTGGGTTTGTATCCCCGCAGTTCTATTTTTTCCGGGTATTCAAAATCGATTACCTCAATCTGGGTATCTTTGGGTATATCGATAAGCACAGGACCGGGCCTGCCAGTTCGGGCGATATAGAAAGCTTCCTTGAATATCCTGGGGATGTCTTTGGTATCCTGCACAAGGTAATTATGCTTCGTAATCGGGAGGGTTATACCCGTGATATTGGCTTCCTGGAAAGCGTCGTTGCCGATGAGTGAGCGCGGCACCTGCCCCGTAATTGCGACGATAGGTATTGAATCCATATAAGCTGTGGCGATACCTGTGACGAGGTTTGTCGCGCCCGGCCCTGAAGTTGCAAGGCATACGCCAACTTTCCCTGTGGCTCTTGCGAACCCGTCGGCTGCATGCGCGGCTGCCTGCTCGTGCCTTACAAGTATGTGCCTTATGTTGGCATCATAGAGTTCATCGTACAGGGGAAGAACCTGTCCGCCGGGATAGCCGAATAATACCTCGACTTCCTCACAGTAAAGTGATTCTATGACCGCTCTTGCACCTGGCATTTTCTGTTTTGTCATAAAGGGTTACGCCCCTTTATGACGTCTAGGGTATGCTTCGCATACCCTTCGTTTGATAAAACTTTTTCAAAGTTTTTCATGGTTCACCATTTAACACATATTAATGTTTTATAAATATTTCCTAACTTTTCTTCTGTTCCTGTTGTATCAACCTGTTTATGCCTTCAAGCACGGCTTCGACGGACGCCATTATAATATCAGTGCGAGCGCCCCGGGCTGTGATAGTCCTGCCGCCTTTACTGAGCTTTACCCAGACTTCAACCAGTGCGTCAGTCCCGCCCGTTATTGCATCCACATGATATTCGTCAAGGTGGACGTCAGCCACACCCGATAAAGCCTTTTTCAGCGCATTGATTGCCGCGTCAACAGGTCCTGTTCCCACACCTGCTTCAACGACATGGTTTCCATTGACCTTAAGCCGTATAGAGGCGGTTGGCATCACAGTATTTCCAGCCACGACGGTGAGTTCTTCAAGTTTGATCTTGGATTCCTGGTAAATCCCGAGCACCGTCTCAGCAATGGTCTGCAGGTCTGCATCAGTTACGCGTTTTCCTTTGTCTCCGAGTTCTTTCATCCGTATGACTATGTCATCTATCTGTTTTTCACTTGCAGAGAGTCCAAGCTCCTTTAACGCAAGCACAACCGAGGTCCTGCCTGCATGCTTACCGAGCACGATTTTTCTCTCTCTTCCCACAAGTTCGGGTGTTATAGGCTCGTAGGTCGCGGTATTCGCAAGTAAGCCGTGAACGTGGATTCCAGCCTCATGAGTGAAAGCGTTCCCGCCGACTATAGCCTTGTTTGGCGCTACCGGGATTCCGCTTAACCTGCTTACCAGCCGTGAGGTGGTGTATAAACCTTTGATATCGATTTTTGTTTTTTGCTTGTATAAGGAATAAAGCACCATGACCACTTCTTCAAGCGATGTATTTCCTGCACGCTCACCGATCCCGTTAATGGTAACATGCGCCTCACGCGCGCCTGCCCGGAGCGCTGAAACCGTGTTAGCAGTTGCCATCCCGAAATCATCGTGGCAGTGGACACTTATGGGTGCGCGAAGCTGTGACAGGTCGCTAAAAATCTCGTAGGTCCTTTCAGGAAGGAGAATCCCTACAGTATCGCAGAAACACAGCCTGTCAGCGCCTGCATCGATTCCGGCGTTGTATACCGATTTGAGATAATCAAGATCAGCCCGGGATGCATCTTCACCGCTTAATTCCACGATTAAACCGTGCGATTTTGCATACTCTGTCATTTCAACAGCAAGTGAGCGGACGGTTTCGCGGTCTTTTTTCAATTTTTGCTGGATATGGAGGTCTGATACAGGTACTACAAGATGGATGGAATCCACATCGCAGGCAAGAGCGCTGTCGATATCTTCCTTACGGATACGGCAGTAGCTGCATATTTCGGCATTCAAACCTTCACCCGCTATTTTTTTAATAGCTTCCCGCTCCCCCTCAGAGGTAATGGCAGAACCAGCCTCTATAATATCCACACCAAGACCGTCAAGCTTCTTTGCTATCAACAGCTTGTTTTCAGTAGTAAGTGAAACGCCGGGTGTCTGTTCGCCGTCCCGGAGAGTGGTGTCCAGTATTTTTATATCGTTAAATAAGGCAAATCCCTTCTGTTATTATATTAATTGTAAGTTCCTCATATCGGTCAGGAATTGTATATAGTTTTTCTATTAGAGTGGAATATTTGTAGCATCCGGAAATCAGATACTATAAGTCTCATTATTCTTGTCTGCTTGTTCTCCTGCCAGTTTCTTTTTTTTGATTTCAGGTTCATTAAGATAATTCTCCTTAGAAACAACTTTCTCGCTACTTCTTTTTTCCAATTCTTCTCTTGCTATTCCCGCAACTGTACCCCCTTCTTTCGCAGCATCCTTATTCTCATCAAATCCTATTGCATCTTTATTTCGGGCTATTTTTGTAGTTGAAGCCTCTCCCAGCATGGTGAATATCAATTCCAGGTCATTCATATGATCCCTGAGGTTGTGCTGCTTTAGTCCTTTTAGCTTCTTGTATTCACCTGGCGTTAAGCCAAAGGTGGCTTTGGATATCTCAGCAGTTAAAATGGAATATTCATTTTTTGTTTTGATCCCTCTTTTATCCCATTCGTCAGTAAGCTCATCCCTTATCGCTATTCCTCTTGCTCTTTTTTCAATCCAGTCATCAGAGTAGCCTTTTAATTTATATATCTCTTTCATCCTTTTTTGCGCCAGTTCCGGGTCTTCTATCTCTTGCACTCGTTCATAGCCAACTTTAGCAAGCCATCTCTTGAAAGGTTCTGCTTTTTTCGAGGGAATTGATTGAATAAGTCTGAATGCATTCTCTGTATTGACGCAGTCAGTATTGTAATATTTGCCATCAGAAGAGGGTAATTTCAGTTGTAAACAAATTGTTAACAACTGAGTTTCTCTACTTTTCAAAACACCCCAGTACTGTCTTGGACTACCGCTGTCTGTAAGTACCTGGATTATATCAACCACTGAAAAATACCACTGGTCATCATGCCATGTTCTTCTTATTTTAGTTCCTTCAAAAACAACAAGTGCTCCTTTTGAGTCCATATCTACCTCTTTTCATAAAGTATTTCTTTCATGGCTAAGAGGCAATTTGAACTAAAAAGATTGAGTAAAGCGATGTGAAAGTGATTTTTTGTATTTACACAGTCTGCATACCTTAATTTGCCGTCAGCGGCAGGCAGTTTCAAACCGTGACAAATTGTCACGAGTTGAGGTTCTCTTTGCTTGAGTTTTCTCCAGTAGGCAAGTTCGTCCTTGCTGTCTGTGAGGATTGCGATTATGTCTGAAACCGAGTAAAACCATTCATCATCATGCCAGAGCCTTCTTATTTTCTTGTCCTGGAAGACGATTAATGATTTTTCTGAGGTCATTGTTGCTTCCCTTATTGAAATTCTCAACGATTCTATTCTCTTCAGGGGTCAGGTCGTAGAGTTTATAGACCAATTGGTCGATTTCTTTTTCTAAACTTTTTACTTTGGCTTGTTTTTCTGGATTTTCGAGGTAATGGGAGTTTTTGGTGATGGATAATATTTTATCACTATTTTTTATTATTTATATTGTATCAACCCTTCCTATTAGAAAAACCTATTCACAATTTCAACTGCCCTTGCGATTAATTCCGCGCTCTTTTCAAGGTCGGACATGCTCAATACTGATACAGGCGTGTGGATGTATCGTGACGGCATGCTGATAACCCCAGTCGGGATACCTTCACGCGTCAGGTGTATTGCGGATGCGTCTGTTGTCCCGCCGCTTCCAACCTCAAGCTGGTAGGGTATATTATTTGATTCGGCAGCTTCTTTTAACCATTTCAATACAGTCACAGGAACTATTATCCCGCGACCGTCGGCATCGCTTACGGTAACAGAAGGTCCTTTTCCCATCTCGTTGGACGAATCTTTTTTCTCAATACCAGGATGGTCGCCCGTAATGGTAACATCGGTGGCAAGGGCAACATCAGGGTTTAATCCGAAAGCAGAGGTTTTCGCTCCCTTTAATCCAACCTCTTCCTGGACTGTGAACACTGCATGAACTGTGGCTTTTACGTCTTTCATCTGCCGCAGGGCTTCGATAAGCATTACACATCCTGCCCGGTTGTCAAAAGCCTTGCCGGTGACCCTGTCGTTGCCAAGCGACTTAAATTCCATATCAGAGGTTACGGGCGTCCCTGCTTTCACACCAAGCCTGTCTGCGTCTTCTTTGCTCGTTGCGCCGAAATCTATGAACATATCTTCGGCTTTAATCACTTTGTTCTTCTCATCCTCTTTGATGACATGAGGAGGCTTTGAACCGAGCACGCCGTAAATCATCCCGTTATCCGTATGCAGTATCATCCTCTGGTTAAGAAGAGTCTGGTCAAACCATCCGCCTGTTTTTGTGAATCGTGCAAACCCCTTGTCATCAACATATTTCACCATAAGCCCGATCTCGTCCATGTGCGCTGCGAGCATGACTGTAGGAGAACCGCCCTTCTTTGTGGTAATAAGATTCCCCATTTTATCGGTTTTTATCTCATCCACGTAAGGTCTCACTTCATCTTCAATAATCTGCCTGACGCTTCCTTCATATCCAGAAACGCCATGAGCATTTGATAATCGTTCCAAAAGGTCTTTTAAATCGCTCATAAGTATCACCCTTTCTGATGGTCGGGAAGAGTAATTAAATTAATGGAAAAATTCACAAGTTCATGTATTACGTACTACGCACTCAAATTGTTAAAAAAAAAGCGGCCTTTTAAATCGTTACTCCCTGCCAATCAAATAGCTTCCCGCCACGATTACGATTAAGGCTACCACGCTTATGGGAATACTAAATGCATTCCTCACAGTTGCGCCTTCCACACCGCCAATTATTCCTATTGCGTACAGTACATAACCTGCCATTTTTTGACTAAAATACATAATTCCACCTCATACTTGTATAGTGGTGTATAAACTTATATATATATTTTTCTCAAAAAAATGAGAAAGTTATATATAGTATAGTGTATTATGATGCTTATTATCATGATGATGTGATGAGGAAATGGATCAGATAGCAATAACTCCCGCAATCTCATCGACCTCCATGATATCAAATCAAAAAGGTGGAAGAAAATATGCTAAGAAAAAATGTATCTATAAGTGATGCACATTTGAAGATGCTTGACCCGCTGCTTAAAAAACATCAGGGCAACCTATCTGCGGCAATGAGGGACATAATAGATTTCACAGGCTTTGTTACCGAAAACATGGGAAGCCTTGAAACTGCAAAGGATATGTTTAAAGAAAAGAACCATGCAATGGAACAGACACGCAACAGGATATACGGCGTAACAATCCCGCTTACAATGTTCAGGTGGCTTTTAACGAACAGGACATGTAATCTTCCACCGCTAAATGAGGCTGTCCAGCTCTTTGCACCGCATAATATCAATGTTTATGATATAAACAGCCTGAATAAAGTCATCAATGAGGAAATATCCTATCTTAACTGGCCGATCACGGTAAATATCGGGAATGAAACCAGCCATATTTCAATTCAAATTACAGGAATCGATCCTGAAATCAATAGTTTTTATGCCAATCTGATAGCAATATTCCTGGCAAATAACAAAACTCCCCAGAAAATATGCAAATTATTGCAGTATCCGGCATCGATATACATGCTGTTTTCTGGTGCTTCGTCAAACGAAGAAGCGGCACAATCTATTTATGAGGTATTCAACGATAACGATAAAGATGCATTACGCGAACAGAATGATGTAATTCTGGTTAGTGCGTAATCATTTTTTTTCTTTTTTTTGTTTACAAATTTTAATGAGTTTTATTTTATTATAAAATCCTGATCTTTTTTGGCAGTATTTTATTTTGTTCGCGAATATTTGAAAAAATAAGATCTCAACTCAATCTTGAATTATTCTCCGATATTTGATTATTTTTAACCCCTCATCCGAAAAAAGAATGCAAAAGGTGGTAAAATTGCAATCAGTTTCGGTTATGGGGGGTTCATCCTTTACAATACTTTCATACTAATATAAGGGTGAGTGAGATAAAATGAGCATCAAGAAATCCCTCCAAAAAGAAAATGACAACACCTGCTGATGCTGGAAACGGTTAGAATACCTTGAATTTCGCAATAAGTATCAGTGTGGGAAATAATCTCACTATCGATTAAAAATATAAAGAACATCAAAAGATGATAACAAAACCCACTCTAGTTAATCTAATCTGACTAATGGCTACCTGCATTCAAAATAAGGAAAAAATGTTAATGTAATGGAATTATGTCTATTAATTCCGTATTGGCATCCATTTTTTATAGATTTAATCCATGTCTCACATTAGCTGTAATATATGTGAAAGTTAATCGCACCAATACTTATATTTGTGTGAGTTCAAGTCCAAATTGTATGATGCGGAAAAAACCAAAATCAATTCTTATTGTAAACAGCGAACCCGATGTTGCTGGTCTTTTTGCGGAAATGCTTCTCATGGATGTTGATAAGTACATTATTGATACGGCATATCCCGGAAACGATTGTTTACTGGAGCTGGAAAGAGATATGCCCGATATGGTTCTTCTGGATATGGATTTCATGGATAAGGATGGATGGGAACTGATTGAAAAAATAAAAGAGACAGGACCGGAAATTCCGGTTGTTGTCATTTCGTCAAAACCTCCGGGTATAGATGATTTCCTACGCCTTTCGATGGTATCCGACTATCTGGTGAAACCTGTGACACTTGATGGTTTCCTTATGGCTGTTAAAGATGCCCTGGAAATCCCGGCTCTCCTTCAGAATTGCATGGAAACTGTCAAACACTGTAAAGGAAAAGAGGAAATAATGTACCTTGTATTCTCATTATTGAAACAGGGCATTGCAGACAGGAAACGATTCATCCTAATGCGGCAGCTTTATCCTGACAGGATACTTGAAAATGACCCCGGGACAAAACTTCTTCTTTATAATTTGAAGGATAAAATCGAAAAAACAACCCGGGAAATAGAATCTTTTAAAAATAATAAGGTCTTAGTCGCTTGATTTCTTTTTTTTCAGTGTTTTTTTCGCAGATTTCACACGTTTTTCACAACTCCGTTTATATCCACGTATAAACACAAATTGGGTTAGAAGCAAGGAATGGCGTAATGACGCCACCTGAGTTTCGAAAAATATATGAAATAAATGGAGGCGTTATGAAAGCTAAAGGAACAAATTTAATAAAAAATGAAGACGCCGATGTTGGTATTGGCACGCTGATTATCTTCATTGCGATGGTACTTGTCGCAGCGGTAGCAGCGGCAGTGCTGATCCAGACATCAGGCGTGCTGCAGCAAAAGGCTCAGCAGACAGGTAAAGAAGCGACTGCAGAAGTATCTTCCAACCTGAAAATCATATCGGTTGTCGGCACCGTAACCGGTGGAGTGATTGATAGTATCGACGTCTTGGTAGAGGTATCCGCAGGCGGAAATCCTATCGATACAAATAAACTTAAAGTGAAATATATAAATAATAACAGCGCAGATTTCATGAGCTTTACCTATGGAGAAGACCGGACTGTAGATGGATCAAATACGGTACTCTCGTCGGGAGATCTTGGCAAGCTTACTCTGGATCTTACTGGTAAAGAATTGAACGTCAGGGATTCTGCTACTATTCAGATTATACCTGAAACAGGTACTATGGTAATAAAAGATATAGTAGCTCCTGCAACATTTGGAGGTAGGGCCCAGTATCAGTTATTCCCGTGAAGGAAAAATCGTAAAAGGTGATAATATGAATAAACCAAAAAATAATATATTACAAAATGATACTGCCGATGTCGGTATTGGCACGCTGATTATCTTCATCGCCATGGTTCTTGTTGCAGCGGTAGCAGCAGCGGTGTTGATCCAGACATCAGGCGTATTGCAGCAAAAAGCCCAGCAGACCGGTAAGGAAGCAACTGCAGAAGTATCTTCCAATTTGAAAATAGTTTCAGTCATCGGAAATCTCAACACAACCACAGATAAAATCCAAAACTTTACTGTAGCAGTAGAATTGACAGCCGGTGGAAGTGATATTGACTTCAATCAGACTGTTATAAAATATATCGATGATATCGGAACAAACACAATGACGAACGGTACAACTGCAAGTTCAACAAGATTTGTGTACGCTGATGAACGCATAATCGGCTCAGCAAATGGTGTTCTGTCATCAGGTGAACTTGGAATAGTTACAATTGAACCGACCAACCAATTGGATGTCAGGCAAAAAGCCACAATTGAACTTATTCCCGAGACAGGCACAATGGTTCTCAAGGATATAGTAGCTCCAGCAACATGGGGAACCAAAGAGAAAATCCAGCTATTCCCCTGAAAAGGGGAATTTTTTCCTTTTTAAAGAAGGAGTAAAATATGAAAGCAAACCAAAAATTCCTGATGGACAATGAAAGAGGTGATATAGGCGTAGGAACTCTAATCATATTCATCGCAATGGTGCTTGTAGCCGCAGTAGCAGCTACAGTATTAATATACACAACAGGTGCGCTTCAGCAGAAAGCCTCCAAGACAAGCAAAGAGGCGACACAGCAGATATCCACCAATATTGTCGTGGATCAGGTGCTGGGAAATAGAACTAATACAGTCAATGACACTCTTGACAGTTTGCAGATCAGGATAAAGCCTGACGTGGGCACAACTTCTATAGATTTAAGACAGGTGATCATAACCATATGGGATCAGGATAACCACTATGATCTTAACTATTCAAGCGATGGTACGGGATCTTCGGCATTTTCTGCCGCTGCTGTGCGGGATGAAGATCATTCGTTCGGCACGACTACACCGGTGCTCAACAGCGGAGACCTGGTAACACTTTATGTCACACAGGCAAATATGCCCGGCATCACCCTCACTACCAGAAAAACCTTCTGGCTGTCATTGAACCAGGAACTGGGTGCGTCAGTAAATCTTGAATTAACTACCCCGAATTCCTTTGGAATTTACAAATACGTACAGCTCTATCCATAACAGCGGGGGATTAAATGGGTTTTTCAACCTCTGCTGCTGTGGTAATCTTCGCAGCCTCCCTTATGTATATGGCTGCAATGTTTTACCCTCTGGCTGAGATGTCCCACCGGAATGTCTTAGAGGCTGAAAAAAGTTCAAACGAACTCTGGAAAGAAAAATTGAATACAAAAATAGTTATTACGGATTGGTCGGGCACTAACATTATAGTATATAATAATGGTTCAGTTGCCCTCAATTCAAGCAAAATTGATGTAATCCATAATGGGACATTAAAATCGTCCTACACAGTAGACCCCCAGGGCATATGGCCGCCAAAAACTTCTATAAATGTAAATATCGGAGCGGCAAGCGGCAGAGTTAAAGTCATAGCAGCAAACGGTGCGTCAGATTATGCAGTTTCATAGGTGAATTTCATGGGAGCAGGAACATCAGCAACTCAAATGATATTTTTCATCACGTCCGTGATAATAGCTTTAGGCGTTGTTGGAGCCTTGTTCTTGAACGTCCAGTCCATCTCGACGGCAGCCACAATGAGCAGCAAGACATTTTCCCAGCAGTTGAGGACTGACATCACCATAATAAATGATCCGGAAAACATACCGAATTCCAGCGGGAATTATACATTTTATGTAAAGAATACGGGAAAAGAAGACCTGTCTACACAATATATAACCGTTCTTATTGACGGCAGCCTTGTTCCTAACGGGAATCTCACAAAAACAATATTGAACGGCGATACGATGTGGATTCCTGGGGATGTTTTGCAAATAAATGCCACGGTTTCCATTGACCCGGGAAGTCATAGTATGAGAGTTATAACAGAAAACGGAGTCGAAGACAGTTTTGAATTCAGGGAGTGATAAATATGGCAGGATATACATTTTTACTTGACAGGGATGAATTGAACCAGATGCTTGGAGGAGGATTCCCCAAGGGGTCTCTGATAATGATAGACGGCCCCAGCGGAAGCGGAAAAAGCGCCCTGTGCCAGCGGTTCGCTTACGGCCTTCTTGATAATAAACACACGGTAACATATATTTCAACACAATTAACGACAAAGAATTTCATCAGGCAGATGAACTCACTGGATTATCCAATAGGAATAAAACTGTTAAAAGGGGAACTTTTGTATATCCCGGTCTTTCCACTGCTTAAAGAATCCACGCCAAGGATAGATTTCGTCCAGAGGCTTATGGGCGCCGAAGTGCTATTTGAAAAAAATATTATACTGATAGATACGCTTTCAGCGCTTGTCAGGTACAGCATTAACCAGGAGAAAAGCCTTGAGCTGATTTCATTTTTCAAGAAACTGTGCGGCGTGCAAAAAACAATAATCCTTACAATAGACAGCACTGAAATGCCCCAGAATATAGTTACCGAATTTAAAGATGCCGCAGAAATCCTTATGACAATAAAGATGCGCCAGATGGGGTCGGAAATTCTCAGGACCGCTATGATAAATAAATATTCGCGTCCTGAAATCCAGGTTGGCGCCATGATAGGCTTTAAAGTCGAGGCGAAAAGCGGGGTAATGATCAATATTTCCGGAGTCTCCTGAAGGGGTGATATTTTCTGGATGATAAATTTGAAGAAGCTATCCGACGAAACCCCCATTTGAATGAATATGTGGAGAAATGCAAGCAAGAGAGCGGGATTATGCCCGATTTCTTTGCAAAACTACCGCGGGATATTGTCGACATTCCCGTACCTTCCATAATTTATCCTGTAGGCGACCCCATATTCATTCATCTGAAAGGGGATAAGGCAACCAGGGAAATACGCTATATTGCAGTCGAGCCGGTACTATCTCCGGAAGAAAGTAAAAAATATCGTCTGATAATGGACTCCATCCTTGAAAAGGCGGCTGATGAAATTGTTCCTGAAAACGAAGAACAATTGAGAAAACTCATGATGTCGCTTTTTAATGATTCAATACAGGTTGAAGGTAAAATTTCACCGACAGGTTTCCTTGATAAGCTTCTCGGGGAAAATGCCGTGTTCTTGACCCAGGAGGAATTTGATAAAATATCATATTTTCTGGACAGGGATATCATAGGCCAGGGTCCGATAGAGCCGGTGGTAAGGGATCCGTACCTTGAAGATATCCACAGCATAGGGGTCAGCGGTATTTTTATTGTACACAAAATCATGGGAATGCTTACCACCAACCTCACCTTTGGCACACAGGAAAACCTGAGCCGCTGGCTGCATACCATGGGAGAGCGGATTGGCAGGCCGGTAAGCGATGCGCGTCCAATTATAGACGGTACTCTTCCTGACGGTACAAGGATTAATGCGATTTACAGCACTGACGTAAGCCGGAAAGGTTCCAGTTTCACCATGAGAAAATTCATGGAAATACCGGCGAGTATTCCACAGCTTATCAAATGGGGAAGTATCGATGCTAACATGGCTTCTTACCTCTGGCTTCTGCTTGAGAACCAGATGAGTATCTTTTTCAGCGGTGAAACAGCAAGCGGCAAAACAACAATGCTTAACGCAGCTTTGCCGTTCATAAGCAGCAAAGCAAAGATGTATTCTGTGGAGAACACAGCTGAAGTTGCCCCGCCCCAGGCCGCCTGGCAGCAGTTGATAACAAGGGAGGATGGGCCCAAGGAATCGCAGGTTGATACATTTACCCTTCTCAAAGTCGCCCTCAGGTCAAGACCTAATTATATTATTGTGGGTGAAATCAGAGGCGAAGAGGGCGCAGTAGCATTCCAGGCAATGCAGACCGGACATGCGGTTCTTGCCACATTCCATGCATCATCGGTCAAAAAACTTCTTCAGCGGCTTACAGGCGAACCTATCAATATCCCGCCAACATTTGCTGATAACCTCAATTGCGCCCTGATTCTCCAGGCGATATACAGGAAAGGCAAATATTTGCGAAGATGTACTTCGGTTGACGAGATTGAAGGTTATCTTGAAGAAGCAGGCGGTGTGATAACCCGTGCGGTTTTTGAGTGGGATTTTACAAACGACAGGCACCGCTTCAGGGGAATGAATAACAGTTTTATACTTGACAAGATAGCAGTAAAACAGGGCTATGACGACAAGCGCATGATATATGATGAGCTTGCATTGCGCGCAAAAATTCTCAACAGGATGGTCGAGGAGGGTATCCTTGACTATTATAAGGTAAGGGACATCATCTGGGGGTACCAGGCGAAAGGTCTTGACGGCATACCGTTTGAGGTATGAAAATGGATACTAAGATCATATTTCACTGTCTTGGTATCACCCAGAAACATTATTTTAAGAAATTCGTGATACCGACATTTGTATTTGCAATTCTTTTTCCTTTTCTGGTATTGATTGCAGTTCCCTCTATCATGACCGGGATATTGGCAATCCTGATTGTACTGATTGCTTTTGCAATGGTTGCCATGGTTTTAATCTACCCAATAACAATGATTGAAAACAAAAGGAAAGAAATCAATAACAGTATCCATTATTATATTACGCATATGGGAGTTCTTGCCACGTCCCAGATGTCGAGGGTAGATATTCTGCTCAAGTTATCGCATAATGAGGCTTATGGTTATTTAGCCAAGGAAACGGGAAGGATATATGCGCTGGTTTATTACTGGCACGTAAGTTTTCCGGTAGCGTGCAGGTTCATTGCAAAAAGGACGCCCTCAATCCTCTTTTCAGATTTCCTGGACAGGATGGCGCATTCGGTGCAGGCAGGCCAGGATTTTGAAAATTTCGTCATATCAGAACAAACGGTGGTAATGAACGATTTTATGACAATGTACAAGGATTCGCTAAATTCCATCGATATGATTAAGGAAATGTTCATTTCCATGTGCATGTCCCTGATTTTCATTGTAGCGTTCGCTATAATAATGCCTATAATTACAGGTATTGACGCTATATTATTACTTAGCGGCTCCATAGCGATATTCGTTGTAACCGAACTGGTTATTGTGTTGTTCGCAAAATCAAAAGTGCCGACCGACCAGATATGGCATACACTTGAAATAGAAACCGTTGCCGACCGAAGGATTAAATGGTCAATGCCTGTTTCATTACTCGCCTGTATAATCACAACCGGCTTCGTGATAACTTTTTCAAATCTTCCCATAACGATAATGTTCGCAGTTGCTTTAACGCCATTACTGTTCACCGGCCTTATAGCGCAGACAGAAGAAAATAAAATCAAGCGGTTTGATGATAATTTCGGCGCTTTTATACGCTCTCTTGGAGGCGCTGCCGGTTCAAGAAGCGGTCTTATTCTTGAATCGTTAAAAGAACTTGTCTCGCATGATTTCGGGCCTCTTTCGGAAAATATCAGCAACCTTTACAAAAGACTGAAAACAAGACTCAATACAATGCGTTCATGGGAGCATTTTGCAGCAGGTACTGGAAGTAATCTCATTGAACGGTTTGCAACAATGTTCGTAGAAGGTACGAACGTGGGCGGGAAACCCGCTATCATCGGGGATATTATCAGCAGGAATTTCATGGATATCGTTTCGATGAGAAAATTAAGATACAGCAGCGCTTCAAGCCTTATAGGCGTGCTCTACGGAATGACCGCCGGGATTGCCGCCACCATGTTCCTCGCAGTTTCCATAATCGCCATGCTTGCAAAGCTTTTTTCAAATACGCCCATTCCTGATATCGATATAGGCATCTCGATTGCATCTATTGCCAATAGCAATATTCCCCTGCTGACCACACTGCTGATGTTCATGATGGTTTGCCATTCGTTAATATCTGCAATGCTCATCAGGATAGTTGACGGCGGACATCATTTTAACACATATACCCACTTTGTGGGGCTTGTATGGATTTCTGCGCTGTCTGCGGAAATGACCATACGCGGTATAACTCCTCTTCTGGGAATGATGTGATAATCCTTTCACACAAAGCTCACAACTTCGTTTATAGTCATGTGGATTAGATTTACCCTTTATTGACAAATGGAATTAGCCATATGAATAATATTATAAAAAATATCTACTAATTAAAAATGGAGGAAAAATGCCAGGAAAAATATTACTTGTGGATGATGCAGCATTCATGCGAATGATGCTCAAGAAAATCATTGCACCATCTGGAAACGAGGTTGTGGAGGCTGTCGATGGCTCAGACGGCGTAGCAAAATATAAAGAGCATAAACCCAATCTCGTATTTTTGGATATAGTAATGCCAAATGTCGATGGAATCGAATGCCTCAAGCAAATAATAGCATTTGATAGTAGTGCCAAAGTCGTGATGTGCAGTTCGATCGGGCAGCAGACCGTAGTGAATGATGCAATAAAAATCGGCGCGAGGGATTTCATTATCAAGCCTTTCGATGGTGCAAAAGTACTGGAAACCGTTTCGAAAAACCTGTCATAAAGGAATTTAATGCCGAGGATAAAAGTACTGGTCGTGGATGACTCAGCTTTCATGCGAAAGGCCATCACCGATATTCTCTCTTCTTCCCAGGATATAGAAGTCATCGGCAAAGCAAGAAACGGGCAGGAAGCGATTGAAAAGGTAATAGAATTAAAACCTGATGTCGTTACCCTGGACATTGAAATGCCTGTTCTTGACGGCCTCCAGACTCTTGGATACATAATGAGTGAATGCCCGACACCAGTAATAATGCTCAGCGGGGCGGAATCAAAACATGCAGATGTCACGATGACGGCATTTCAATACGGTGCAGTGGATTTCATCCTCAAACCATCGGGAAATATCAGCCTCGACATGAATAAAATAAAGGATGAAATGGTAAAAAAGGTAAAAGCTGCAGCCAAAGTTGAAACTCATAAGCTCGGTTTTATCCAGGAACACGGTAAAAATGATAATGACGGCATTTCCGGAATTGAAGATTTTAAGGATGCAAGGAAGAAGCCAAAAGCCATCCCCGGAAAAGAAACGCATAAGGATGATTTAACCGAAACGATTGAACCCGGCAAAAATCAAAATTTAAAAAAATTATAATTATCGGTACTTCCACAGGCGGGCCAAGAGCCTTGCAGCAGGTTATACCATTGCTCCCTTCTAACCTTAATGCGCCGGTTCTTGTGGTCCAGCACATGCCGGCCGGATTTACAAAATCACTTGCCGAGCGTCTGGACGGCCAGTCCGGAATAAAGGTAAGGGAAGCCCGGGATGGGGATATCGTGAGACCCGGGATTGTCCTGATAGCGCCGGGCGATTACCATATGATTGTAAGGCAGGAAGAAATAAACGGCAAAACAAAAGAAGTTATCGCGCTTAATAAAAATGAAAAAGTCCAGGGCGTCAGGCCGTCTGTTGATGTTCTTCTCAATTCAGTTGCGCAGATTTACGGGGCTAACTCGATAGGGGTTATACTTACTGGAATGGGCTCTGACGGTACGGATGGTATCAGGAGACTGAAATTGGCCGGCGGCAGGGTAATTGCCGAGGATGAATCCACATGCGTGGTCTACGGCATGCCAAGGTCTATTATAGAAC
>JBGPUU010000009.1:0-45189 GCA_041491305.1 Candidatus Methanoperedens sp.
CACTACTGAAATACTTGAATGCATAAAAATCATTATCGAATATGGCATGCTTGACCAGCTGCAGATGCTTCATTTCCATATCGGCTCCCAGATAACCGAAATAAGAAGGATACAGAAAGCTGTCAAAGAGGCAGCAAGGGTATATGCCAAAATCAAAGTCAAACACATCAACATCAAATATTTCAATATCGGCGGCGGCCTTGGTCTTGATTATGACGGCAGCAAAACATCATCTGACGCCAGCGCCAATTACTCTATCCAGGAATATGCCAACAACGTGGTCTATTCTTTAAAAGAAGTATGCGACGAGGAGAATGTCTCCCACCCGATAATTTTATCTGAAAGCGGGAGGGCGATTTCCGCATATCATTCCGTACTGGTTATCAACATTAAGGGCAGCAAGAACGGCAACCTCAACAGGCAGGTGGAGCTGCGCGGTAATGAACCCCACATAATAAAAGAACTGTACGAAGGGTCAAAAGAAATAAACATTAAAAACTATGAAGAGTATTACCACGATGCCCTGCTTCATCGTGAAGAACTTCTATCGTTATTCAATCTTGGCGAACTTGAGCTTGAGGACAAGTCCGAAGGAGAGATTCTTTTCTGGCAGATATGTGAAAAAGCCGCGGCGTTTGCCAAGGAAACCCAGAACAAATCCGATGATTTCGAAGACCTGAATAAGCTATTGTCCAAAAAATATATCGGCAATTTCTCAGTTTTCCAGTCAGTTCCCGATTTCTGGGCGATAAAGCAGTTGTTCCCCATAGTTCCGGTAAGCCGCGCCAATGAGAAACCCACCCAATACGGCACCATCGTGGACATCACATGCGATTCCGATGGTGAGATAGACAAGTTCGTGGATTTGAAGGATGTAAAAGAAGTCCTTGAATTGCATGAGCTTAACAACGGTTCTTACTACCTCGCTGTCCTGATGATCGGCGCGTACCAGGATACAATCGGGGATTATCATAATTTATTCGGGGCAGCAAACGAGGCGCATATAATAATTGATGACAGCGGCGGATGGCACATTAAACAAATCGTTAACGGCGACAGGATTTGTGATGTCCTTGGCTATGTCAAATATAATAATTGTTATCTTCTTGAAGCGTTTGAATCGGAAGTGAACCAAGCAGTCCGGGAGAACGGGTTGTCCAAGGCTGATGCTGATGATATAATGAATAATTATAAACAAGTAATGAACAGGTACACGTACCTGGATTTATAATTTTTTGGATTTTTAAACTTTTTTCACATTGACAGACATGCATGAGGGACAGCGAATTTTCTTTCCTAAGCCTTTGAATTTATTCTTGCATTCGATGCAGTAATACTCAGCCGGGCTTAATTCCCCGGATTCGATGTCAACGTTGGTAGAAGAATCTATAAAACACATTATTTCACCTTGATTTTATGAATGGTTTTGGCATTAATAAGGCTTGCGAGGATAATGATTTGAAGAATGAATTCCAATGAATGCATGGGAAGTGAAAAATTAATTATGAATCAACACAATGAAACCGCAACACTTGGCGGGGGATGTTTCTGGTGCCTTGAAGCAATCTTTAGCGAACTGCGCGGAGTGGAGAAAGTGGTATCAGGCTACTCTGGCGGCGTTGCACCCAACCCGTCGTATCGCGAGGTCTGTGCAGGTAGAACAGGTCATGCCGAAGCTGTTCAGGTCACATTCGACCCGGCAATCATTTCTTATAGGGATTTACTCATGGTTTTTTTCTCAGCCCACGATCCCACGACTTTAAACCGGCAGGGGGCCGATGTGGGCACGCAGTACCGCTCGGTGATTTTCTACCATACAAATGAACAAAAGGATGTTGCCGGGGAAGTGATTGCTGAGATTGCGGCGGCAAAGATTTGGGGCGCACCGATAATAACCAAGGTAACACCGTTCAATGCCTTTTACCAGGCAGAGGAGGACCACCAGGAGTACTTTAAACACAACCCGGACCAGATGTACTGCAAAGTGGTTATTGAGCCAAAAGTAGCGAAATTTCGAAAGCAATACCTTACGAAGTTGAAGAAGTGAGATAAATACCTTGCCGCACGAATGAACTAATTCAATTTGCTGTTAATCTATCGTCAGGTTTATTATCGATTTAACCCTCTTTGAAAAAAGTATGCTGACACTTGGAATTGTGAACACCTACGACAAAATAAAGCTCCACGAGGCACATTACCGCAGTATTGCCAGGGCGGCGCCCATCGCCTACGCTTTCGGGTTCAATCTCGCACTCTTTGATTATCCTTTCAAGATGAACGCAGAAGAACTTGTGGATTTCGTAAAAGATAAAACCACAATCGGGGAATCCGGGAAATATCTTGATGAATTATTCAAGCAAGGAAAGTTTTTCGTTTTTGACCTTCCCGAAAAAGGATTCCAGCCCCAGTTCGGTTCGGTTGTAGTAACCACATCCCACCCTGCCCGCGAAAAACAGCTCCAGCTGCCAGCCCTTGCAGGCTTGATTAATAAAAAGAAATCATTTCTTTTTCTCATTGGCTTGGGGCATAAGGGTCTTCCCGACAAATTATTTGAACTCGCCCAGTATCACCTGGATATAACAGCAAAAGGCGTTTCGCTTGAGACCTGCACCGCAATAGGGGCTGTGCCTGCTGTTATTTCAGGATGCGTTGAAAAGGTGAAGGCATAAAAAGTTACTTCGTTTCTTCATTTTCCACTGAAAAACATTCCCGCAGGTCAAGAATATAATTAATGATGCAAATGCATGCAGAAGCCAGATATGCTTTTTCACCTATCGAAACTTTTTTGCCGTATCTCAAAACGAAATCTTCATCCTTCTTCGGAAGACCCACCTGGTCCCCCAATACGAAAACAGGGTTTTCACCAAGGTCAATCGTCCTTATACTCTCCCCTGATTCTTCAAGGACAAAGATATTCTTTTTCTCCTTTACAAGCTGCTGCAGGCTGCTTTTTTTTAAAGAAATACCCGGATGTTCCCTGCCTGACAGGACTTTCCTTAGAATGTCTTCCCAGGTGCGTTCATCTGTTCGGGCATCTCTTAATTTTTCCCCGTCCACCACAAGTTCAAGAGGAGGATGTGGAGGCCCGCTGAGAATTGCATGGAATACGACATCCCTGCGCATGGCATGAGAACGGAATAGCGCCATCAGGATAGACTGGTAAACGACATCAAGTCTTCCCGCTTCCCTTAGATTCTGGAATCTTGGATCAGTTCTTCCTGTTCGTGAATAGAGGATGAATTCGCGCATATTTCTGGAGTTAAATATATTTAGAGCTGATATGTCTTTTGCTGATTTGGCTTTTCATTTAGTTTTTTCCTGCAAAGGTAAGCCGCAGCTATTGCAAAATCTGGCTGATTCCGGGTTTTCCATACCGCATGAGCACATGGTTTTTTCTTCAATGGAAATATTCTCAAGAAGGGATGATAGCATGTCCGTATTCTTATACAGGATTTTCCACAGAAAATATACCGGGACAAGCGCCAGGATGAAAAATATTACGAAATATATGCCATAGGGCAAGCCGGAGAAGAACGGGCTGAATGCCCCGTAAAAAGTCAGGACAACAAGCAAGAATATCAGCCATGAGACCATCGAGCGAAACTGCGGGAATTCAGGCGATGATATCTCAAGCTGTTTATTGAACTCCTGCATGAATGTTAATAACACGATGACAACTGCAAGGGATAGCGCAATGTCGATAAGATCATTGACACCCCTGACTTCTTTGAGCATGACCATTGCTACAATTTTAACCAGCGTTATCAAAAACAATGCAAATATCGCATTTATTATGGGTTTTAGCAATTCCTTTTTCATGGCTGACCTTTTTGGTTTTCAATATTATTAAGGTAAGCGTCCATAAGACCGAAACAGCCTGTAAGCATCATGTCACCGTAAGGCGCGGCAAATCTTATATCCAGATGAGAGCGGCGCATGATGCTTCTGTTCGGGCCTGTAACGAGTATTGAACCGATGTTATCAAACCCGGCTGCTTCCCTGATATAACATCCATGCCCGCCGTCATCGAATACTTCCTGGAATCCAAGCGTTCCATTGCATAAGCGCGTGAGGTAATCATCGAGCTTGCCTGCTGTCATCTGGTGCGTGTGATGCTCGAACAACGAAAGAACAACTCCGTTATCCACAACGCCTGCAAGTGTGTGGCCGTTGCCGATATTTACAACAAGTGAAGGCGCTTTTGCATCCTCTCCTGACAGGGCGCCTCTTATCGCCGCAAATCCCGTATCCATAAGAAGCGCACCGGGAAGTGTCCTTTCCACAGCTTTCATCCTTGTGAAGCGCTCAGGGATGTTGCTTTTATAAACGAATGAGTTAAGACTCCCGCCGTTTTTTATGATATCCCTGAAATACTCAAAACGGAATACGCGGTTGCTGACGCCGGGGGAGTAACCGTGGTCCTGCACCGCGACTGCAAACTTATTCGGAAGGGAAATGCCAAAGAGCCCCAATGCTTTTTTAAGGGCCGACTTATCCACGTCGCACATTTCAATCCTTGCTGCGTTTAACTCCCGCGCTTCCTCTTCGCTGACTATGACCACTCCCGTTTCCCTGACTTTTTCCAGGTTATCATTAACCGTGAGAGCGGCTTTTTCTGTCGCATATACCGCAAGTCCGGCTTCGATATGCAGCCTGACAGCAAAGGCACATGGCCCGCCGCCCATGGTTTCCCCGGCGAGGACGATAGCATGCCCGGCGCGGGTTTCCCTGGAAATCCTTTGCGCGATTATCTGCGTCTGCGACGGGAGGACCATCTTAAAGCAGTTCTCGATATTTTTTTTGCTGTCATATAGAAGAATATCCTGCGTTCCCATTCCAACGTCGATTGCGAGAAATTTCATGCCATGTATCCAGAATATTTTACTTTATATAGCTATCCTTTAACGGATTGACACTGGCATCACCGCAAAAGGCGCAAAGAACGCAAAGCGTGGTTATGCTATTCTTGCTGGGACTGTAAAATAGTTTGGTTTTTGACGAAAAATATTAGCCACGGAGGCGCAGAGAACGCAGAGAAATAATGACTCTGTGACCTCCGTGTCTCGGTGGCTATTTTGCTTTTTGATTTAACGCCCCACAGGATTTTACACCCACTTCTTGCTGATAATTACTAACTTCGGGCTGAATATTTATTAATTAAAAAACAGGTAAAAAGTGTTAAATAGCAAACAGTAGATTAGAGGAATACCCGAAATCTTATTCTAAATGATGGATACAGCCATCATTCCGGATTTTGACGAGATAGCCAAGCCCGGTATGGCGCAGGGTTGCTAACCCTGTGTTCCGCAAGGAGCTCGGGGGTTCAAGTCCCCCTCTCGTCGCTTGTTTTCTCACTTTTTCGGTAACCGGATATTATTTTACTTTAAGCGCTGCCCAGATTACAGTGGTAAAAAATCCCAGGTAAACAACAACCACGAAAAAATATGAAATTAATGCCATAGAAAATGATGAAATGCTTTTGACCATGCTGATAGCCAGGATACTTGCTGGGATTGCAGAAAATGAAATTGCCACAAAAAACGATGTTATATTTATGATTTTTTTTGTAGTTTCATTTATTTCTTTTTGGATAAGAATATAATATGTAATTGAAAACAAAGCAAAAAAAATGAAAATCATTGTTACGGCTGTATCTTTTAAACCGATATATTTGCTGTACAAGGCCTCAGGGGTTTTAAAGGCAACTATTAAAGAACCGACTATCAACAGGATTTCAATTAATTTTGTTTTTTGGCTAATCTCTTGCAAATAAAAAATATCTGATAATTTAGTATGAGAAACTTTTAATTGATTTATTTGTTGTTTCATTCAAAACACAAGCTTAGATTTATTTATTAATATAAATCAGTTATCGTGTTCAACGTCAGTAACAAAGTATCGGGAATGAAATCCGCGGGTTGCCCTGTGTTCCCACAAGGGCCCGAAATTCACCTCTCGCCGCCTATTTTTTTATTCCTCCGAGACCTTTAAATTTGCCAAGGAGATTTCCAAGCAGGCCCTTCGCGGTCAATAGATAGATTGCTATTAATCCGATAACTGTAGCAATTCCTCCAACCAGCAGTAAGCTCAGGGACTGTTCCTTAACTTCCAGTATACCTTTCTGCCCCATTATCTCAATAGTATAATTGCCTGGCAGCGCTTCTTTTCTTGAAAAATTAATCTCCTTTATCTCGCCAGGGGCAAGAGAGACTGTCTTGTTGTCCACGACTGTCCCGTTAGAAACAAGTTCCACAGGGAGCGTGTCCGCTTTCGTTCCGACATTTGTGATATTCGACCTGATTAAAGCCGGCTCGTTTACGGAAACAGTGCCCGGTATAATATTGATATCCAGCGCCTGATACTGGGAAAACGGCGCCCTGACGTTAATATCTCTTATTGCCGCGACATAACCGCTCTTTGCAACTGATATGGTATGCGTACCGCTTGTTTGCAGTGTGTAGTTCAATACGCCGTTACTATCAGTGGTACCAATGGTCGCATTGTCGTAACCTACAGTCGCTCCGCTGATTGCAGAGCCGTTGTATGTTATCTTTATTGTGATTGTCGAAAACTGGTTGGCAGTCGCCGGGGCAAGTATACTCAGCCTGTTATCGATATATTGCAGAATTTCTATGCCCTTTGTTGCCTGCTGGTAGCCGAGCTTGGTTGCCGTTATATTGTAATTGCCTTTTAGCGTTCTTGGCAGTGTATAGTTGACGAGACCGTTCTTGTCCGTCTGTCCTGCATCGACAGAATTAATCGCTACAGATACGCCATCCAGGGGATTGCCGCCCGCTGTGACTTTAATATTTAGAACTTCTCCGGCGTTTGCTTGAGCCGGTGCGTCTATTACAAGCTGGTTTGCCACCATTTCAGGAGTTACGTCCACAGCAAAATAAAACCGAAGAGCGTTATCAGTGGCTGTGGTATCGCCTACTTTCAGTTTAATATTGCCCATTAGTTCTTCAACCTTGCCATTATCCAGGCTGATATCATTTTCGTTGTTCATCTCAATTTTATCCTGACCCACGGTTGTGACTTTCATATCGTCATACATGTCACCGGTTTTAAGCGTGGTCGGACTCGATGAAATCTGGAATATACCTTTCAGGAATGCAGCCTGCACTTCAGTGCCTGAGAAAACGCTGTCGAATCGCACCATGATTATGGGCAGGTCTGATATCACACCCACTTTTGACGGGGCATAAACATAGGTCTCCCCTGCCTGAAGAGTCACGGTGTCTACCTCGGTTCCATCCTTTAACAACGAAACAAGCATTATCCTGTCTGTTGTGCTGATGTCCTTAGCCTTCAGGACATACCCTTCTTTCAGTGTCAGGGTGCTTCCTACAGATATGGTGCGCTTGGTGTCATCGTCGATAAGCACCTTGTGAAGCTGTCTCTGGCCAATCGTGCTTTTAGCTCCCACGGTTATGATTGGTTTGACGGCGGCAGGGATACTTGAAGCAGTATAACCGGCAAAGTACTTGTCAGCCATAAAGCCGATAACCTGGTAACTGCCGAAAGCCGAGTAGCCAAAACTCACTTCTTCCGGAGTTGTAGTGTAAACAAGATTATGTGCGCTTATGACACTTCCGGTCGTATTTCCGGTCAAAGCTACAAGCCTCAGGCTTTCGTTACCTATTCCATCGTCAAGGTCGTAATAAAATCCTACACTTGTCTTTCCTAAGTTCATTCCGAAGTTATAAGGATTCCATGTATCAATGGTATTCGGGTCGTTTCCTCTGTAAACAGTGCTCCTTACCTCGAAGATTCCCGTTTTTTCGGTCGATAGGGCAAAGCGCAGGGTATCGTTGTCTGCCACGAGGATCTTTATATCCCCCATAAGGTCTTCTGTGTTACCTTTGCTAAGGGTTACGTCTGCATCGTTTTTCATCTCGATTTTATCCTGCCCGATAGTTGTGACTTTCATATCGTTGTACATGTCACCGGTTTTAAGCGTGGTCGGGCTCGATGATATCTGGAATATACCTTTCAGGAATGCAGCCTGCACTTCAGTGCCTGAGAAAACGCTGTCAAATCGCACCATGATTATGGGAAGGTCTGTTATCGCACCCACTTTTGACGGGGCATAAACATAGGTCTGCCCTGCCGTAAGGGTAGCAGTGTCCACTTCGTTCCCGTCCTTTAATAACGAAACAAGCATTATCCTGTCTGTTGTGCTGATGTCCTTAGCCTTCAGGACATAGCCTTCTTTCAGTGTCAGGGTGCTTCCAACTGATATGGTGCGCTTGGTATCATCGTCGAAAAGCACTTTGTGAAGCTGTCTCTGCCCAAGCGTGCTTTTTGCTCCCACGGTTATGATTGCGCCCGGAACCTTGGAGTTGGCAGTGTAGCCTGCAAAATACTTTTCTGCCATAAACCCTATAACCGAATAATTGCCAAAAGGTGAGTAGCCAAAAGCTACTTCTTCCGGTGTCGTGGCATATACTATGTTGCCTTTGTTGACGGTTCTGTCCGCATAGCCATTCATCGTCATAGTAATGCTTTCATTGCCGACATCGCTGTCAATGTCATAATAAAACCCTGAGAAGCTCATGGGGTTCCATGTGTATGTGAGAGAGAAGAGGGTCGGCCTGCCGCCATCCCAGATGCGGTTGCCCGATGCGTAGGTCTTGGGATGCACGGTCCAGTTCCAGGACTCGATGTCAGTGCCGTTTGCGTTAGTTGCATTTACTGAGATGGTATAGTTTCCAGGAATTGAAAGCGTATATACAAGGGTTGCATGAGTACCTATTGGAAGGGATAAATTTGTTTGATTAAAAGAACCTATTGTCCAGGTAACGTTGGCAATCTGGCTTACAGTTATATCGAATGTCTGTGTTGACCTTCCTGTTGTCGATGGATCAGTACTGGGGCTTACTTTTGTTATTACAGGTGCGGGCGGAATTCCTGGCACAAACGGAGAAAGGACTGTCGCATTACCGCTAACTCTGTGAGCGGTGGTATCCCGACTAGTTGTTACGTCAACCCACGATGTTCCATCCCAGTGATAAAGCCTGACTAAGTTTTCATTACTTGGTGGAGTATAACCAACGTCAACGGTAATGTTTCCTGATGGAGTCCCGCCTGTTAATGAAACATCATAATAACTTCCCACTGCTGTAAATGTAGGTGTACCCCATAATCCTGACTGGAATGTCGGATATACTGTCACAGATGTCATTCCATCACCGTTAAGCTGAGAGAAAGTTATATTTGCGCCGCTTGCCGAATATATTACATTGCTTCCACCCTGGGTATTCATAGTAGATGATTGGTTTGAGACTGCGGTGGAATTGACATTACCAGAGGTATCAACCGTGTGAAGGGAGATGGTATTTGATGTTCCAACGCCAAACGATGTATAATTATAAAAATTGTCCGAGGTATTGGTCTGGAAAGTTCCGTTGATACTGACCATGGTATGATTGAAATTACCACCCGGATTTGTCCAAGTCCAGTTAATCCATGTAGCACCTCTTGCGGCTACGGATAATCCGGAAACAGAGCCTGCTCCTAGTGAAGGTGTCACTGTTGCTGATGCATTTCCGCTGACAGTTCCACCAGTTCCATTGGTGGCAGTTATATTTGTAGTTCCCACTGCAAGTGCTGTAAAAACGCCTGTTGCGGAATCGATTGTTCCAACAGTAGCATTGCTGCTGGTCCAAAACGCTGCCGGGCTAATCGATATGGAAGCGCTGTTCTGGTCAAAACCTGCTGCCGTAAAGGTCTGTGTTGTACCAACTGCGTTAGAGGTTGTTGCGGGTGAGACAGTTATTGTTGTCAGTACCAATGTCAGAGTTACAGTAACGCTTGCGTTTCCACTGACAGTTCCACCAGTTCCATTGGTGGCTGTTATATTTGTAGTTCCTGCTGCAAGTGCTGTAAACACGCCTGATGCAGAATCAATTGTTCCAACTGTGATATTGCTGCTGCTCCAAAACTCTGCCGGGCTAATCGTTATGGTAGTGCCGTTCTGGTCAAAACCTGCTGCCGTAAAGGTCTGTGTTGCACCAACTGCTTTAGAAGCTGTTGTAGGTGAGACAGTTATGGTTGTTAGTTCCGGCGCCGCCGCCATCGCAATCAAAACAATACTCAACATCAATACTACAAAAGCGATACCTCTAATTGTTTTTTTATTCACCATGTTTTTCCCCTAATTCATAATTTCAATTTGTCATCCTCGACCAGTCAACCATACTGCAAAAATGCAGTATAACAGACGCATGTCATAAGAACTCATGATATAAATAATTTCTGAAACAAAATGCAACCAGCCAGCAGTTTAATTCAAACGCAAAACCCTACAAATCCAGAAGCGCCGCAGCGACTTTCTCGTAGTCTGCGCCTTTGCGTATGATTTTGCGGTTTACAACATCGACAACAGTTGAAGGCTCACCTTTACACTCGCCGCCGTCAATGATATAATCCGCGCTTATTTTGATTTCATCCACCTTCACAGGCGGCGCCTCTCCTGAAATATTGGCGCTCGTGGAAGTGATTGGGACGCCCGCAAGCTCGATGAGCTTGATCGTGGTTTCGTGGTCTGGATAGCGTATTCCCACAAGCCCGGCCGAAGACAGAATATCAGGAACTTTCTCCTTTTTGTTCAATAAAACAGTAACAGGCCCGGGCAAAAGTTTTTCAACAAAATGCCTTTCCCTCTCATCCATTACCACAAGCTCGTCCATCATCTTAAAACCCGAAACAGCCACCGAAACCGGCTTGCCAGTATCCCTTTTTTTGACCGCAAACACTTTCTTAAGCGCATCCTCTGAAAAAATACTGGCGCCGATACCATACACTGTCTCGGTAGGATAGATGACGATACCGTTTTTTTTAATAATCTCCGCAGCTTTCCTTATATCCTTTCCTATAAGCCCGCGACGCATCATAAATCTGCGTTTATCTGCGTTCATCTGCGGTTCGTTATTTCAATGAAAAACTGTCAAAAAATCAAATCGGAACAATCGCCAGTGAGCCGACCGGGCAGTTGCGGGTGCATATTCCGCAGGCGATACACGTCAGGCTATCTATAACCGCAGCGCCGTTAGATACTGAAATCGCAAGTTTTGCTGTATTTTCATCAAAATCTTCAGCTTTTGCCAATTTTATATTAGTTGGGCAAACCGTTACGCATATTCCGCATCCGTTACAATTCTGCGATTGAACAAGTTTCTTGTCTTTTGCCATGATGTTTGATATTGCTTACGATGATATGAATATTTCGCTTAATAAGGACTGTAAAAAAGTTTGAAGTTGAGCAAATTCTTTGCGCCCTTTGCGCCTCTGCGGTGGAAATCCTGCACCGCAAAGCACGCCAAGAGCGCAAAGTTACTTTAAATGAAATTTAACACCAAAAAATATTACACCCAGTTTAATACTGGGGTTCCAGTCCCTCAAGCTTCTCCTTTATCCCCCTGTTTTGTTCTGCCACCTGCTCCTTCTTCTCTTTTTCTTTCCTGACCGCCTCAATACCTATGTTAAATAATTTATTCAGCTCAGAAGAAGCGCCGATTGACAAAACAGTAAGCACCCTTGGCATTTCGCCATTGCGCAAAAGAACTCCCTTGAATATCTGCCCTATCTCGCCCGAAAGCTTCTCGACTTCTGTTGTAATATCATTTATGTTGAGATACTTTTTATCCCCTTCTATAATTATCATTGCCCTGTTCGCTTCTTTATACGGGTCAAGCTCAAAAAGAAGCCCTGCATGCGAAAGGCTGTGCTTGATTACCCCCTTAACAGAATCGTTCTTGTCGCCTTCCCCGAAGCCCATCGTAGCAAGCTTGGAACCTGCGGACATGACAGTTTTGAAATCGCCAAGGTCGGTGACCATCATCATCTCGCTGTCAAGTGCCTTTAAAAGGAACAGGAACCGCTGCGCAACCGTCCTGTTTATCCCGTCATAAGCGGTTTTTATATCCTTCCCGAGATGCTTCAGGAACTGGTTGTCCACGACAATATTGCCGTCCGAGCTTCCGGCTATTATCTCTTTCAGGCAAAAAATCGAATTCTGAAGATAAATCGACCCTTCCTCCCTGAATGGAAGCACTATAATCCCGTAAACGCTGAATTTATATCGCTCTTTCAGCGCTTCAATCAAAAGTGGCGTAAATGATGAACCTGTCCCGCCTGAAGATGACGCTATGACAAATGCCACATCAAAATCCCCGCGTTCCTCAATGGACCGCAGCAACAGTTCCTTATTATCTTCAAAACATTGTTTCCCGATGTTCCTGTTCGCCCCGACCCCGTGAAGATAGGGCACATGTATCCTGTCTTTTGCCTTTGTAAATCTCAATTCTTTCAGGTCATTCATCGCAGTATTGATTGCAAGAGTTTCAACCCGGCTCGTAAACTTCTGCGTGCCGTAATATTTTAAAAGCGCGCTTCCTCCGAATGCTTCTTTGTTTATTGCGTCAAGAATCCTGTTGCCGCACTGCCCGACTCCGATAATAAGTACATTCAGCATATGACCTCTAATACGAATATTCCCTATGTCTTTTTATCACAAATAACACTATTCCTATTATGAAAATCATGATTGGAATTGAATAGTACAGGTAATTCCCTTCTTTTCCTGTTACGGTAATCGTGTCGGAATCAGAAGGCACACCAGCCTCATTGTCATTATAAACCGTGATTAGATGTATCGTGTAATTACCGGCTTCGTTTGCCTTTAAAGTGAACCGGTATTCTTCTATACCGGCAGGGACTATGCTTTCATAATCCTTAATTAGATTTCCATCAATAACCTCCATTCCAAGTGGAGTTGTACCCTTTATACGTACCGATTTTGCAGTAGCTTTTCCGGTGTTGGTGATTTTTACGGTAGCTATTAATGACTCGCCTGCAGTGACATTCATTTTATCAAGGCTGATAGCAGTTGTCAGGTTCGATTTTTCCTGCGTGGCTGCGGCCACTGTTATTGTTAATGAGTTTGATTTGCTCGTTTTCGAACTATAAATTGCAATTGTCGGTTCGATATTAAATGTACCCGATTCTACTGCTTTCAGCGCATAATAAAGTTCCTGGCTTGCGCCCGCTGCAAGTTCTGCATTTATAACGGAAGGAAGCCTTGAGCCCGGAGCATTGGAAAAACCATTTGGAGGCTGTTCATTTAACGTAAGATTATAAGCAGTACCATTTCCGGTATTTTCCATTTTTATCTTAAATTCTACAACATCTCCTACATTTACATTTGTTTTATCTACCGATTTTGTCAGGACGATATTAGGCACCACGACCGGGGCAACTGGATGAACAACCTGGTATTTTTTAGGATATCCCCATCCTGCAGGGAACTCTATTGTGATCATTGCAGAAGTTTCAGTAATAAACGAAGCGCCAAGCTTGATTTGATTAAATGTTATCGGAGCTTCGCTGTCGTATAAATTCCGGATTACCGGTGTGTCACCGTAGGTCATATTGACCTTAACATAAACCGGCCTTGCAAGTTCAATAATTTCTATTTTATAAGAACCATTTTCAAAACTTAAACCGGTATTGTTTTGCATTGAAAAATTGAAGGTTTGCGTCGATGCGCTTCCAATTGTTGATGCCATTAATGAAATTAATAATAAAAAAACAAGCTTCCTTATCGAATGGTCTTTTTTCAACTTATAAGTCATTAACAACGGAGTATATTTTACTTCGATTATATATAAGCCTTATGAACAAAATTACATTTCTATCCTTGAAAGGACGCCGTGGAGCTTATGGGGCGGAAGTTTATAAAACTGGACGAATGGCGGCGTAAGTTTCTTGATAGTTGAATAGAACTTCCAGATGATATTTTCAGTCACAATGTCTTCAAGACCATAGAATATCGTTTTTTCATCTATTCCGGATTCCTTCAATAACTTCTCGACATCGACCACCTCCATATATCCCATCCTTATCTCAAAAATCCGCAGGCCCTCTGCAAGCTTCTCCTTAAAAGAGCTGGCAACCCCGAAAGGAGCTTCTAATTTTACCATGGACACAATTATATTATCCTCATAAACGATATTATTGTCAAACATCGTATTAGCAATATACGGTGGAATCCTTGTTATATCTCTCGCAAAGAAAAGCGCTGTTCCTTTGATTTTATTTATACTTGAATATAATTTATTATATTCCCCAAGGAAAACATCTAAATCCATGGGTTTAAGGGCGCTGTAAAGTTTTTTCTGCCCGGATGTGTAAACCATAATTATGGTAAAAGGAATAAGTGCTAAAATGATCGACCAGTAACCTCCGTATCGTATTTCTAATTTGTGAAGGCTTGACAGGAGAAATACAATATCAACAATTGTCACTAACATAGCGATAGCAAATTTTGACATTTTACCCCTTAAATAAAAAATCCATGTCATCATAATACCCGTAAGAGCCATAGTTCCGGTGACCGCAAGACCGTATGCTGCAGCTAAACGATGTGATTCCTTGAAATCAAACATGATAAATAAAACAAAAATAAGTAAAACCCAGTTGGCAGTGCCGATGTATATCTGCGAACTCAGCTTGGCAGAGGTATAATCCACCTTGAGCATGGGCAGAACCCGCGTTGTAATTCCCTGGTACACTATGGAAAACATACCGCTTATCATTGCCTGGGAGGCTATAATGGTTGCAAGAATACTGAGGATGAGAAATGGTATATAAAGTATCTGCGCCTGCTGGAATACCATATCAAAAAGCACATTTGTTGCCTCAGGATGCTGGATGATAAAGGCGCCCTGCCCGAGATAATTCAATAAAAGAGCAAAAAATACAACATACCAGCCCCTGATGATAGGAAGCTTTCCAAGCTGTCCCATGTCTGCATATAACGCCTCGCCGCCTGTGGCGCAGAGTATAACCTGGGAAAGCACAAAGAAGCCGGCGATACCATTCTCCATAAGAAATTTAAAAGCATAGTAGGGATTGATTGCATGTAACACCGCCGGGACATTGAGGATCGAAACAAAACCGGATGCTGCTATAGTTAAAAACCACAACGCCATCACGGGACCGAACGCCCATGCAATTTTTTCGGTGCCCTTTTTCTGGATTGAAAACAGGGCTATTGCAATTATAGCTGCGATAATAACAAGCGTTTCCGGAGAGGTTCCTTCAAGTCCGGGAATAAGTACTATACCCTCGACTGCACTCAGTATGCTTATTGCAGGAGTGATGACACCATCACCGAATAGAAGCGAGATACCAATGAAGGAAAGCAGGATGACAAACGAGATTTTTCTTCCCGATTTTAACATCGGGATAAGTATTTCACGTAGAACTATGGTGCCTCCTTCACCTTTCTGGCCAAGGCTCATGGCAAGCCATGCGTATTCTATTGTTACAACGATAATAAGCGTCCATATAATGAGTGAGAGTATACCCAGTACGTTGGCTAATGTATGCTCTGTAAGGAGAAAAATAACTGTAAGTGTATAAATGGGGCTTGTCCCGATATCCCCGAAAACAAGACCGAGGGATTTTATAATACCATTAAGGTTTTCTCTGTTAGGCATAATTCATTTCCAGCTTATCGGCTTGGCTAAATCTCTCTAAAGATTCTCTTAAAGGTTTTAAGGGTTTCTAATTGGTTAGCCCTTGCAGCATTAGTTAAAGTGATAGTAAATCAACTAATCCACAAAAGGTTTCCCTGACTTCAAAATGACATCCGCCACTTCGGGACGCATCAGGTCTGGTGTTGGCCGTTTCCCTGCTTCTATCATCTGCCTCATTTTCGTCCCGCTAAAATCAATCCTGTCGCTATGCGGGCATACCTTGTCATTGGTTATCCCGCCGCATTTGTTGCAGTAGAAAAACGACATGAAGAACATTGGCTCGATGCCGATATCCGGGAATTCCTTGAAAATCTCCTGCGCCGCAAACGGATGATAGTAGTTGCCCACGCCGGCATGGTCCCTGCCGATTATGAAATGCGTGCAGCCGTAATTCTTCCGGACGATTGCGTGGAATATTGCCTCGCGCGGACCTGCGTAGCGCATTTCGGTCTGGAAAATGCCAAGGACGACCCTGTCCCTGGGATAATAATTATCGATGAGCACCTCGTAACTTTCAAGAATTACATCGTCCCTGAAATCGCCTTTCTTTTTCTTGCCTATGACCGGGTTGATGAACAGCCCGTCCACCATCGTGAGCGCGGATTTTTGCAGGTATTCATGACCGAGGTGCGCGACGTTTCGCGTCTGGAACCCAACTATTTTTTCCCAGCCTTTTTCTTTGAAAAGATTCCTTGTCTCAGTTGGTTTCATCGCATATTTGAAATAAGGAGTTTCCGATTCGTTTACCAGGCTTATTTTCCCGCCAAGCAGCGTGTCTTTCATTGAATAAGTCTTTGCAACTCCCGGGTGCGCGGCGTCGTTTGTGCCGTAAACCTGCTCAGCATACGCTCTTTTGTCATAACTGAATATTTCGTCCACCTGCATCACGGCTACAAGGTGGTCATTGTTCTTCAGGAGAATGTCGTCTCCTTCTTTTATGCCGCTGTTGTCTGTATCAAGCACTATCGGAAGCGTCCATGGAAGACCGTTAGATAAGCGTTTATTATAGAGGATGCTTTCATATTCCTCGCGGCAGTTGAAACCTTCAAGCGGGCTGAACAGTCCTGAGGCAATGTTCTCTACGTCTTTCATCAGGTCGGGGCTGACGGGAACGCTCTGGTATTCAGAAGCCTGCTCGATTATTTTTTTCCGTTTCTGTTCGGTTAATGTCCTGTTGATTAACTTTCCGCCGTGAGGTTTAATCTGTGTCATTGTTATCCCTTAAAACTAATAAAAAAATAATTATTTCTTAACATTCCCTGCATGCAGGCCGCATTCCTTCTTCGTGGCATCCTCCCACCACCAGCGCCCTTCGCGCTCATGCTGCCCCGGAAGCACAGCTTTCGTACACGGCTCGCACCCGATGCTGACAAACCCCTTTTCATGAAGCTTGTTGTAAGGGACTTCGTTCTCGCGAATATAATCCCATACCTGCTTTGAAGTCCAGTTGGCAATCGGGTTGAATTTAATGAGCTTGCCTGTCCCGAATGTCGGGTCTTTCTGGATGACGGGTACGGCTGCCCTCGTTCCCGGGCTCTGGTCTTTGCGCTGGCCTGTTATCCATGCGTCCACGGTGTTTAGGGCGCGTTTTAAGGGGTCCACCTTGCGCGCGTCACAGCATTCCTTGTGACCGTCTTTGTAGAATGAAAATAATCCTTTTTCCTTGACAAGTTTTTCAGTCGCATCCCGGTTTGCAAAGAACACTTCGATATTGATATTGTACTTATTCCTGACATCTTCAATGAACTGGTAAGTCTCAGGATGCAGGCGCCCTGTGTCGAGTGTAAAAACCCGGAAGCTCTTGCCTGTTTTTTTCGCCATGTCAATCAATACAACATCCTCTGCCCCGCTGAATGAGATTGCGATATTCTTAAAATTTCCAAGCGCCAGTTCCAGGATTTCCTGCGGTGATTTGTTCTCGTATTCTTTTGCTAAATTTTCAATATCAAGTTGTTCTGACATTTATTATCCTTATCCTATCCTAATATCTGTTTTTTGAATTTTTCAAACCCCACACGGTCAAGGCAGTCCCCGAACCTCTCCCCGATGTTGGTGTTTTTCTTTGACCAGTCGATTATTTTCCTGAATATGGTGACAGCTTCCTCTCCGGATTTTGCTTCTGTCAATTCCACTCCGAGCTTTGGGTGTTTCCCGATTTTTCCGCCCACAAAGAGCTTATAGCCTTTCCATTCCTCGGTAATGAGGTCGGAAGGGCATGTTCCCACACAGGCGCCGCACAGGTTGCATTTGTCCCAGATGATTTTTGCTTTATCATCTTCTACGACGATGGCTTTTTCGGGGCACATGAACGTGCACGTCCCGCATCCTGAGCAGTCGGCGGTATTAATGGCAGGTTTGAGTATCCCCATCACGCCGAGATCGTTCTCCTGCGGTTTGGCGCAGGCGTTGGGGCAACCTGTAACCGCGAATTTTATTTTCACCGGCATATCCTCGCCGAAGAATTCCTTATCCAGTATGCCTGCCAAACCGTAGGTATCGATGATGCCGTAATTGCATTCGAGATTCCCGGGGCATGAAATGATGTTGCGTACACGCGGTCCGCATGAGCCTGGCGGTGTGCCGTTATCTTCAAGCTCTTTTGTGATCGCATCGAGATTATGGATATCCACGTTAGGGATTTGAAGCCCCTGCCTTGTGGTAATATGAACATAGTCTGTGCCGTATTTCTTTGCAATTTTACTGATTCCCGAAAGCTGCTCGCAGGTAACATTGCCGCACGGCATGCGAAGCCTGACCACGAAAAGGTCTTTTTGCTTCTGTTTCATGTAACCGGATTTTTTTAAGAGAGCTACGTCCATTTTTTCAAGAGTCATGATGCTTCCTGATATTTCTGAATGATATTTAAATTGTGGGTTGAGCTTTACTCGCTGGGGTTTAAATATACCTGATGAAAGAGGCAATATTTGTTAGTAAATAGCATATTATTTATCAGATTATTGCCATATCCAATAAAAAGGGGTGTTTATTTATGGAAAACCAAATTCTCTGGCTCAACCGTAACGAAGTGGAATCGCTTCTGGATATGAAAGGCGCGCTTGCGGTCGTGGAAGAGGCGTTCAGGCAGCACGGTCTTAAGAAAGTCCAGATGCCGCCCAAATTATATCTTTATTTCAAAAAGCATAACGGCGACCTGAGGACGATGCCTGCGTTTCTTGAAGAGCAGGACATTACAGGTGTCAAGATAGTGAACGTCCATCCCGACAATCCCAAAAAAGGTTTGCCGACAGTGATGGCGCTCGTAGTCCTGAACTCCACTGAAACAGGCGCGCCGATTGCGGTAATGGACGGCACTTACCTGACCGATATGAGAACGGGCGCAGCCGGCGGGGTTGCCGTAAAATACCTGGCGCGCAGGAATGCGAAAACTGTGGGTTTTGTGGGGACTGGGAACCAGGCAAGGACGCAGCTTATGGCGATAAATGAAGTGATAGATATTGACGAGGTAAAAGCCACGAGCACATCTGAGAAAGGTACTCTTGCATTCAAAGACGATATGGAACTAATCATAGAGTGCGAAATTACAGCTAAAAAAACCATAAAGGAAGTTTGCGATTGTGATATTCTCGTAACTACAACTCCTTCAAGAGAACCTATTGTAATGAACGACTGGATTTCTGAAGGGACTCATATCAATGCAATAGGTGCGGATGCTGCTGGTAAAGAGGAACTTGACCCGATTATATTGAAGCGCGCGAAAGTCGTGGTTGATGACCTTCCGCAGGCTTCGCATTCGGGTGAGGTAAATGTGCCGCTTTCAAAGAGATTAATTTCTGAAAAGGATATTTTTTGCGAGCTTGGAGAGGTAATTACCGGGAAGAAGAAAGCAAGAACAAAGGATTCTGATATTACGGTTTTTGATTCGACAGGGCTTGCGATACAGGATGTGGCGACCGCGAATATGATTTATCAGAAGGCGCTTGGGAAAAAAATGGGTATCAGGTTACAGCAATTCTGATTATTAGTATTTTTGCACAGGCATTGCGGGCACATCGCCCGGAGCTGTCTCTTTCGTGAACTCCCTGTCCTCCCACATGTCGTATGCGATGGCAACTGCGGCGGCCTGTGTGATGATCGCGAACCCAATGACCACATGGAGGAAAAGGCTCATTCCCCTGAGAGTGATTCCGAAGAGGATAGACCCCCCGGCGCCGAAGTAGAGTGGAAGTCCAAGAACGCCAATCGCGATAGACAGGATGAAGGTTGTTTTCGCAATGCGCTTCACCCGCCCTGGCACCGAAGTCCAGCGCACCCCGTTGAAATTGTACCAGGCAAGACCAATTATCACAAGCCCAAGGATGATATGGAGATATCGTAGAACAATCGAGGCGCCCGGCGTCATCGCAAGCAAGAACTCGATGAACACGACCCATATCATCGCATAGAGGGACATCCACAGTTTCATGCGGGGCCTCCGGTTTGGCAGCAGTTCGCCCTCCTGTTTGTTAAAAGCTTTGTTTTGATATGTGCAGACATTTTATAACATCCCTTCTCATCTTTTTCAATATGTTTGTAACATCTTCATTTTTTATTTTATTCCGTATAAATAGTCTTGGATTATTTTTGTCTCTCGAAACCGATTTCACATTTATTCCCGCTTATGCGACTTTCCGAAGGTAATATGTAGAATTATCTCCCTCATGAGATGGTATGAAACTGAATCTTCCCGGCGCCGAAGCTTATCTGATGGTCAGTGAAAGCGAACACAACGCAGATATGTACTACGCCACTGGATTTCTGGCTTATGATTCTTTCATTTACCTGAATTCGGGAAGCGACAAAATCCTCGTATCGGACATGGAACTCGGGAGGGCAAGAAAAGAATCAAAAGTCCATGATGTGATTCCTACTTCAAAATACAACATTATGGATAAGATACGAAAAAGCAAAGATGCCGATGCCGCGTACTGCGAAATGATTATCGAATTCCTGCGCTCAGAGAAGCAAAAGCGTATCGCGGTACCGTATAATTTCCCGGTTCAGCTTGCCGACTGCCTGCGAAAAGCAGGTTTTGAGGTTATTCCAATCAAAAGCCCGTTTCGTGACATGCGCGATGTCAAAAATGAAACAGAAATAAAAGCCATTGAAACTGCGCAGAGAGCAGGCGAGAAAGCTCTTTCGGAAGCGATTGGCGCTATAAAAAATGCACAAATCAGGAACGGTGCGCTCTGGCAGGATAATGCGCCGCTCACAACGGAAAATGTAAGGGCAATAATTGAAAAGTCGCTTTTGTCCCTGGGCTGCGAGGCGCCTGATATCATTATCGCATGCGGAAAGGGAAGCAGCGACCCCCACTGGAAAGGCGAAGGCGAATTACTGGCAGGGGAACCCATCGTTATCGACATGGTTCCAAGGTCAAAAAAAGAGAGATATTATTCTGATATGACAAGGACGGTAATGCGGGGCGAGCCGGACGGCGAATTAAAAGATATGTACTCGGCAGTACTTGATTCACAGGAATCTGCGATTAAAAAAATAAAAGCAGGGGTTACAGGAAGTGAAATCCACGGAATCGTTTGCGACATCCTCGAAGAGCGGGGATACGAAACTGCAAGAGGTAAAAGCGGTGAATTCACCGAAGGCTTCATCCATTCAACCGGCCACGGCGTGGGGCTTGACATCCATGAGGGTCCAAGCCTGGGCGAAAATGGAAAGGAATTAAAAGCAGGATGCGTTGTTACGGTAGAACCGGGCCTGTATTACAGGAAAATCGGCGGCGTCAGGCTTGAGGATGTGGTTGTCGTGACGCAAAATGGATGCAAGAATTTAACTATGTTTGAAAAGAAACTGGTGCTATAATGTGGTGCTATAAAGAGTGAATGGAATGAGCGAAAACGAAGAGATATTTGAAAAATACAGGCTGGCGGGAAGAATATTATCAGAAGTGCGTGCTGAAGCTGCAAAAATGGTAACTGTGGGCGAAAGCCTGCTTAAGGTTGCGGAATTCACCGAAAACCTGATACGCGAAAAAGGTGGGGAGCCTGCATTTCCTGTGAACATATCCCGAAACGACGAGGCTGCCCATTCAACCCCCTCGTTCAATGATAAGGCTGTTTTCGGCAAAGATATGGTCAAGCTTGATATCGGGGTGCATATTGATGGTTATATCGCTGATACAGCGATTACAGTTGACCTTTCGGGCAATCCGAAACTTGTGGAAGCCGCCAATGCAGCCGTTGAAGAAGCAATCAAGTTCATCCATTCGGGTGTGAATACTTCGGATATCGGCGGCGTAATCGAGGATACAATCGGCTCGTTCGGGTTTAAACCGATCAGCAACCTTACGGGGCACGGGCTTGCGCAATATATCCAGCATGCTCCTCCTGCAATCCCCAATAAAAGGACGCCCGGCGGTGTTATACTTGAAACCGGGGATATAGTTGCCATCGAACCTTTTGCTACCAACGGGGCGGGAAGGATTAGGAATGCAGGGAATGCCGAAATTTATCATATAGTATCAGACAGGCCTGTGAGGCACCCGTCAGCAAGGGCATTAATGCATGATCTGGAGAAATATAAGACGCTCCCTTTTGCAAAAAGATGGCTCGGGGAACGTGTTGATTTTGCGATTATCCAGCTTGTCAAGGCGGATATTATCCAGGCTTACCCCATACTGAAAGAAGTGCAGGGAGGGCTTATATCACAGGCTGAGCATACTATCATCGTTAAAGAAGACGGATGCGAGGTAATTACGAGATGAAATGCCGGATAGGGGTTTTTGCTGCTCTTGTTCTTATGCTCCTGGCTGCGGACGCCGGCGCGGCAGATAGCCTGTGGACCAACAGCATCACAGTCGGGGAATACAATATGACGTGGGATTACACCGAATCATTTTCAGGGAATGATTCAATAATGTTCAGGGCATATATCGACGGGGGGTTCGGTAATAACGACGGTTTTGTAAATGCCTGGGAACTCCTTAAAGCCGATAAGGAAATACGAATGCAGTTCAGGAGTTCAATCGACAAGGAATTTGATGTAAGGATAAATAACGAATCCGTGGGAATCCAGGTCGCCGATATAGATTCAACGTTATCGCCTGGGATTATCGGGAATATACACAGCTCCGATGAAGTTGTAAACAGGTACAATGTCACTTACAGATGGAAGGATAGTATTTTAAACGCAAGCAGTATCTGGTTCCTGGGGCAGTCAAACTCCCCTGTAACAATAATCCTGCCGCCCGGGATGGAAGTCGTCAATACCAGTGGCATTAATAATCTCACAAAAAAAATCAATACGCGCACCGAACTTGCAGGATTTTTTAGCCCGGTATCAGGCGACAGGGGCGAAATCACTATTAATTTCATCAAAAATACCACCACACTTGCCAAGCCGACGTTAAATGCAATAAATGTTACAAATGCCACCGGGAATGTAACTCAACCCGTAAAAAAAGTTGCATCGACGATTCGAAATGCAGGTATTCTGGCTGCAGGGTTTGTAATAATTCTGCTGATATACGTTTTTAAGGTGAGGAAGAAGTAATATCCGCAAACCTGTATACATAAAACCGCGCTTTCTTATAATTCACAAGTTTATAATCCTTATAATATTTCCTTAAGTCTGCCTTTTCATTCCCGAAAGGCCTGATAATGAGGTCAGCCCCGGCTTCTGTTGCAGTCTTTGCGATTGCATCCTGAATGTCAATCGGAGGCCTTATCGAATACAGGAGGGAAGCGTTCCTGTATATCCCCATGTCCGGCGCGAATATATCATCCCTGCAAAACCTGACCCCGGCATATTTCTGCTCGTTGATATCGGTCACAACAACATCCAGTTTATCTTTTAATAATAAAGCCACCTGGGGCAAATTGCCCACTCCGATTTCCACTACTTTATTCCTGTAATTATTGAGGATAAATTCCGCGATGTCTACGTAATCTGAAATCATTGATATAAAAGGGAATCTGCTATTCCCGGAGTTCCGGCGGCAGCATATTGGGGATACCGTCGTCTATGGGATAATACTCCTTGCATTTTCCGCAATACAGTGTCCCTTTTACTATTTCTTTGTCGTTCTCTTCTGTCACTTCAAGTACGAGGTCGCCCTTGCACATAGGGCAGCACAGGATATCCATCAGGTCTCTTTTCATTTTATTTGCACCTTTGTTACTTAAGATGCTCTTTTTATTATCAAGTTATCGAATCAGACAATTTTTTAAGGTTATAAAGTGTTAATACGATTATGTTGCGCGCATTCATAGCTGTCGAGTTGCCTGAAAGGTTAGTGCCGGAAATTGAAAAAATCGAATCTGTCCTTAACACGCCAGGCATCAGGCTCGTTGAACCAAAACAGGTGCATATAACCCTTAAATTCCTCGGTGATATCCCGGAAGATAACGTGGAAACAATCGCATCTGCGCTGTCGCAGGTCGGCTGCAAACCGTTTGAAGCAAGGATAAAAGGGGTGGGCGTATTCCCGAAACCTGCTTATATCAAGGTTATCTGGCTCGGGGCTGAGGGTAATTTTGATGCGCTGCATGACGAAGTTGAACGTATACTTACTCCATTCAAATTCGAGAAAGACCACCAGTTCTCTCCCCATGCAACGCTTGCGCGCGTAAAGCAGCTCAGGGATAAGGCAGCGCTTTTTGAAAAATTAAAACAGCTTGAAGATATTGACCTCGGTACGATTGATGTAGGAACAATAAGCCTCAAAAAAAGCACGCTTACGCCGCAGGGGCCGATTTATGAGACCTTGAGGGAAATTAAGTTGGCGTAACATAGATATATACTACAGAACATATACTCTCGATATATTATTCAAAATTCGGAGATATAAAACATGGCGAAACCTGTTGAACTTGGATTAGTTTTGGAAGGTGAAGACGCAAAGCGATTCTGGGAAGATAGAAAGAATCCAAAAGTCACCAAAGAACAAATAGAGATGTTAAAAGAAGCAAAGCAAATCTACAAAACTAATTTTAAAGCTTAATGGAAATTGAACAAATTCCACGCGATGAACTCCGAATTGTCCTTTTAACCAAAAGGCATGAACTTACTCCTTTTAATTCTAAAAATGATGACCTGAACGAATTTTTAAAAAGCGATGCCCTGAAAGATCAGGACGAGATGATTAACAAAACATATCTGTCTTTCTGGAAAAAGAGCTTTGTTGGATATTTTTCAATTCTTGCTGATACTATTGAGGTTCATGCAATAGATGAAAATGATGGAATTCAGGATTACCCATACCATAAATATCCTAGTATTAAGATAGCGAGACTTGCGGTTGATAGAAGAGTCGAAAGGAAAGGCGTTGGGGGATTCCTTGTACTGGCAGCAATAGGTTTGGCTATGTCAGTTTCTGAAATAATCGGGTGTCGGTATATTACAGTAGATTCCAAACCTGAATCAATAAACTTCTATGAAAAAGTCGGCTTTAAGATTGTTGAAAAATATAAATACAGCGAGTTCCCAAAAATGTACCTTGATTTGTATCCGGTTGTTTCAATGATGCAGCTAAAGGAATTTATGGAAAAATGGTAATTACTTAATAATTGAGAAAGAAACCACAATGACATCCATCACCCAAATCCGCTCATCCTTACTTTCGCGTATAAAACCCACCGAAGCAGAGAGAGCCCGGCTCAAAGCCCTTGCAGAAAGCATAATTGCACGAATTAACGCCATCAGCGAAGCTGAAGAGCTTAATATCAAAGGGGAACTTGTGGGCTCATCCGCGCGCGGGACATGGATATCAGGCGAGCACGACCTTGATATTTTCATCATGTTCCAACCAGACGTGGAACGCAAAGAGCTTGAAGAAAAAGGGCTCTACATCGCCCGCAAAATTGCAGGGGAATCACAAAGTTTTGAAGAGCGATATGCAGAGCACCCGTATATCCATGCGATATTTGATGGTTTTGAGGTTGACCTCGTTCCGGCTTTTAAAGTGGAGCGCGCATCTGAAATAAAGTCGGCAGTGGACAGGACGCCGTTCCATAACATTTATGTCTCCTCGATGATCAAAGGGCTTGAAGATGAGGTACTGGTCCTAAAGCAATTCCTGAAAGGGATAGGAGTTTACGGCTCGGAGTTAAAAACACAGGGCTTTTCAGGTTATCTTGTTGAGCTTCTGGTAATCAATTACGGCTCTTTTGTAAAGGTTCTTGAAGCAGCATGCGAATGGAAAAGCGGTATAACCATCGACATCGAAAAACACGGAACCCTTGTTCATAAAGACCCGATAGTAGTGGTTGACCCCACTGACCCGGCACGAAATGTTGCAGCGGCGCTCTCGCTTGATAATATGTGTGTTTTCATTGACAGGGCATGCGAATTCCTGAAAAATCCTGATGAAGTTTATTTTAGCGCCAAACTTGCGGAACCTCTTGATGATAAAAGTTTTAATAAAATCCTGAAAGCAAGAGGGACTTCGCTGCTTGCTATTGAATTCGCTGCCCCGGATTTAGTCGAGGATGTTTTGTTTCCCCAGCTCTATAAAGTCCGGGAGTCCATTCATGAAATGCTTGAGAGATATGATTTTCATGTGTATAACAAAAGCGTGTGGGCCGAAAAGTCCGCACTTATTCTTTTCGAACTTGAGTCTTCAAAGCTCCCTCACCTAAAAATACACGCAGGCCCGCAGGTATGGTCAAAAGAACATGCCCTGGCTTTCAAATCCAAATACACTGGTTCCGAGACTTTTTCCAATGTATTTATCAGGGACGGCAGGTTCATGGTCGAAATCCCGAGGAAGTATGACCGGGCAAAGAAACTTGTTGAATCCGAAATTCTTAATTGCGCGCTCGGGAAACATCTTGCATTAAGCATCAAAAAAGAATTTCATGTTCTGGAAGATGAAGAGATATTAAATACCAGGGATGAAGAGTTCAGGAAGTTCCTCAGGAATTTTTTCGAAAAATAGAAAAGCACATAAGCAAAAATGGTACCAATGAAATATTTACCGGTAATCCTTGTTTTATCCTTTTTCCTGGCAATCGGATGCCTGGCGCCATCTACTGATAAAGAAGTCTCACCTTCGCAGTTGTTATCAAATCCGGCTGCCTTTGAGGGAAAAGAAGTCTGCGTCAATGGTATTTTAAACGACAACGCCATTTCAGGTATCCCTATTGGGAAAAACCAGGTTATTTCAAGTGACGAGGCAAACGGGACTCTTGCGCTCGTATGCGGTACATTTAAAAACGGGTCGCTGGAACCCGTCTCCATTAATAATACCCTTACCATATTTACAGAAAAGGATGTTTACCAGTCAAATGTTACCCTAAAAATCCGGGTATTTTTTAATTCTCCTGAAAACGGCGATGGAAAAATCCAGGTATCGGGAATAAAGAACGCATTTGGAAGGGCGTTAATAAGCGAAACAAGAGAGGCAGCTTTTATAAAGGGAGGCAATTTTTTTAATTTTGAGTTCACAACGCCGTCGTGTGAGGCGTGTTCAGCCCTTTCACCCGGGGTATATGCGGTCAATGCCACAATCAATATCGGTGGCAATACATTTGAGACTTTCAGGAATATCACGCTTGAAAGGGAAAACCTGACTGCTCAGGTTGAACAGACAGATGTGCCAAAAAGTAATAATTCGTTAATCGAACCTTCGCCTGTAAATAACACACATGGCGGGAATGCTGTGACCGTTGAGTATTTCTACATCCCGGGATGCTCAAAATGCGAAAAAGCGACGCCTGTAGTCGAAGCTGTCATAAAAAACTATGGCAGCAGGGTGAATTTCACAGAATATAATGCCAACGAAGAAGGACGGCGGCTTGCCATAAATTACGGGATTCCTGGAACCCCTTCCGTGGTTATTAACGGGGACAAAGAGAGGCTGATTTCTTATGAAAATTATAATGGCGATACAGCAAAGCTTGAGCAGCTCCTGAGAGTTGCAATTAACAGTGCCTCCACAGCGCCCCAGGCCGCAAATATCTCAACCGGAAAAGCCATCCAGCTTTCAGTGCCCTCCGTTCTTGTCGTGGGTTTCCTTGCGGGTTTTAACCCATGTCTTCTTGCGATACTTGCTTTTATCGCATCTGTCACACTTGCAACCACAGGCAGGAGGCGCAACGTCCTGCTCATTGTCATCGTTTTCAGCCTGGGCATTTTCACAACCTACCTTATAGTCGGTATCGGTATCCTTCGTATTTTCGAACAGTCGCCTTCATTGCAGGTAACAATAAGGAATTTTCTTGCTGTCCTGATAGCCTTTCTGGGATTGTGGCATGTGTATGATGCCTGGCATTTGAGGAAGAGTACCGAATCAACATTTTATACCCCGAAGGCTTTTATCCGCCTCACTGAGAGCATAACGAAAAAAGTGAGTCTTCCGGCAGCGTTTTTCATGGGCGCGCTGTTCTCCCTTATTAAAGCCCCATGCGTTGGCGCGGTTTATTTTGTGATTCTTGATATGGTAAGAAGCGGCAAAGGCGCAGGATACGTATATCTTGCTGCTTACAACCTCGGCGTGGTGCTGCCTGTGCTTGTGCTCGGCGCCGCGATTGCTTTCGGATTGAACCCTGAGAAGGTCGAAAAGTTCAGGAAAGAAAAGAGGGCTGCAATGAGGCTGGTAACCGGGGTTACTTTGATCGCAGTTGCAGTTTTGATGTATGCGGGGATAATTTAGCCAAGGAGTGAACTGATAACCGCGTCCAGATTCGCTGCTGTCGCAGGATCGACAAAACGATTGCCATTAATTATAATCGTTGGAGTCGACTGTATGCCGTATTTATTCATGAATTCAAGATTTACGAGGGCAGCTCCCCTCGCATCATTTTTCTCAAGTGCCGCGTTGAAGTCTGCGCCAAGTCCTATGCTCGCTGCTACGCTTTCCAGAGTCGGCACGCTCTCCATCACCATCAAATTTTTTCCAATTACCTTTCCAGTTAACATTTCATCATGAGCCTCATTAAACAAGGCATCCTGCATCTCCTTGCCTTTCCCCATCTGCTCCGCGATGATATAAGCTTCTATACTCTTGGTTGATTGCCCCGGAAATATTATCGGAACATATGTTATCGTGACATTATTGCCATATTTTTCCAGAAGCTGGGGCAGTTCGTTGTGCAGGTCATAGCAATGAGGGCAGTCGAATTTCATGAACTCGGTTATTTTAACCTTGCCGGGTTCATATGTAGTGGAAAAGTTTAGCTTCTCACGTTCTTGAGTTGTTAGAGGGTTCTCCGCTGGCGAAGTGGAGAGGAAAAATAATACCAGCGCCGCAATAACAACCACTGCCACTCCTGCATATACCAGAGTCAGGTTTGATTTTTTCGCAGGGAGCTTTTGCTTCTTCTTTTTTGCCATTCGTTTTTTTAATAAAGTTTTTATGTTATAACTATTGCGGTTTTATCGTAACGTATTAAATACAAAGAAAAAGAAGTATTGCTATCCCGGTGATTCTTATGAAAACAATCGATGAACTAACCCGAAAAGCCATTGAACTGCAGGGTTCCGGGCTTTTAACAGGCCAGATTGCTGACGAACTCAACATTTCGCGCGAGACTGCCACATGGCTCCTTGTCCATGCGAAAAAAGGAGATTCCACCGCAGCCCCAAAGGATATTTACATTGACTGGAGCAATATCGGAAGAAGCTCTTACAGGCAGAGGCTGATAGCCGGCGCATTGCTGGACATGATACTTGACTGCCTCGGGGAGACCGAAGTGGAAATAGACGTGGTCGTGGGTGTTGCCCTTTCGGGAATACCTCTTGCAAACCTGATTGCAGATGAACTTGGATGCGAATTTACAACATATCATCCCAATAAACAGCGCTGGGAGCCTGAATCAAAAGAGATTAAAGGCACCATCAGCCAGAACTTCGCAAGAGTGGAAGGCAAGAAATGCATTTTAATAGACGACGTGGTCACATCAGGGACGACACTCAAAGAAGCCGTGGCCGTGCTTGAAGGACTTGGTGCCAAACCGGTTGCAATTGCAGTATTGATAGATAAAAAAGGTATTGATGATATTTCAGGTGTTCCCCTGAATGCCTTATTGCGCGTAACAAGAGTGGATAAAATCGAATAACATGCCTGATTGGCCGGTACACTTAATTGTCCCTCTGCTTGCCCTGTTGATTGTCAGCAGGAAAGAGAATCTAAAGTATGTCTTTCTCCTGCTTCCGCTCGCCCTGCTGCCTGATTTTGATACGTTTGCCATCCAGCACAGGGCACTTCTGCACAATATATTCATTCCGTTAATCCTTGGCCTCTGCGGCCTGGCAAGTACGAAATACAGGGCGATTTTCATAATTGCTTCTGCCTATATCGCATCCCATGTGCTGCTTGATTTATTCGCCGGAGGAGTCGTTCTTTTTTATCCGATATACAACGGGATGGCTTTTGTGGATGCAAGCCTCAAGATGAGCCAGACTTATAATTTTTTATGGACATTTGATTATGGCTTCAGGCCATACGCCGACGGATGGAAGACCGCATACGGTTATATTTCAGACAGCACAGGCACAGGCGCAATGGTATTTGTCCTGGCGGCATGTGTTTGTTCAGCTTACAGGCACTGGCGGGAAGCTCGATGACCAGGAACCTCATGGTTATGGGGACAGGTTCCCATGTGGGAAAAAGCATACTTGTGACCGCGCTTTGCCGGATTCTTTCAAGAAAATACAACGTCGCCCCTTTTAAGGCGCAGAATATGAGCCTCAACTCATGGGTGACAGAGGACGGCAAGGAGATAGGGATTGCACAGGCAATACAAGCAAAAGCCGCAGGAATTGAACCCAGCGCGGATATGAACCCTGTTCTCCTGAAGCCCAAAGGCAATCATATCTCACAGGTGGTAATACTCGGAAAACCGTACGCGGATAAGGAAGCGGGCGACTATTATGATTCATTGGATGAAATAAGGTCAACCGTTGCCGGGGCATACAACCGCTTAGCAGGCTTGCATGATGTAATAGTAATTGAAGGAGCGGGAGGCGCGGCTGAAATAAACCTGTATTCCCGCGACATAGTGAATATCGGGATGGCGCGCCTCGTCAGGCCGCCCGTAATCCTTGTCGGTGATATCGAGCGCGGTGGGGTATTTGCAAGCATTTATGGAACTCTGCAGCTGCTGCCTCCAGATGTAAAAGAGCTTGTATGCGGGCTTGTGATAAACAAATTCAGGGGAGATATGAGACTGCTTGAGCCTGGAATAAAACAGCTTGAAGAACTGACGGCTCTTCCTGTGCTTGGCGTCATACCGTACACGGATATGAGAATACCGTCCGAGGACTCTGTTTCCATAAAAGATAAAACGCAAAATCAAAACGGCCAGCCGATAAAAATTGCAGTGATAAGGTTATCGCACATATCGAATTTTACGGATTTTGAACCGCTTGAACATTATGCTTTTGTCAGGTATACGAAACCTGATGAGGAACTCGATGAGCCTGATGCCATCATCGTACCCGGGACAAAAAATACCATGGATGACCTGAAAGAATTAATCGCAAGCGGAATGGATAAAAAAATAATAAAAGAAGCAAATAAAGGGACGCCTGTTATCGGAATCTGCGGCGGTTACCAGATGCTTGGCAATTTAATAACTGACAGCGGCGTAGAGGGAACAAACGGCGCATGTTCGATAAAGGGCCTGGGGCTTCTTGGGGTTTCCACGCATTTTGGAAAATATGAAAAGCAAACAAAGCAAAGTGAAAAAATTGTTACGGGGAACGGCGGTATTCTTTCACCCATCAGAGGCGAGAAAATAAAAGGTTACGAGATACACATGGGTGAAACCGACGGGGGACAAGCAGCTTTCGGCGATGATGGATGCGAGAGCGAGAGCGGGCTTATCATCGGGACATACCTTCACGGGATATTTGAAAACGAAAATTTACGAAAGTCTTTCCTTGGCTACCTATATAATCGCAAAGGACTTACCTATACAGAAGGAAACCGGGGCGATGGCATAGAGGAACTGGCACGATACATTGAAGCTCATATAAACATGAATCTGATATACAGTATTCTGGAGGGACAATGAAACAGCTTAAGGAAACGGCAGCGAAAATAAAAAGCATGGAAATCCGGGGGGCAGGAAGGATTGCGCGCGCTGCGGCAGGGGAACTTCGCGATTATGCAGGACGCATCACAACGAGGGACCTTGATGATTTCAATAAAAAGATGAAATATGCTGCCGAATTACTCATCAGCACGCGGCCGACTGCGGTATCGCTTCCGAATGCGGTCAGGGCTGTGATGAGATATGTTGGGGAAAATCCGGAAGAAGCAAAAGCAAGCGTCAGGAAACTGGCCGATGAATTCATCGCCGGTTCCGAAAATGCTGTAAAAAAAATAGGCGAGATAGGAGCCCGGAGAGTGAGGGACGGGGATACCATAATGACGCATTGCAATTCCTCAGCCGCCATTTCGATTATGGCCGAGGCGCATGCCAGCGGGAAAAAGATTAATGTCATTGCCACGGAATCACGCCCCAGGATGCAGGGTCACCTTACCATTAAGCAGCTTGACTCTCTCGGGATAGAAACCTCGTTGATCGTGGACTCTGCGGTGCGATATTTCATGAAAGATATAGACCTTGTGATTATGGGCGCTGATGCAGTTACAGCAAATGGTTCGGTCATCAACAAAATCGGGACGTCGCAGGTTGCCCTTGCAGCCCATGAAGCAAGGAAAAACGTAATAATTGCTGCCGAGACCTATAAATTCAGCCCGGGAACACTGCTTGGCGAACTTGTGGAAATAGAGGAACGCGATAGCGATGAAGTGATAAGCAAAGAAAAACTCAGTGAATTTTCAAATGTAAGGGTGAAAAACCCGGCGTTTGATATCACACCTCGCGAGTATATTGATCTGATATGCACCGAAGTCGGGGCGATACCTCCTGAAATGGCTTACGTTATTATCAAGGAATATCTTGGCTGGGGATTGGGCGAGATTAATTCTAACTGGAAATTATAAGTAAGTTCTCACTTCAGGAGACGGGTAAAATCGAAAGGCTCGGTGGATTTTTTGAGGTTAGCTTTGTCTATGGGTTTAAATTTTGCATCTTTGCCTTTACCTAATGTTTGGAAGATTTTATCCTCAGTAACTTCAAGAATATTCATCAGTGTCACCGTGTACTTCAATAAACCTGTGTATTAATAAAATTATGCGTAATTTAATTATCCCTGAGCCAAATTGAGTTGGTGTTCAATTACACCACCAAAAACATCCACCATATTTTACGAACAGAGTCCACCAGGAAATTATTGTGATAGACAGGTAAACAATTCCTACACTCTTAATAATATTTGCAATTAAAATCACAATCAGGAATCTTTTTGAGTCATAATTTCCTATTCCAGCTATTATAGGAGCAAGGTCGACCACGATAGGAATCCATGGTGATATTAAGAGGAACAATACACCATATTTCCGAAAATACATAGAGGTCGTTTTTTCATTTTCCTTATCATGAGAGTGGATAATTTTTGTAAGGCCATGTTTTCCCATGAAATAGCCTATAGATGCCCCAATTACTGAGCCTAATGTCAAAGATAAAAATATTAATCCGGGATTTCCCCCAATACCAAGCAATCCAAATACCACAGGCTCTGTAGGTATTGGTATGATAGATGAAATAATACTCAGGACAAAAAGCCCAATCATGCCATAGGAAATAAATAATTCAAATAATGCCATTCCTGTGCTCTTACGATTTTAATGGATATGTATTATTTGGTATTATCCTGAAGGGCATTATTTGGGCGGTCTTTCTATTTTCTCTTTCCACGTATATATATTGCAGATAGAACGACCGCTATAGACACTAATATCCCGAATCCAGGAGATGGCCTGGGAGTTGATGCTGGAATTGAAGGCTCGACAGTAGTATTTACAGGCATAACGGAGGCATTTCCTGCTTCAAGTGCAATTTCCGTTGCATTTGTTTCGTTTTCGGTTGATTCATTTACATCTGTGATATTTTTCGTCAGGTTTGCAGTTCCAAGTTTGCATTCTCCTCTAAAGTATGCCCATTCTTCACATTCCCTTCCGTTAGGGAAAATGCAATACCCTGTCTGGGAGCCATCAGGATTTGTCCGAATGGTATTATTATATCCCTGGTCAACGCAATACTTAGAAGCGGGATTGGGCATTGCTACTCCTGCTCCTGCTGTTAATAAAGCCGTCACACATAGCGCAAATATTATTCTATATTGTGTTTTCATGTTTAATCCCACCATATCTATTATTTATTTCCCACCAGGCAGTTCTCTGCCTGCGTATTTGTTGGCACTATGACAGGGACATTGAATCCCGGGTCGAAACCGGGGTCAAAACTATCTTTACAATGTCCTGATAGTCTTCTTTAAGTGTATAGACATTATGTTCGTTAGTCAAATAGAACCGCAGAATCCCAAGTCTGCTATGCATCTGTCCAACGGTGGATGAGACTGCCCTGTAATTGACATTAAAACCCTGCTTAACGAGGAAATCATAAATTTCAACAGTAGTACAGCTCTTCGCCTGTAAAAAGAGATTAAGAAGAGATTTCCTGATACCTTTCTTATCATGCATGAGAAATTTTGACAGCCTGTTTTTTGCGCTTTCATCTATTTTTTTCATCGAATCACCTTTTCGGACCCCGGGCAAACATAGTATTTTTTACATTTCAATTTAAATGGGTTTCCCAGTATTATACCCAAATTAACCCTAACTGCAAGGAATAATAAGTGTGCGGATGACTTTCTCTTTTAAAGAAAAAGTTCTTATAAAATATAATAACATGCATCGAAATAAGTATATATACAGGTACATAATGAATATTAATTATAATCTATCGAAGGTCAAAACCGAGTGTATCTGTGCTAATTGAACCCGGGAACAATTCCCTGTTTCTTTTACCACTTGAAAAAGGGAGAAAAAAATCAAATTTAATTAGTAATCAAAAAAATAGGAGGTGAAAAACAATGGCAGGACTGGATAACATGATGGAACATGCAACGAATGCTCAAAAAGTCAAAGTTGCTAAAGAAGACTCCGCAGAGAAACAGAGACAAAAAGAGTTCTATGCAAAACTGAGAGCACGCACCGCAGAACAGCCAACAGGTGCACAGTATGACTAAAAGGGAGGTCAGTTAAAGAAATAGCCAATAGAATGGAAGAGGATAAAGTAGCCTGTCCTTTTCCATGTATCTATTTGTTTTATTTTATTATAAAACGTATAACATTAATGTTTGAGGGGGAAATCAATAATTCAATAAGGGAGAGAAAAATATGCCAAAATTAATTGTAGTATATCTCAGTACGTCAGGTAATACAAAAGCGATGGCAGATGCTATCGTAGAAGGGGCTCAATCAAGAAATGTTGATGCAAAAGCCATGAATTTCAATGAGGCAAAGATAGAAGAATTGAAAGATGCAGATGCAATTGCAATAGGATCTTCCACATTTTACTATAAAATGCTGCCTCCCATGGAGAAATTTATTGAAAGCCTGGAAAAAGCAAAAATAAAAGCAAAATTGGGAGCAGCTTTCGGCTCTTATGGCTGGAGCGGCGAGGCACCTGTAATGATCGCAGAAAAAATGCGAAACCTGGGCATGGAGGTAATAGACCCGGTATTACGTATTCAATATCAGCCGGTTGAAAAGGACCTTGACGAATGTAAGAGGCTTGGAAAAGATATTGCCATTAAATTGAAAAAAGATACCAAGGCAGGAAGCGAACCGAAGCGTAAGGATGCTGCGGTCAGCGTGCAGGAAGTCAAAATGGGCGAGGGGGGTCACTGAGAGAGAAGCATCTGTGCAGCGGAATCACAAGTACATATCTATATAATAAGCCACAGAACGAAAAAAAATTAAATAAAAACAACCAAATTCGATTAGGTTAAAACAAATGTCAGACGAATTTGACGAATTTAGAATATTTGAAGAAAATATGAACAGAATGTTTGAAAAAATCTGGGGTATACCAGTAAACAGAAGTCTTTTACTACCAGGTGAAAGAACAACAACAGGAGCAATTGAAAAATACAGGAAACCGTTTATCGATCTCGTTGAGACAGATAAAGAAGTAATTGCCACTGTTGAGATGCCTGGGTTGGACAAAGGAGATATCAAAATTAATCTGACTGAAGATAAGCTTGAAATTTCAGCCGAAACAAAACATGAAGAGGAAAAGATAGAAAAAGGTTATATATATAAAGAAAGACGCAGTGGATCATATTATCGTAAGGTATCTTTGCCATCTTCAATAGATTCTGACAACTCCAAGGCATCATATAACAACGGAATTCTTCAAATAACCATGCCCAAGACAGAGATCAAGAAAAAGACGCCATTAAAGATTGAGTAGCTTTACTCAACATTGATAGACTCATGAAAAAGCTTGTATATTATTATACTTGAATAAAACAAAAAGGGGGTGAAAATATGCTATTTGTACTATGGTTTAAGTGGAATCCTGAGAATACATCAAAACTTATTGAGCTCTGGAAAGAATTCAAATATCCTGAAGAAGTTAAATTGATTGGTAGATATCTCCTAATAGGCAGGCACGTCTCTGTGGCAATATTCGATGCCCCAAATGAAGAAGCAATTATAAAGATAACCTACCCATTCAGAGACATAGGCGTGCCCCATATAGCTCCTGCATTACCACTCGATGAAGCACTAGAAATCATGGAAAAAATGTAGGGACTATGTTTTATTTTTTTTATCAAACACGAAAAAAAGTTGTTGAGCATATTTTTGGACAATTCAAAGCCAATCTCGGATTCAGGGAGTTTTTATTGAGAGGTATCAAGGGGGCTAAAATCGAGTTCAATTTGGCTTGTATTGCTTCGAACTTAAGGAGAATTTGGAATTATCTGGGCAGTTCTGAAGGAAAAACTGGCGCTGTGACGTGCTGAGTTAGTGTATATATTTTTTTGAAGGATTCTTGTGCTTTTATGCTGATTTTGAAAAATCATTATATGGAAACAAATTGTCGGTCAGCCTCTTACAATCCGGCCGGTTCGTGACCGCTGAAGGGAAAAACTCATGCCTCCAAGATGCAATAGTAATTCAAAATAGCTTTAGGTAGGTATGAGCTTCCTAATCAGGTTCGTGCGCCAGTGGATTGCAGGAGAAACCTTAGATGACGCCATTTCACGCACCCGAAAAGCAAACAATTCCGGGATAGGCGGCATCATCAATTTCCTCGGTGAACACGTCAGGGATGAAGACGAAGCAAAAAAGAACATAGAAGAAAACCTGAGAATCCTGAAAGCCATCGAAGACTCAAAGCTCAATGCATCCCTGTCAATAAAACTCACACAGCTCGGGCTTGAGATTGAAAAAGGCTTTTGTTTATCAAATGTTGAAGTGATTGTGGGCAGCGCTGCTTCAAAAAATATTTTTGTCTGGATTGACATGGAAAATTCGCCCTATACAGAAGATACCATTTACATTTACCTTGAAATTTTCAAAAAATTCAAAAACGTCGGGGTGGCAATCCAGTCCAACCTGAAAAGAAGCGATAGCGATGTCAGGAGAATTGCTGCATCTGGGGGTATAATCCGTTTGGTGAAGGGCGCTTACAGTGAAAAAATGGACATTGCATACACAAGCCGGAAAGATATAACCGTCAATTTTTCAAAGCTCATGGGATACCTGTTCTATAAGTGCCCGTTTTTTGCAATCGCAACACATGATGACCTTTTGATAAACGAGGCACTTGTCGTTAATGAGACTCATCACAAGAGGATTGAGTTCCAGATGCTTCTGGGAGTAAGGGAAGAGTTAAAGAAAAAGCTTGTGAATAACGGTCTTACCGTCGTCGATTATATTCCTTATGGAAAGAACTGGTTCCCATATTCTTTACGGCGGATAAGGGAAAGGAAACGAAATATTCTCCTGGTTTTCAGGTCGATTTTTGATTTTTAGCTTCAAACTTTTTAAATATCCACGGGGCGAGGAAAGTCGAAGCAATTCCAAGCGCCGGATACTTGAAAAAAATAAAATTCTGGTTTATTAACAGCAATTCGCTTAAAATAAGATAAATAATTCCCACCACCACAATTCCCATAACAGCCCTTCTAATCCTCTCTGCATTATTTTCCGCATCCGGAAATTTTACATATTCTTCTTCAAGCAGGTAACCAACGCCGATACTTCCCATAACCAGTCCTGTCTCAAGCTGTTCCATTAAAAGCATGTGCTGCGTGTATCCTGTTACAACCAGTATCATGGGCAGCGTAACGACAATAAAATATTTCGAACTGCGATTCAGTTTTCCTAATTTAGTAATTATTCCGGGTTCCACTTTAAAGGATATTAATGCCACCATTAAACCGAATATGATTCCGCCTATCGCATCGCCGGCATAGTGGACACCAAGATAAACTCTTGATAAAGAAATAGATAGAACAGCTACAGTACCCGCAAATATTATCCACTTATTTCGGATTTTGCATCCTATGTATCCCCAGAACCCTGATGAGACCTGCGCATGACCGCTGGGGAACCCGAATCCATTCTCCTCAATCTTATTAAGATATTCAGGCGGTCTTGGCATACTGAACAGGTTTTTTAATAAAATTGCGGCAAATGCTGAAAAAAGAATAACATACATTGCCCTTATTCCTGTTTTCTTACTGAAACACCAAAAAATCAGTAGTGCTAAAAAGATAAACGCAGGCTCGCTGCCCGCAGTTGTAATGGCTTTGAATATTATATCAAGAAAAGGACTTCCAAAGCCCTGAAAATATATGATAATGTTTTCGTTGAAAAAGAACCGGAGAGGTTCTAACATAATGTCAGAAACCGAAAATAGATAGATGCCTCAGGGGCAATCCATCTAATATCAAAAAGTTATGCTTTGACTAGCGCTTTTGGCGAGCGTGCAATCTTCTTGCGCTTAGCACCAGCTGATGTGTATCGCTGCGCAGGGCCGGGGCGCTTGTACGCGAGTTCGGATTCGGGAACCATTATTACATTCCCTTTCCTTCCTTTAACTCTGCCCCATTTTGTTGTACCTGTTTTTCCCATGTAATCTATATCCTCCAAAGTATTTGTTTGGCTCCACAATAATTCCGTTTATTCATATACCTTTCCCCGTTCAAGCTGTGTGCAGAGTCCTGGCATTTTTTTCGCTGAAAAAAATGTCAATGAAATTCAGTCTTTAGAATCTCGGGCATCTCGCTCTTGCCAGGAGCACAGAAACCCCTTTGCTTTTAAGTTTTTTCTTAAGCAGGGCTGAAATTTCAATATCAGACTGGGGGTCTATTATCTCAGTATCTTTGATATAAGACCTGACAAGTTCTGTCAAATCCGGAGCTGCCTGCCCGCCCGTCATGGCTGCCACCTCGTTCTGGAGGACTATCACCACCACTTCATGCCCGTTATGGACTGCGTTGATTAGCCCCTGTATTCCCGAATGCGCAAGACCAAAATCACCGATAATCGCAATTCCCTTCCTGTTAAAACCGCAGGCTGTACCGATGGATGAGCCGAGTGAGAAAGCGGCGTCAAGAAGAGACAGCGGCGGTGATGAGGTCAATACAGAGCAGCCGAGGTCGCCCGCAACCGGCACGTTTTGCTCTTTTACAGCTTTATACAATGGCAGGTACGGGCAGTCTTCGCATAAAGGACGAACTCCCCGCTTTTTTATAGTCTCCGGGGTTATTTTGGGCGTCACATTATCTTTCTTGATATTCCCGATCGCTTTCTGGATATCCTCTATTTCAACAATTCCGTATGGCAGGTGTCCGGTCAATTTCCCCAATACCTTTCCTGAAAGCTGTTTTTCAATAACCGGTTCGGTTTCTTCCACAACCAGGACGCGCTTATGCCCGCTTATGAAGCGGTTAATCAAATCGAGAGGCAGTGGATTAACAACTGTGAGCGACAGATGGGAAAAGCCAGAAGGTATTAAAGAATCAACCAGAAATGAAGGATAACCTGATGTTATTATTCCGAAATCGCCTTTTTTTGTATATGTGTTCAGTTTTGAGTTTTCGGCATACATGAGCATTTCAGGGAACGCCTCCCTGTGAAATCGCTGGTGTTTGCCCCGCATCGTCAGGTGCCAGATTTTTTTGTCAAGAGGCGGCGCAGTATTCGATGCACTTTTTTTCCTCGTAATTTTACCCTCCGTTTTCAACAATCGGTCTGTAAGCCTGATAATTACAGGAGTTCTCGCTTTTTCAGATAAGGTAAACGCCTCTTTGATGCAAAGGTAACAGGTCTTCGGCGACGAAGGGTCAAATACAGGAACTTCGGCCACCAGCCCGTAAAATCTTGAATCCTGCTCGTTCTGGGATTTCTGCACTCCGGGGTCGTCACCGGCAATTATAACCACGCCTGCCCCTATTGTATGCGTTGCCGAAGTTACAAGCGGGTCTGCAAGTATATTCATCCCCACATGTTTTGTAATGACGGCGCTGCGTTCTCCGCATACCGATGAACCAAGCACTATTTCAAGCGCAACCTTTTCATTGACAGACCATTCGTGCTTGATTTTTTCAGATATCGCTTCCATTAGCTCTGTTATCGGAAAACCCGGAACTCCTGTCACATTTTTAACGCCGCTGTCCCGAAGTGCAGAAATCACGGCATTGAGACCGTTCACAAAACCACCGATTCATCATTTCTTGAAAACCAGGGCAGCGCCGCGAGCGCGCCTATGATGCCTTTGCCATCGATACAAATCTCGACATTACTCTCCTGTGCGGTCTTTAGAGTAAGCTCTTTTGTAATCATTTTACTTCTGCAAAGCCTGCTGTATTCCATAAGCGCGGAAGCATCAAAATCCGATAATGCCACCATGCCCGTCTCTTGCGACACGCTGTATTTCATGAGCCCTTCTTTTATCATACCGAGCAATTCTTCCCTCGTACCCGGTGTGCAGGCAAATTCAAGTACTGTAGCCACACAGTTCTGTGTTTTATCAGGAACCGGGTAAAGCTGGACAAGGGTATGTGAAATGTATTTGTGCTCATTTGAATCAACAGCTTCTGCGATATTGTGCGCCAGAGTCCACGTCGCCCCGACCTCTTTTGAGTCGGTATTGTCGATTCCCACAAGCACCCTCTCTCTTCGCGGGACAACGATTGTGCCGCTTGCGCGTTTTCCTCCGCCAGACTCTGTAATATCGCATCGCAGAACACCCTTCGCATAAGCCCTGCATGTTGTTGCGCCCACGCCGCCGCCGCCAAGACCGCTGTAGGTTATTTCAATCTCATCGTCATTTACAAGTACAGATTCAATACCAGCGGCTGCTGTTGATGATCGCAGGTCAAGAGATGAAGTCCCGGTTTTTACAAGGTAACGCATCATGTCCCCGACTGCGCGGCTTTTAATAACGAGCGGGCTTTTGGAATAATGGTACAAAGCCCATGCTGAACCCCCATAGCAATTGGAATGTTCCATTATTTCCGCATGTTCGTTTTTGCGGTCTGCTACTGCGTAAATGCCTTTGTATTGGATATTATAAGGGTCTTGGAGGTGCATAACATTGGTTTTAAGTATTTTATCTAATATATGAGTATTTGGGAAATAAATATGTATAATAAATTCTTGCTGTTATTTTTAGTATTTCTGGTTAGTTTAAATGGAGTTCATGCACTTGAAGATGGGGTTTCAATCCCGCTCGTGGCAGATAGAAGCACGGACGGCGGTGATGAAGGGATACTTCTCGGCGCCCAGGTGATAGTCACCAACGGCACAGGTCACGTTTTTGTGGACACGAACCCATACACGCAGGTTGACCTCCAGGGGTCGGCAAGGCTTGCCGCGATGGTGGCTTCTGACGTATTGGGCATTGACGAAAGAGCGTATGATTTTTATTATATTATTGATATCAGCTCTCCCATCATCGGAGGACCGTCAGCGGGCGGGGCGCTGACAGTAGCTACAATTGCGGCCATAAACAAGTGGACAGTAAAACCTGGCATCGTCATGACCGGCATGATAAACCCGGATGGGTCGATTGGACCGGTGGGCGGTATTCCTTACAAACTTGAGGCTGCGGCAGCTAAAAATGCAACAATTTTCCTCGTACCGCAGGGACAGGGCAACGTTACCATCCAGAATACTACCAGCAGAACAAATGGTCCTTTTATTATCAACCAGGTAAACACAGAAACCGTTGATTTGGTTAAACTTGGGAAAAAATTAAATGTTACTGTAAAGGAAGTGGGCACAATCCAGGAGGCAGTTCTTGTTTTTACGGGTCATGAGATCAATACGCTAACATTCAATGGTACCATCCTTACCTCTGATTATCTTGAGCTGCTCAAACCTCTTGCTGCAAGATTGAAGAACGAATCCGCAAATATGTATGATGGAACCGCATCCCAGGTCCCGAATGACATGTTCCTGAAGCAGGCAAAAGAAATCCAGGCGAATGCGAATAATATGTATGACGGAAAGAAATATTATGCGGCGACTTCTCTTTACTTTAATTCCATGATAGACATGCGTATCGCACAATGGAATTACGGATACGGCAAAGCCCCGGATAAAGAACAATATCTTACCGGGCTTGCCAATAGTGTTGAAAACCAGATACAGAGTTCAGAAAAAGACCTTGATAACTTTAAACTGTTCGGGGTAAGCGATGTGGGGGCCGTAGGAGCGGCTGAATCCAGGATAACGGCTGCAAGGGCAAAACTGGAAGAGGCAAAAGGCCTCAATGATTCTGCTGAAAAAATCCAATCGCTTGCTTTTGCAAATGAAAGGGCGCGAACCGCACAATGGTGGCTGACGCTTGCAGTGCCTACCGGAAAAATCATTCCTGAAAATACATTGAAAGACCGCGCTGGCTGGTACCTGAGCCAGGCACAATCAATCAATACCTACGTGCAGGCGCTGTTGTCTGAAAGCAGCGGGCATCCGGTCGTTACAGGCGATACTGATATAAACCTCGCCCAGCAGGAGATGCAGCGCGGGTATTATTCGGGTGCAATCTTCGACTCCCTTCAGATTACAGTGAAATCAAGTACAGCCATAGGCTTATTGGGGGTTCAGGATGCTAACAAAAAGATAGAACAGAGCGCCAGTGATGCGGAAGCTGCTATAAACGAAGCAAGGATGAACGGTGTGGAGCCCACGCTTGCGGTAAGCGCTTATGAATATGCAGCAACTATGACTGATCCTTTCGATAAAATTGCACAGTATTCATATGCGAAAATGGTAGCAAAAACCTCGGTTGTTCTATATTCCCATGCAGTAGCATCAGATAAAAAACCTGCAAAACCCACTATCACCCCTTATGTACCCGAGCTTATAGTGCCGACAACAACTGCACAGACACAGAAAACAAAAGCAGTTCCGGCATTTGAAGTGATTGCTGCGATAGCGGCTGTATTGATTGTAAGACGTTTGAATAAAAAATGAAAATAAATGAAAAGATTATTCTTATCCGCCGCTCACGGCCGGGAGTATGGATATCTCGTCAGCATCCTTCACCTGGCTTGCCAGGCCATTTAAATGCCTGATATCCTCGCCGTTCACGTACAGGTTGACAAACCGCCTTACTTCGCCTTTGTCAAGGATACGGCGCTCAAAATCCGGGCCGAATTGTTCAACCAGTTTATCAAGCACGGTTTTAACTGTTGTGTCGCCAAGTTCCAGTGTCGTTTCGCGAGCATGGGTAACATTGCTCAATGCAGATGAAAATCTTATTTTGACCATTTGTATCACCTTTAGGAATGCGCAAGGGGTGAAGCCACTTGCTGCTTATGAATATCAATGCCGGGCGTGGTGAGTTTCTCAAACTCGCTAAGCATGGGCTTAATAACAGGCGGGCGCTGCAATGATTTAAGCAACGTCTCCTGCGCCTTGAGACCGTTTCCTGTAACATAGACCACGACCCGTTCATCACGCTGTATGTGTCCGCTTTCAACAAGTTTCTTTAAACCTGCGATGGTTGTGCCTCCCGCTGGTTCTGTAAATATGCCTTCAGTCCTTGCAAGAAGATGTATTGCTTCAATGATTTCGGTATCGGTAGGTGTTGCCGCATAGCCGCCTGAATCCAGGATGGTCTTCTTTGCATAGTAGCCATCAGCCGGATTGCCTATAGCAAGGCTGTGCGCGATGGTTTCGAAGTTTCTCACCGGGATAACTTCGCTATTATGCTGGACAGCGGTGGATATTGGTGAACAATTAAGAGGCTGGGAACCTGAAACCCTGACATCAGCTTTGTCCACAAGACCAACGCGTTCAAGTTCCTTGTAACCGCGCGAAATAGCACACAGCAGCGCCCCGCTTGCCATGGGAGCCACGATATGGTCGGGAACCTGCCATTTTAACTGCTCTGCGGTTTCGTAAGCCAGTGTCTTGGAACCCTCTGTATAATAAGGACGGATATTGATATTCACAAAAGCCCAGTCAGGATGCGAGTCTGCAACCTCGCTTGCAAGGCGGTTGGCGTCATCGTACGTGCCTTCCACTGCGATGACGTTGGGGCCGTAGATAAGCATCTGGACAATCTTGCCAAGCTCAATTGTGGCGGGAATAAAAATGTAAGCGGGCAATCCGGCCTTCGCCGCGTGCGCCCCGACGGCTGCCGCGAGGTTGCCCGTGCTTGCGCATCCCACGGCTTTTACATCGAATTCGATTGCTTTTGAAATAGCTACCGAGGTCACACGGTCTTTAAAGGAGTTGGTGGGATTCACGGATTCGTCAAGGATATAAAGTTCAGGAAGGCCAAGCACCGCGCCAAGGCGGTCTGCATGATGAAGCTTATTGAAACCCGCGCCGAGGTCGATGCGTTTCTCGGATTCAAGTGGCAGGAGGTCAGCGTATCTCCATATGGATTTCGGGCCTGCCGCGATTTTCTCTTTGCTGATATGGTTAGAAATATAATCCCAGTCGTAATTGACTTCAAGGGGACCGAAGCACTCATAACATGTATTCTGGATAACCGCAGGGTACTCAGCGCCGCATTCCCTGCATTTTAATCCGATAACGTGACTCATTAAACTTCACCGAGAGCATAATACAACATTACTATATATAATATTTACGATGCGAGTAGATAACCACGAGTAATAAAATAGAGGTATGAGTCAAATCACCGCAAAGTCAGCTATGAAAACGGACAACATTAACTGCGAACTAATACGAACTCGTACGAACTATATTCGTAGTATAAGGCACTGTGCATGGCTTGCCGCAGTTGGGGCCGCCACTATCAACTCCTGTTTCGTTGCAATTCTTTATCCCATCCTGACAGGAGTTGCATTTCGAGCAGTAGGGTTCGCCGTCTTTCGGTACTGACGGATCTGTGCAGACATTCTTGCAGCCCGTGGCAGTGCAGGTTTCCTGTTTTGTGCATGTGTTATAGCCGCTTGCTGTGCAGCAGGGGGTTTCCCCGATTATCGGATTATAGCTCGTACATGCAGGCCTGCTGTTGCACTCCGAAGCGCCGACAGTTTCGCAGCATGTGTATTGCCTGTCAGGATAGCTTGAAGGGCATCCGCTTGAGCAGATGCTGCCCATACCGCCGTTGTACTGCCATGCGCATCCTCTAGCGCTTCCGCCACCGCCACTTCCGCATCCTCCTGTTGCCCAATTGCAGTAATCCGAGCAGAAGACTTCTTTCTGGGCGCATGTGCTGCCTGAGCAGTACCATTGCCACTGGCTCATTGCAGTTGCGCAGCTGTTCTTTTTGGTGCCGGAACTATCTGTGCAGCCGCTTGCGTCGGACGTGCATTTCGGGATTACGCA
>JBGPUU010000010.1:0-44997 GCA_041491305.1 Candidatus Methanoperedens sp.
TCAGGAATTATATTGCATGAGACATCATTATAACCGATGTCTTCTTCGATAAAACGTTCCAGTTCAAATAATAGCATGATCAATCCCTATGATTTATTGTCCACAGATTACTTATATAGTATTGTTCAACTTATTTTTCTACTTTCCTTAACTTTCTTATTTTCTCAATTCCACCTTCAACTTTAGCAAGGCGCTCATAAAAACTATTTGCCATAATTATCTGCGCATCTATTAGAGGCCCAACCTCCCTGATCCAGACCTTGCGAGGATGTGTTTTTACAAATTCAGCCCATCGTTCAACATGCTCGGTATGAGTCCTGTCTCTTTGATGTTCCCGTAGTTCTTTTATTTCCCTGTTCATTCAGGTTATTCAATATATTTGCGGGATAATATGCCTTTCCACATTTCCTGGAGCGTAAAACATATAGTCATCCGCAAAACTAAACCCCGAGCTTATTAACCATAAATATAAAAGCAGTAAACAATAAAGAGAGATAGATTTAAAATTACATGACGTTATTTTAATGAGATTAAAGAGGTAAAAAGTATTGAAAAATTACGATGTAACTAAGCTTAAAATCGGTGTAATCGGCTGCGGCACAATAGGCGCTGAAATATGTAAAGCAATCGATACAGGGCTTATCGATGCGCAGCTTGTGGCAATCTATGACAGGAGCATAGAACATTGTGAAAAAATGATTGGAAGCCTCAAAAACAAGCCCATGATTTCAGGAATTGACGATCTGATAAAAAGTGTTGATGTTGTTGTTGAATGTGCCTCGCAGGAAGCGGTGCGCGAGCACGGGCTTTCTGTTCTTGAAAACGGAAAAGACCTTATGGTCATGAGCGTGGGGGCGCTGCTTGATTCGGAGTTGTTAAATAAGTGCATCCGCGCCGCCAAAAATAACCGGTGCAGGATTTATATACCATCCGGGGCCATCGCAGGCATCGACGGCTTGAAATCAGCATCTGTTGCACCCATTAATAAAGTAATGATTTCTACCACAAAAAATCCGAAGGGACTTGCAGGTGCGCCTTTTGTTATTGAGAATAAAATTGACCTTTCATCTTTCCATGAAAAAACCCTCCTGTTCAAAGGAAGCGCAGAGGATGCTGTGAAGGCATTTCCGCAAAACGTCAATGTGGCGGCTTCATTGAGTCTTGCCGGAATCGGTTCGAAGAAAACCGAAGTCAGGATTTTCGTTGACCCCAAAGCCTCAAGGAACATTCATGAAATCACGGTAGAAGGGGATTTCGGGGCATTCATCTGTCATGTTGAAAATGTTCCGTCCCCGTCCAATCCCAGGACAAGCTATCTTGCCGCGCTCTCAGCCATAGCCACGTTGAAGAAAATAACGGAACCGTTACAGATAGGGACATGAAATGGCAATAGAGGATGTTTTTTCACTGATTTCCGTAATTAAAAAAAAGGTATTCTACATAGTCGCTGTTTTCGGCATCGGGGCGCTTGGTTCCTTTTCCTTCATGGGTCAAATTATTAAAAAAATAGAAAATGATATGTTCTGGCGTCTTGAGCTGCCAGATAAAACGGGCGCATCGGGACAATTGGTTGAAATTTCCCATAACCTCACCGCGCTGTCAAACAGGGTCAATGATTCAGTCATAGCAGAGAACCTGACAAAAATGTCAGGCGATCTGGTAAATATATCTGGTACCTTAAATATATACAAACCAAATATTGTTTATCTCACTCCCATGGAAGTGCTGATGCTTGAGTTCAAGATGTCCCTGATATTCGGGGTGCTTCTGGCTTCACCGCTTATTATTTATTATGCATATAAGGGGCTAAAAGGAAAGCTGCCGGCTGTCATAACGCAAAAAAAATCGCTGATATTCACCATCATAGCCGCAGCCATATTGCTGTTTTTAACCGGGGCGGGATATGCCTATTTTTATATGCTCCCGCTTTTTCTAAGTTATCTCTATCAGGATGCCATGAGCCTCGGGATTAATGCGAATTTCTCTGTTTATGAGTTCATTTATTTTATTGTGATGACTACGGTCATTATAGGTGCAGCTTTTGAATTGCCGCTGATTTTGAATCTTCTTGTCAGGTTTGGCGTGACAACAAGGAAGACCCTTTCTCATTACAGGAAACATGCTTACATCCTCCTCCTCGTAGTAGCGGCCTGGATTACGCCGGGGCCGGATATTTTCAGCCAGATGATGGTTACCGTGCCTTTTGTAATCCTGTATGAAGCGAGCCTTTTATTGATGAGACTGACCGGGAAATAGCGCTATCATTTCACAAGAAATTCCAGTACAAGAACTGAAGCTGCACCGAGCAGGACTGCAAGAATCACCTTTATGTTGAATTTCTTGTGGGCATCAGGCAGAAGGTCGCTGGCAGCAATATACAGGAAATCCCCTGTAACGATTGCGAGGACGGCGGTGTTTAGAACATTTGGAATTAAAAATGCAAGTGAAGCTCCTATTGGATAGAGTATGGATTCCACAGTAAGTGCGGACAAAATTGCAAGTTTTCCCACACCTGAACGTTTGAGAAGAAGTGTTGTCGTAAGTCCCTGCGGAATCTCGTGCACTATTACCGAGAGCGCAACTACAATCCCTGTAATCGGGTTTATTAAGTATGCAATAGCGATTCCAATGCCGTCTATTATGTTGTCAGAAGCCATGCCGAGCACGGGAAGCCAGCCAATCCTGTGTACTTCAGATGTACATTCGTATTCTCCGCAAGAATGAATCATCGTGAGGCGCTCAAGAAGGTAGAAAAAAAAGAAACCCGCTGCGATGTAAATGGAATCTGCTGGCAGAACTACAGGGAGCATCTCGAAAAATACAGCGCCCAGCATCGTTCCTGCTGCGAATGCAATTATGTATCGTGTATATGATTCATCCAGCCTGTAATAGAACGGGATTAAACCGCTGAGAAGATCGGCCAATCCTGCAAAAAAAGCAAGGATAATGGATATCATAATCTAAAACCCATGCGCCGCGAACGGAGCAATCATAATAAATACAAACGACATCAGAATCAGAACCGCAAATAGCATCACAATTGAATTTGCAACTTTTTCCAGCTTCTCGCCGTCTCCCATAAACCTTGAGAGAGATGAAGCCACAACATCGCGGAATACATGCCCGCCGTCAAGAGGTACTGCCGGGAGGCAATTAAATAAGCCTGCATAGAAATTCATCCAGCCCACCCACAGGAGAATATTCAAAATCCAGAATATCCCGATTCCAAGCGGCACAGCCCATCCAGTCGGCTCATAGAAATTGGCAAGCACCCCGGAAAAGCCCGGGAATCCTTCTCCCTGAAGACCAAAAATGGGTAAACCAAAAAGCAAAACCCAGCCTGCAATCCCGGTCATGTATGAGGGGATGCTCTTCAGTACGTTCAGATAGGTTGCAGCCGGGAACTGGCCTATGCCGATTCCCATTGAATAACTCACGGCCCCTTCATCCGGAGAATAGGAAACGCCAAGAAAACCTTTTTTAACATTTTGTTGGTACGGATATTGTGAGAGTGTGATATTCCTGAACACTTCAGTTGAAGCGTTAACTGAAGTGTTACTCAAAAGATAAACATCCACTTTCTGGCCGGAAGTTGTGGAATTCATGAAAGTAATAAAATCATCAAGTACCTTGATATCGGTATTATCCATCTTTACGATTATCATTCCCTTTTTTAAGCCTGCAGCTTCTGCTGGTGAGCCCTTTACGATTTCGGATATCCCGACGCCGGCGCTCGTCTTGTTCGCGCCTGTCGCCATTATGTTGATATCTTTTTTGACACCCTTTTCGGACAGGTGAAGAGTAACATTATCCCCGTGCTTCAGTGTATTAGCATAAAAAATAAAATCATGCGCGGTAGTTACATTCTTATCGTTTATCCCTGTCAATATCATATCCGTTTTTACACCCGCAATGTCGGCAGGGTATCCGGGAACCACGCTTGTTACCATTACATCTCCCACAGGTGAAATAGAGCCAAGCAATGAAAAGAAAAGGACGAATGCGACCAAGGCGGTAACGAAATTTGCCATTACGCCTGCCGTAAGCACCCTCACCCGTTCGCTGCGTGTTGCAAGCTTTTTAGGTTCGACTGGTCCGGCTTCCGGCTCCGTTTTCTCTTCTTTTTTTCCGAGAAGCTGTTCATCGTCAGGTTCGGCAAAGCCTCCGATAGGGACAAGAGCCACTATTATGCCCATGGATTTCACTTTGATGCCTTCCACTTTGCATAAAATGGCGTGTGAAAACTCATGTACGACAAGTGTTATGATTAAAGCGATAATGCCCCATTCAAGCGGGATATACTCATTAATGCCCGGAATCAGGAAAATATTTTGCGGCTCATTGAATTTACCCGGCACAGGAACGGTCTGCGTCTGGAACGACTTAAGCATCATGTAATCGATGAATATTACAAGAATGAACATCGCAAGCATTCCGATAAGCATCAATGGAAGCCCTATATTTGCAAATGTCCTCCAGAATCTTTTGTGAACCGAGAGCCTGTCGAGGAATCCCTGCCCTTTTGTGGTGCGAAACATCAATATCGGTCCGTATGTACTGATATTATGTTTTGCAAAAATCCCGCGCCTGTCGAGGAACATTACAAGAAGCCAGTAAAGTAAAAAAACCAGCAGGAAAATTTCAGTCTGATTCAACAAGAGGTCTCCCGGAATGTTCTCAATAAATTATTAAATATGTTACGCATATTATGCTGGGTGACCTAATGTTTTCAATCGTATATATAACCGCTGGGGATATGGATGAGGCGCGAAAAATCGGAAGAAAACTCGTTGAAGACCATCTTGCGGCGTGCGCAAATATTTTCCCGATCACTTCGATTTTCAGGTGGAAAGGTAAAATCGATGAGACAAATGAATTCGGGATTATAGTCAAGACAAAAACCGAAAAGGTTAAAGAAATAGAAAAAAAAGTCAAAGAAATACACAGCTATGAAGTGCCCTGCGTGGTCTCGTTCAGGATGGATGAAGGTTCTCCGGATTATCTTAAATGGATAGAAGATTCAGTGGAGGGCTGAAATATCAGTATCTCCTCGGCCTGCATTTATCCAGCAAAATGACTTGTCTGGCAGTCTCAATATCATCCGTATTCAGTTTCATCTTAAACCACCACTTGTTGCCGCCTTCTTCTACGCTGCCCACAGAAACCATCCAGAATTCGCCATCGATTACTGCCAGCCCGTAATCATCTCCGAACCATTCGGTTACCCGCTCTATTACTTTATCCGTTTCTTCGAGTGACAGGTCATAAAATGATTTCTTGTCTTCATATTTATCCAGGAACTTCTCTGTTCCCTCTTTCCATGTTTCATCAAAAAAATCGTCAAGCAGGTTCAAATCCCTGATGCATTTCAACCCCATTTCAATTTTTTTGAACTTGTCTTTAGTCTGTTCGGTATTTGTATCCGGGCTCATATCTTGCCTCCCCAAATCATGATGAATACTATGTGTTAACGGAGGTATAAATGTTGTTGAAATGTTATCGAAAAGTATTAAGTGCTTTACTTAAATAGCTGTATTGTGGAGAGTGTTAAGTGTGAACTTCAGGCATGATATCGTCATAGTAGGCGCGGGTCTTGCAGGGCTTCGGGCTGCTGTTGAGTGTGTGGAGGAAGCGGATGTCGCAATAGTGAGCAAAGTCCTTCCAACGCGCTCCCATTCAGGCGCAGCACAGGGCGGGATTACAGCCTCTATCGGCAATGAGGAAGAAGACCACTGGGAATGGCACATGTTCGATACCGTGAAAGGAAGCGATTATCTCGCTGACCAGGATGCTGTTGAGATTATGGTAAAGGATGCTCCTCGTGTGATTTATGAGCTTGAGCACATCGGTGTTCCGTTCAGCCGCAATAAAGATGGAAAAATCGCACAGCGCAACTTCGGAGGGCATACCAGTGAATATGGTAAAAAACCTGTGAAGAGAGCCTGCTATGCTTCGGACAGGACAGGAAGGGTTGTTCTTGACACCTTATACGACCAGTGCCTGCGCCATCAGGTAAAGTTCTATCAGGAGCATTATGTCCTTTCCCTTGTTTTTGAAGATGGAAAGTGCAAAGGGCTGGTTACCTATGACCTCTCATCGGGTGAACTCAATCCCATTGAAGCAAAAGCCGTTCTCCTGGCAACAGGAGGATGCGGCAGGATTTTTAAGACCACTTCAAACGGATTTGCCTCGACCGGGGATGGTCTCAACCTTGCGCACAGGGCAGGGATCCCTCTTATGGATATGGAATTTGTCCAGTTCCATCCCACCGGGCTTTATCCTCTGGGGATTCTTGTAAGTGAAGCCGCAAGAGGAGAAGGCGCGATTTTACGAAATAACATGGGCGAGCGGTTCATGGAACGATACGCTCCCACGGTAAAAGACCTTGCTGCAAGGGATGTGGTATCAAGGGCGATTCTTACGGAAGTGCGGGAAGGCAGGGGTTTTGAAGGGGGTTATGTGCATCTTGACCTAACACATCTGGGGGAGGAAAAAATTATTGAGAGGCTGTGGGAAATTACCTCTTTTGCGAGGATATACCTTGGCATCGACCCTGTGCATGAGCCCGTTCCTGTTTATCCTACATGCCATTACCTTATGGGGGGTATTCCTACTGATACGGAGGGGAGGGTGCTGCAGGATGAGTCAGGTACTATCGCAGAGGGATTATACGCTGCTGGAGAATGCGCCTGCGTATCCGTGCACGGCGCGAACAGGCTCGGATGCAATTCCCTGCTTGATACGCTCGTGTTCGGGCGAAGATGCGGAATGGCTATGAAAGAGGATATTCCAGAAATTGAACCTAACCCTGTCTCTGATGAGCCATTGAAAAAAGCAAGAGAGATGATAACTGGTTTGCTTGACCGCAAAGGCAGTGAAAAAATCGACGGAGTCCGTCGAAATATGCAGTCACTGATGATGGATTATTGTTCGGTTTTCAGGGATGAGGAAAGGCTGACAAAAGGGCTTGAAAGTATCAGGTCACTCAAAACGCGATTCGATGCCGTGGAAATAGTGGATAAAGGCAGGAATTTTAATTATGAATTTATGGAAGCGGTTGAACTGGGACACCAGCTTGACCTTGCAGAAGTTATTCTCCTTAGCGCCCTTTACAGGAAAGAGAGCAGGGGAGCCCACTTCAGGGAAGATTTTCCTGCAAGGGATGACAAGAACTACCTGAAACATACCCTTGTGTTCAGAAAAGGACCGGAAGTGAGGTATAAACCAGTAGCAATAACGCGATTCCAGCCTGAAGCGAGGGTTTATTGATGATAATGAAATTCAGGATTTTCAGGTATGACCCGGATAAGGATGCTGAGCCTTATTATCAGGGTTACGAGGTAGAAGCTTCCCCGAAAGACAGGATACTTGACTGCCTCAACAGGATTCGCGCGGAAAAGGACTCCACTCTCTCTTTCCGTATGTCCTGCGGCCACGGCGTATGCGGATCTGATGGTATGAGGATAAACGGCACAAGCGCTCTTGCATGCCAGAAGCTTGTAAAGGATTTTGGCGAAAATGAGGAGATTCTAATCGAGCCTTTGCAGGTATTCAGGGTTATAAAGGACCTTGTTGTTGACATGGAGCCATTCTTTGAAAAATACAATTCAGTCAAACCCTATCTTATCACAAATACTCTGCCACCGGAAGAAGAGCGGCTCCAGTCTATTGAAGAACATCATAAGTTTGAGGATGCCATCCGCTGCATCCTGTGCGCCTGCTGCACCGCTTCATGCCCGGTCAACCAGGATAAATCTACTGAAGAGTATATCGGTCCAGCCGCGCTTGTACGCTCTTTCAGATACCTTTTCGATTCAAGGGATGAAGGCACGGCAGAGAGGATTGCCCTTCTTGACAATAAGGATGGGGCGTGGGGATGCCAGACCAAATGGATGTGCACAAAAGTATGCCCCAAGGAGATACCGGTCACAAAAGAGATTTTCGATATCAAAAAACTGATACTTGAGAGTAAGAAGGGTAAAAAATAGACGTTGGTATAATCTCTGATTGTGAAATATAAGAGCCTTTGCCAGACCGCAGATTCAGGAAATTATTTATAGGGTTACAAGTATTGGTATATTGGACGCGGTGGAGTAATTATATGTTTAATCAAATTATGAAAATTAAAAGAGCAATGAAAATCATAACAATTCTTCTGTTCATATTGATTCTTTTTTTACCTTCTAATGTCGGGGCAGTGAAAATGTTATCCGGGGATAAGGTACGTGTTGATTCACCGATAGAGGACGATGTTTTCGCGGCAGGAGGCACTATAGATATAAACGCCCCTGTTGACGGGGTGGTAATTGCAGGCGGCAAAATTAACATCAATGCAACTGTAAACGGAGATGTTTTCGTGGCAGGCGGCCAGGTTTCCATAAATTCCGATGTTAAAGGAAAAATCGTCGCTGCAGGGGGTAATATAGATATTAAAGGTAATGCGAAAAATGTCGTGATTGCAGGGGGCAATGTGAACATCCACTCGACCGCTGTCATAAGCAGGGATGCGGTAATTTCAGGTGGTAACGTAAACAATGCAGGTAAAATAAACGGTAACCTGACCGTAAGAGCGGAAAACTTTCAAAATACCGGAAGTGCAGGCAGTGTAGAATTCATCAAACGTGAGGGTTCGCAAAGTTTTCAGCGGGTAATGAGCACATTTCGAATTCTGATAACAATCGGATTCCTGATACTCGGTATAATTCTCCTCAAATTATTCCCTGCACAATTCTTTAAAGTTGAAGAAGAGATTAGGAAATCAACGCTGTTAAAAACAGTAGCAGGTTTTGTGGCAATTATTGTATCTGCTGTCATTATAATTCTGGTTGCCATAACAGTTATTGGTCTTCCGGTGGCGGTAGTTTTGGCAATGCTTTTTATAACAGCGCTTATGCTTTCCACAATTTTTGTTTCATTCACTTTTGGTAAAAAAATTCTTGACCTGTTTAAAGTTAAGACCGGTGATATGTTGACATTCATCATCGGCTTCATTATTCTAAGCCTTCTCTTTGAAATTCCTTATGCGGGCGGACTAATCCGGATTGTAGCGGTCAGCCTGGGTTTTGGAGCGGTTTGTTATGCGCTGCGTGACTTCTGGAAGGGAATGACTCAAAGAGGCGTATCCGGATAGTGTTGCTCTCTGAGTGATACGGCTTCCTTGATATCTTTTTCACCAGATTAACTCACTCTTCTTTTTCATATATTTTTACTGTTTTTGGCAATACTTCAGGATGCCTGTCGGTCATAAAGTAAATATAAGGTGTAACATACACCCGATATTCAAGGTAACCTTTGATCAAATTGCTTAATCCTTCGTTCCTGCTGCCAACTATCAGTATTACAAACCACTGGACAATCATGCATATTACTGCTATGAATCTGTATACCACCAATACTATGCCTATGGCAATCCAGTACAGGATTCTGATTAAAAGCTCTAACCGGCTTGCATGAGACTCATATACGAACAGCTGTTTTATTTCTCCTGATTCTTCATTCATAAGATATCACTCTTTGAGCCCGGATGATGTTTTAATGCCCGATTATAATAATATCTTGTTTCTTTAAGAACATTTTGGTAGCCTGCTAACCATCAGCCCACAGGCTGCCAGAATAGTTTAATCGGAAATAAGAAGATGTTATTTAATAAAGCAAGATATATTAGGGATATAACAAAGTCAAAACTGAAAAATCAAAGAACCCGCAAAGGTGGTTATGGATCAAAAAAACAATAATAATGGGCTAAGTTCAAGCGAAGCCGGCGAAAAACTCTTAAAGTCAGGTCCGAACCGGATTTTCAAAGCAACCGAAATCAGTTTCTTTGGCATTGCAAGGCATGAAGTAACAGAGCCTATGATTCTTCTTTTATTAGTCGTTGGCTTTTTCTACAGCATATGGGGAAACCCGGAAGATGCTTTTACCATTTTTATAGTAATCGCAATGCTTGTTTTTGCAGAAGTGTATAATGAGTTCAGGGCAAAAAAAGCAATAGCATCTTTAGAAAAAATAGCTGCGCCCAGAACGAAGGTGTTGAGGGATGGAAAATTAACGGAAATCGACTCGGAAAATGTTGTACCTGACGACCTGTTAATTCTTACCTCAGGGACCAAAGTTGCAGCCGATGCAAAAATTACAAAATCAACAGGCTTGCAATTTGATGAATCCGCCCTGACCGGTGAATCGTTTCCCCGGGAAAAGGATATTGGCGATGAAATTTATGCAGGCACAATAGTACTTTCAGGCGAAGGGGCGGCTGTTGTTTTTTCAACCGGAAAAAGTACAAAACTTGGCGAAATTGCCGCAGCTTCAAAAGTTATCAAACCTCCAAAAACCCCGCTGCAACTGGCTATGAAATCCCTGGCCGGCAAACTGGTTTTCGTGGCTTTGTTCTTTTCAATTATTATACCTCTAATAGGAATCCTGAGGGGGCAGGATCCAAAGACCATGATCCTGACAGGTCTTTCCCTTTCGTTTGCCACCATTCCTGAAGAGCTGCCGATTATTATTACGATGGTGCTGGGCCTCGGGGCATATACCTTATCAAAGAATAATTTTTTAGTCAAAAGAATAAAAGCTGCTGAAACGTTAGGCAATGCCACTGTGATTGTTACTGATAAAACGGGAACCATCACTGAAAATAAAATGACAATAGCTGCATTTTATCCTGCTGAAAAAGGAAAAGAAATCCTGGAAATTGCCCTTGGTTCAATTACTGAATATTCTTTGTCTCCTTTAGAGCGGGAGATTAAAAATAAAGCCGGCGAATTGAAGATGGATGCGGCGGCGCTAAAAGTGGTTCGCCAGAGAAATCTCGGCAACGGCAGGAAGACAAAAGCAGTCATAAGAGAAAACGGGTCTGGTTTTGAATTGTTCTCAAGCGGCGCGCCTGAGGAGATATTTGGAGTTTGTTTTAACATAAGCAGTAGTATAAAAACTGCATTAAGTAACGAAGTTGAAAATGGGAGACGTGTAATTGCTATCGCGTATAAAAAATTAACACCCGCGGAAAAGAGCCTCGATTTTAATGAAATCGAAAAGGAAATGAATTTTGCAGGACTTATAAGTTTTGAAGACCCGCCGAGGGAGGGAATTGAAGAAACTATAGCTCTGGCAACGACTGCCGGCATCAGGACAATTATGGTTACAGGCGACCATCCTTCAACAGCCGTTTTCATTGCAAGGGAAGTTGGTATTTTAACAGGCAATAAAGTATTAACAGGCACAGAGCTTGATAATTTAACTGATGATGAATTACAAAATACCGTGAAAGAGTTTTCAGTTTTTGCAAGGGCAACTCCGGAGCACAAATACAGGATTGTAAAGGCGCTGCAAAAGAACGGGGAAGTGGTAGCTGTAACCGGCGATGGAATTAACGACGCGCTGGCCCTCAAAGGCGCGGATATCGGCATAGCAATGGGAATCAGGGGAACGGATGTTGCAAAGGAAGCTGCGGAAGTTGTCGTGGCTGATGATAATTATATCACTATTGCAGAGGGTATTTTTGAAGGCAGGAAGTTTTTCGATAACCTGCAAAAAGGAATTAAATATTACCTCTCGGTGAAGGTTGCTTTAGTATTGATTTTCCTCTTACCTGTTCTTTTAGGAACGCCGATGCCTTTCGCCCCGATCCAGATAATCCTCCTGGAATTATTCATGGACCTGGCTGCATCAGCCGGTTTTGTCGTGGAGGCAAAAGAAAAAAATATTTATTTAAGGCCGCCCCGCAATCCCAGGGAAAACATATTCAATAATCAGGTAGTTAAAGACTTTTTAACGAAGGGAATAGTGCTTTTTGCAGCAGTTATGTTAGTGTATTTTTATGCACAGAGCCAAAATTTAGATATCAGACAGACGCAAACCTATGCTTTTTCAGCATGGATTTTTGGCCATATATTCCTGGCTTATATTTCACGTTCAGATAAGGAGTCCATTTTCTCTCTTGGAGTATTTGCCAATAAGGTCATTAACCTGTGGGCAGTTGCAGCGATCGGTTTTCTAATCCTGGGGATTTATATCCCGTTTTTGAATGACAGGTTTAATCTTGCAGCTATTGACTTTATCCAATTGATTCTTGTTGCCCTCGTTATGGTATTCATTATAGGTTTATTGGAGATTAAAAAAATAATCAGCAGCCGGGGAGCGCTTCAAAAATAGCGGTGTTGAGTACGATTATTATTTCGCTTCTTATCAAAAGATTTTTCCATGTTATTCACTCCAAGAAAAAACAGCCCCAAAACAGCCTGTGTATCCTGCCATTGTACCAATTCAAGAATTCCTGCAACGAACCGAACCTCCACCTATATTTCTCAAATTCAGAAGTTCCTGCATTTTTGTTGGACGCCTCGGCCTGTGCATTCTTGAAAGTCTCCATACTATGTTGATTTGTTGCCTATTTGAACTCGCCCCCTGCAAGTGCATATCTGGAGGCATCATCCAGCCACACGATCACGTAAGGATGAGATTCGGACGTTCTATGCCAATCGCCATGAACAAGACTTCCTGAGCGTTTTCTCTGGTATCGGCACCGTTTGGGTGGCAGTCATGCGAACTCAGTCAAGGTTAATCAACCACGGAGGACACAGAGAGCACAGAGTTGTATAATTTATCTCTGTGTCCTCAGCGAACTCTGTGGTTTTTGATGTGAGGCGGTCGCATCGGTTTCTATCGGCGCGCCGGACAGTTAAAAATATTTAACTATGAGTTCATACGAGTTCGTATTGAGTTCGCTGTTAATGTTTGTGCCATTTTTCAGTTCCCATTCTTCAAATCAACAATATCCTCAGAATGAACAGGCATAAACCATTTCTGTGCTATGATTGTCGGGATAACCGCACTTGCTATCAGCACTCCTGTCAAAACAGAATACTGCACCTGGTTTATCAAACCCGACTGCAGCCCGAACAGGCTTGCCACGAGGCCGAAGGTTAAACCTGTACTCATTAACAGCGTGGTATAAATATTCCCATCAGGAATATATTTCTTCGCAAGAAAATAAACACCGATAAACTTACTCAACTGCTTGACAATGAAAATAGCAGCAAAGACCCCGAATGCAGACGCAATCAGCGGCAGTGAAACCTTCAAGCCTGCAACAATAAAAAATATCGGGGTAATAACCGCATAAGCAACAGTTCTCAACCTGTTCCTTACATCCTTCGTCACTGATGTCTCGGTGAAATGCTTTGACATAACCAGTCCCAGGACAAATGCAGGCAAGACCGCCTGCCCCTCACCTATATTTGCAAAAAACATAAACATGAACAGAAGCAGGAAGATATATTTTATTTCAGGCTCGATCACTTTGTTCTTCAATTTCGGATTATGGAAAACGTAATGAGAAAAATTTCCTGCAAAATAAATGACACACAATGAAACTAAAATAAAGACGGCGGTATACAGCGTCGGCCTGACAAATAATACGCTCAATGCAATCGCAGTTCCCATATCGGTTATAAAGGTAGATGCCATAATTAATTTACCAATCTCTGTTTTTGACAATCCTGTTTCCACGAGAACCGAATAGACCACTGCCAGCGATGTTTCAGAGAGGGCTGTCCCTGCAATCAAAGATGCAAACAGATTCCAATGTGCAATATAGTATGTATAAAGGAAAACCCCGGTAAAAGGTGCGAGAAATGAGAAAACGCCGATTAAAAAGCTCTCCTTGAATTTCCTTTTCATCAAGTCAGTATCGATTTCAGTCCCTGCAAGAAATGTCAGGAGAATTCCTCCGAAGCTTGCCAGATACAGCATCCAATCCTCGGGCTGAACACCCAAATTCCCTGCAATCCCCCCGAAGAGAATTTCAATTATAGCTACAGATAGTCCTACTCTCAGGGAAATTAAACTTGAGATGAAAACTATCAGGCCAACAATCGCTATTATGTCCGCTCTCATATCCAGTATCCTTCGAAATGATTGGTAGGAGTTATCAGCTATCAAGCGGTTAAAGGCGAACTCCATCGCCTGTTCCAAAAGAAACAGCGCCTTTTAATGTACTGGAAGTAATTAAACTTTTCAGTTGTGGTAACCCGAAGGTAAAAATTATGTAATGTCAATTAGAACTTTTGGAAATTACAAGGTTCTAATTATGAATAATTGAAACATTGTAAGTGTAGGGAAAAATAGTGATTTTTAAATTTTTTGACCGCGCCTTTGAATTGATTGTTTTTTGTTTATTGTTTTTTGGCATTGATTAGACCTCTTCATTCTTATATTCAATACACATTCTAATTAGTGTAGGTGTGAAAAACGTGTGAGGTGGATGGGAATTAATCAAACCCCGCGCATTGGGCGCCTCAAACATCCCGCTAACTATTTATTGCCCGCTTACGATTAATCTGGTATGCATAAGCTTTCAAAAGAAAAGTTCGAGGAAGAATACACGCTGTGGATAAAATCAGCAAGCTATGATGTAGCTTTTGCATTAAACCAGTTAAAGCCCCAAGTCGTGAAAAGCATCATCACGCGCAACGAGCAGTATCTGGAAAAACCCGAATCCGTTTACGGGAAAGAATGTCTTGACGCGGTCAGGAAGCTTGCGCCCCCGAATATATTGCTTCTTTCAACCGAAGCGGTTGTGTTCTCGCAAAGCATCTTTGCGCCCATGCCTGGCGTTTTTGATTATGCGCTTGCCATGAACAGGCGCTATTACCTCGGTTCATGGTATTCGATAATAACTTTCAACACGGAGTATTTAGAAGAAGCCAGCGAAACCATGATAAAATATGCGCTTTTCCATGAATTGCTGCAAAAAGAGATATACGAGGAAAATATGAGAAGCGGCATACGGAAATTCTCTCCCGAAGAAAAAAGGAAAATAAGCAAAGACACGCTTCATAAGGCGATAGAAAGTTCGGGTATAACGCCGGATGAGCTAACACTTGAAAATGAACTCATGCTTAAGATTTCCAGGCATTCCCCGCTTATACCTAAACCCTATGCTGAGACCGCGCTTTACTGGTATATGGAACTAAACATAGAAGACTTCAAACAATATGCAGAAAGCAGCAAGAACGACAAGGAAGAGACAATAGGGAAAAAATTAAATTCTGATTTCAAGGGCTGGCTTGATTTTTCAACAAAAACATACAAATTGCTGCTTGCCGGCCTCAAAAAAGAATTAAACTACATGGATTACGGATACGCATGAAGATTATTGCCATTTCGGATACGCATATTAACAAAGGTTCTATCCTTGAGCAGATCCCGGCCGGGCTTGTCAGGTTAATCAAGGACGCTGATATTGTAATCCATGCAGGTGATTTTGTTACAAAAGTTGCGTATGATGAACTTTCAGGTATATGCAGGCTTGAGGCCGTCCACGGGAATATGGATGAGCCGGAGCTGAAGCAGTTGCTGCCGGCGCGAAAAGTCATAGAGCTTGAAGGTCTCAGGCTTGGAATAATCCATGAGGCTGCGCTGTCAATCCATGATACAACAGGAGCATGGTATATGGCAAAGGAAATGGAGGTTGATGTCCTTATTTTCGGCCATATCCATAAACCTGTAATAGATAAATCCGATGTGCTTCTTGCCTGCCCGGGAAGCCCAACTGCCCCAAGGTTATCTGAGCCGTCCGCACTCGAATTGAGCATTGAAGACGGCAGCATTTCAGGAAAGGTTATAACACTGGAAGGAACAAGATGCGGGGCGCTTGAGAGCGCAAGGGAATTTGGCAAATCCGATTTGAAATAGGTGAAAACCATTCCCAAATATTTGTGCTGAACGAACGGTATCCTCCTAAGAACGGTTGGCGAATAATTCAGTTTTCCGAACTATTCTGAAGAATGTCATGAAATACATAATCAAAGATCGAAGGTACGCCTCCTGTACATCTCCAGTTTATTTCTGCTTCTTTAGTATTGATATCAACAACATATGCAGGGCCGCATCCAGGGTGTTCAATTGTTGGATTCATATCAATCCACCAGGTACTTGTGCCTTCATTACATGAATAAGTGTCTTTTATTGTTCCCTGATTGCCAAATTCACTATTAGCAGCTATTTTCCTTGCTTCTGAAAGACTCATCTTAGTGCCGGTTTCATTGCTAACACAATATATCTCCGAGGGTGTTGTTGATTGTACCGTTTCAGTTGGTACTGTCAAAGCTTTTTCCTGCACACAACCACTAAAAAAAACAAATCCAGTTATCAATAATCCCAGGAGAATTAACTTTCTTAATTTAATAATCATTTTGTTACCTTGAATCCGAAATGATTTAAAAGTTCGTACGAGTTCGTGTTAGTTCGTTGTTAATGTTTAATTTGCCTTGCTTTCAGGAAGCTATAACCAATATCTTGGAATCATTTCATAAGAAGATTTATTATAACCTATACCAAAACACAAACAGAAATGACAGACGAAAAGGTTCTTTCATACATTAAAAAATGCCTTGACGCCGGGCGGATGCCTGAAGCCATCGAAACCTCCGAAATCTCAAAAGTTGAGCTTTCAAAAGAGGAACTCAAAAATTACATTTACAAATATCTTGAAAGTGGATGGATTTCCAAAGCTATCGAAGGTTCAAAAGCCGCCGGGGTCGAACTTCCAAAAGAAGTTATCATTAATTACATCAATAAATATCTTGAGGAGGGGCGGATATATTCTGCAACTGAGGCTTCCAGGATTATCGGCATCCCGCTTCCGAGGGAGAAAATTATTATAATCGGAAGGAACTGCTTTTTGACTGGGAAACTCAATCCCGGTCTTGAAGCCTACAAGCTCGTTAAAGAGAATCCGCCTGTTGAAGAACTCATCATCTGCGGCAGCGTGTGTTTTAAAGAAGGACAGTTCTATTCCGGCCTTGAAGCTTACAAACTGGCAAATAAAAAGCCGCCAGAGGAAGAACTCATCATCTGCGGCGATAAATGTTTCAATACGGGACAGACCACTCCAGGCCTGGAAGCTTACGAATTAGCCAATAAAACCCCGACCAAAGAGATGCTTCGGGTTTGCGGCGAGATATGCCTTCTTGAAAAACGCCATGACGAAGGAAGAAAAGCGCTTGTGGCATCACAGAAATTAGACGACATAAAAGAGGAAAAACAAATCGGGATAAAAGAAATATCCACCAAAGAGCTTGGCAGCTTACAGGAAATAGAGGAATCGTTGAAAAGTTTCGGACCTGGGGAATGCCTGGATTGCGAAAATTATGAGGAATTCAAAGAAAGGTTCTTTTTGTTATCAAGATGCCCTGTACCTGGAAAAGAGGAAGAATGGCTGGATAAAACGATGAAAGAGAAATACGGTGTAGAGCACTATGCAGTGGGCATTTTCGGGGAGAATAAAGGACTGATTGGCTCGGCGGTCTGCGTAAGATGCGGTTCCCGGAACGTGTCCTTTGAGTCCGGGGAGACGGGCTCGTATATTGAAATTAAAAGGTGAATTCAATTGAAGGACGATATAGTATAATTGATTTTTGAGCTATCTTGATGCCAAAAGCCTTACAAAAATTTAATAAGAATGCCAACATAAAATAAATCATGGATGTTGCTATTTCTGAAGATGCAGGACCAGTAATAAAGGATTCAGTCCACAGGGAAATTATATTATTAGAATCAAAAATCCATTTGGTTAAAAGTGAAATAAAACAATTCGAAGAAAAATATAATTTATCATCTTCTGAATTCCAGAAAAAATTCGAGAAAGGCAGCCTTGGTGATTCACAGGATTATTTTGAGTGGTGGGGGTTAATAAAGGGTCTTAAGACACTGGAAGAAAGGCTGGACAAGGCAAAAGCGGTGATTACTTATTGGTAGTCGCTGATTATTTTAAAACGATAGAATATGGTTTCTTGTTGAAGGTGCAGTAAATGATATTTATTATGGTACTTGTTTAGTCGGCGCAGGAATGTATGCATATCCGCTCCCTCCCATAACACTGCTTGGATGCACGAATATATAAACTGCGATTAGCCAGATAACAAGAAAGGCGAATAAGAGCAAAAAAATATAATACTGCTTGCGGTCTCCCGCAGCTTCTTCCAGTATATCTATTTTCTTTATCCCTTTCAGATAAACGAATGCCGATAATATCACCAAAATAAATGATGGTAAGAATAAAACCTCAATAGGTGATAAATATACAACCATCCGCACAAAAGATACAGATGCAGATGCATACAGCATAATTTTATTTCCCCTGAGAATCCCAGCTATCCCAATAGTGGAAAGGATGACTGGAATCACATAGTCAGGGCGGAAATCGTTGCATATTGTATCGCCGCTGGTCGGAGAAGTCTGATAAGCATAACAACCATTAATGACCAATACACGCTCAGAATACAATGTTGTGATCACTGCAACGAACAGGGAGACGAGTGCTAAAAGCAATGCAATTTTCTTTAGCTTCACATCTACTGTTTCTTTTTTGATTTCTTCTTCTGTTCCGCTCCTGTATATAAAAGCAGATAAAATCAACAGCATCGGATTGGCCAGGTATAAGGGCTTTTGCAAAAGCAGTACAAAATATATCATCAGTACTGAAGATACGGCAGCGGATGTGCTCAAAAAGTCTTTTCTACCCAAGCGTATTCCAACGAGTCCCAATAGCGGGAGGATGACCAGAAGAGCGTGTATTGATGCCACTTCAAAAAATACCAAGGGGACTGACATAGCCCCATACAGCCACGATGATTCGGACACTGCTATCCCTATGCCTGCAATGAGGGCTGCAAAGGCTGCCAGTTGTGCAGCTCTCTTTATCTTTTCAGCCACCTCTGCTTTTTCAGTCCCCATTAAATAAACGAAAGAAGAGATTATCAAAATTAATGAGGAAGCCATAAATAACCCGCCAACCGACATTATGCCTAGAAGAGACAGTAGTAGGGATATGAGGGCTGAGGTAATCAAAACCTCTTTATTTTTCTTAAGAATCCCGATTGCTCCCATTAGAGGAATGGATATGAAGATGAGTATAAATGGAGAAAACAAGGACTCAATACGCTCCACTACAAGCAAGACTGCTCCTAATGCTGCTGCAAAAGATAGGCATGCCAGCCATAACGCATTTTTTTGGTTAACGGTCATTTTCATCAATTTCCTGATCCAATTGGAGTTGTTCCGATAATAGTGACAGATATGCAACTTATCAATGACTGCTATTCTATATCTTCATCAAAAAATTGAAAAGATGGCTTGTCAGAGCCACCTGATTCTACGATACTGTTAGTATTTTTTCATAGTGTAGCATCCAGGCAATTGGACCATCATCCCAAGTGACACTAGTGCCTAAAACCGAACCACTAGGATATGCTCTTACGCTATTTGGTTGATAGTAGATATTTGTAGTGACGCCACCGAACCAGTCGTTCTCCCAATGGTCATATATCATCCGCGAATAAATAGATCCTGTGTTGGTTGTAAGGTAATTATCATGTGAAAAGCTTACATCATACCAATGTGTAGTTGGGAATCCCCAGTGCGAATATCCTGCCCAGTTTGCATAAACGTATGTTCCGTCATAATTGAAGTTAAGTTGATCATATACATAGCTTACTTTCTGAGTGAGTGGCGGTGGAACTGGATCCCACCAGTTTGTTGTCATTTGCGCCTGCTTTGTTGTGCCTGGGAAATAAGTTTGGGCTGAATTAGTTGAAATTATTTTTATTTCCGAGGGGTTTGGAATATTTGGGGACTTTTTGATCGTACCTTGTTCAACTAATATCTGACAAGTATCTGGATCAACCGCCAGTTCTCTTTCTATTTTGGATATATTTCCTTCAGATGGTGTTATTGTCAGTTCCGTTGGAGGAAACTTGCACACTGTAGAAGTCTTAGTTCCTTGAATTACAAGCCTGTGTCCGTTTTCAATAGGCGTTAAACCCGATACATTAAAAAATACTGCATGCGGTCCGGTGATATTTACCTCTATAGCTATTGGTGTAGCACTTTCGGTTTGTGCAATTGCCATCGGCAGTACCATACTTATGCTTAAAATCAGTATAAGTACGGCCATTATAGAATTTTCTGCTTTTTTCATATTATTCCTCATTGTTTTTCTGTTCTTTCCGAAAGCATAGCAGGCCAAACTTTAAGTGAACTCAAAGCATACCCCTACAATGCCTCGGGCAACATGGGGAACATCAGATCCTTCTGAATTGGTGAGCCCCGTGTTTTTCATAGGCTGCAAAAATTCCAAGGATGACTGTGTTGGATTTCCAAACCTTTTCCCCTTAGAAACCTCATTTACTAAAAGTAGTTTGGATTATATAAAATAAGCAGTTTATATATTATCAATATTCTTAAAATAAGACAATGTTGTTGAGATGGGGCAATATTTCAAGGTTTTCCTAATTCATGGAATTTTGATAGAACGATCTAATTCATGGCGCTGAAGTTTCAGAATTTATTTTCCAACATTCTTCTTCGCAGCTTCTATCAATTCCTGTGTTATCCCAGGCAGCTTGCCGCCCAGCTTCCTGGGCTTCCTTGACTTACAGTTCTCAAGCGCATAAGCAAAAATTATCGGGACTCCGACTGTCGCATCAATGTACGGGATTACATTCCCTTCGCCTGCTTTTGGTATCTTTCCCCACGATTTGCCTTCGTTAATCGTAGCGCCTGAAAGTCCTCCCACGTCAGGGCGGTCAACAGTCACCTGCACTACATAATTCTCACCAGGGCATTCCATCCCTATAATCTGGGAAATCATTGGGCCTGTTTGCTGGAGGAAATTCTTGGGCACGCCGCCACCCACTTCAAGCACGCCGCGGGGAATATCGTTTAGCATGCTATCGTGAACGATGGCAGCGCTTTCAAGTACGTCCATCGTGGGGCTCGGGTCTATGAAAGTTTTCGGGTCAAGCTGCCCTGAACCTGCATTTGCCATGATTGGAAGGTAACTTGTCCCCATCCCGACCGATGAGTCGGCAAAACTGGGAACAAAGACCGGGACATCGAGTTTTGAAGCTGAAGCTACGAATGAGCGTTCAGGAGCCTTTGAAGTCTCAAGCACCCCGTCGCCAAGAATCTTATAATAATATGCGGTTGAGTATTTTTCGGGGAACTTCTTCCTTTTTACAGCTTCCATGGTAAGCGTTTGTATTATCTTATCCTGGGCTATCAGCGTGCGCTGCATATCGATATACACATCATAGATGCGCACCACGTCATTCTCGGCCAGTTCATTATCGTCCGCAGAATAATCTCCCTGGTGAACGGGCAGTTCGTATGCAAAATGAAGGTCATGATATGTGTTTGCGCCGGTCGTGACAATCCAGTCAATAAAACCTTTCTCCATCATTTTAATTATGCCGCCGCCCATTCCCACCGGAGTCATGGCCCCTGCAAGCGTCAGGCATATTGTTGAGTTATCGTCTATCATGGTCTTGAAAAGATGGCATGCTTCGGCCAGCCGTTTTGCATTATACCCCATGCCGTCAAAGACCTCATCAACCAGTTGAGTAATCGTCATGCTGTCAGAAAGAGGGATGGGAGATATTGGTTTACCTCCCCAGTAATTATGTTTCATGTTATGCATTTGATTCCTCTTTGAAATTTCAAGATACCTGATGAGTTTTTCTTATATTTCAAAATATTCAGCGGGATATTTAAGAATTGCTAAAGGTGGCAAGTGTAAAATCCTTTGTTAAATCAAAAAGTAAAATAGCCACCGAGACACGGAGGGCACAGAGTTATAATATCTCCGTGTTCTCTGCGCCTCCGTGGCTAATATTTTTCGTCACAATCCTAAAGGTGATAATTGAAATCCAATCCATATATTTATTACAAAAAACCTTCTTCTTAATCATATGCATGGCTGGACCGGAAAAACAGTAACAATCGATTTAACAGATTGCAAAATCAGGGAAACGAAGAGTGATTCCAATATTCTTCGTTCCTTTATCGGGGGACGGGGACTGGGAGTTAAACTATATTACGATAATACTGACCCGAATATCGACCCGCTGAGCCCTGAAAATCTCCTGGTATTCACAACCGGCCCGCTCACCGGGACACTTGCCCCGTTGTCAGGCAGGCATGTGATGGTCTCAAAATCCCCTCTCACCGGAACAATATTAGATTCAAGCAGCGGCGGGTTTTTCGGGAAAGAACTGAAGTTCGCGGGGATTGATGCGCTAATCATAAAAGGCGCGGCTCCGGAGCCTGTTTACATTTCCATCGAAAATGACAACATCGTGATACACAATGCTAAAGAACTCTGGGGAAAAAACGTGAGGGCATGCACGGATATGCTGTCTTCGCGGGGGCGTGTGGCATGCATCGGGCGCGCAGGTGAGAGGCTTGTTCCGATTGCAAATGTCATGAACGATTACTTCCATGCCTGCGGGCGGGGAGGGCTTGGCGCGGTCATGGGCTCTAAGAAACTCAAAGCCGTTGTGGTTAAAGGCGGCAAGAAACCCGCTATTGCAGATGAGAAGGCATTTGGGAAAGCGCTGGCAGAAGCCGTCAGGCTCCAGAAAGAGGGTGCTGGCTCATCGAAAGGACTTTCAACGTACGGGACTTCAGCAATGGCAAACCTCCTGAACTATATGAAGCTCCTGCCTGCACAGAACTTCAGGAAAAGCGGGTTTGCAGGTATGGATAAAGTCTCTGGTGAATTCATTAAAGAAAATTATGACATTAAAGGCAATGCCTGCTATAACTGCACAATCGCATGCAAGCACGTCATAAAAAGCGGCGCATTTGAGGGGCATGAAGTCCCGGAATACGAGACCCTGTGGGCATACGGGCCTGATAATAACAACATGGATATGGATGCAATTATCAAAATCAACCGCCTCTGCAACGACTACGGCATGGATACCATTTCCTCAGGCTCGACGATTGCAGCTTATGCTGAAATAATGGGCGAGGACATAAAAGAATTATCGGGGCTTGTTGAAAAAATAGGCGAAAAAGAAGGCATCGGAGTTGAGCTTGGCAGGGGTTCAAAGGCTCTTTCAAAATCGCACAGGAAAGATGTCGGGATGCAGGTCAAGGGGCTTGAGCTTCCGGGTTATGACCCGCGGGGCGTCTTCGGAATGGCGCTTGCATACGCCACTTCAAACCGCGGGGGATGCCACCTGCGCGCCTACATGGTAGCGCCTGAGGTTCTTGGGAAGCCCATAAAGGTCGAGCCAAAGACTTTTTCGGGAAAGGCGGGGCTTGTGCAGGCATTCCAGAATGGGACGGCAGCCCTTGATTCGCTTGTGCTGTGCATATTCTCATCGTTTGCGATATCAGAAGTGGAGTTTGCTAACATGCTGAGCGCGGCGACAGGGGTGGATTATTCGACTGAGGAGTTCCGCAAATGCGGCGAAAGGATATGGAACCTTGAGCGGCTGTTTAATATCGGGGCAGGATTTTCGCGAAAGGATGATACGCTGCCTGAGAGGTTCTTTGGGAGCGGCGGGATTGATAAGGATGAGTTTGAGAAGGCGCTGGGTGAGTATTATAGTCTCAGGGGATGGGATGAGAACGGGGTGCCGACGAGGGAGAAGCTGAAAGAGTTGTGTATTCTATAAAAATCGCAGGTGACGCAGATTTGTGATGCTGTATCTGTGTGTTTCCGAAGTTGTGGGTATTTTGGGCGGACTGCATATCCCCTGTTATCCGACACGAAGGGCAAGGTTGCGAAACAAGCGTAGGAGTTGGCAAACAGCGTTCATGTTTTTATATCCTCTCTTGTTTGCCAATTTGGATTACGGTTTCGGTGTAAAAGAAGTTCGGCGAAGCCGAATTTGGACGAAGTGAAATGTGGTCTTTTACACCGTGTTATGTGCCGTTATTTTTTCCTTTTTTGAACCACGGAAGTGTAGCTTTTTGAAACTGCCCAAATTCTCGAATGAATTCCTCAGCCCACGTTACAGCTTTCTTAATTTCATTTTCCAGCGTGCCGGATGTGTAAAGAAATTTCTTCCAATGCTTATGTTTGGCGTAGGCATCCTCGAACATCCAAGTGGCACCTTTTCCCTCTTCTTGAAGAACAATTGTGACAGATTCGGCCATTTTCGTAACATGTGGTATTTCATAGAGGTGGCCAGAAGGTTCGGAGTTTTCGATTATAATAAACTTAGATGACAAAGCGAACCTCAGCACTTTTTGAATAATACTCTCGCCGATTTTATCAGGTTGTTCTTTGATGATATAGGTGTAGTAGCCCAATTTTTCTATCTCTGCGGCGATGCTCTTTAGCTTCTCTAGACCATCACCAGTATCCTTGCCAAGGATGAGGACAGAATCAGAATTTTCAAGAATTGAATTTGCGCGCTCCCAGACTAAATCAAAAGCAGCTTTGATTGATTCAATCATGCCTTGGGCGGAGGTCGTCTTTGGAAGTGTGAGCTTCCATCGGATGAAAATGTGGACGTCATCATCAGACTCTATGCTCGCATCGGAGAGTGGATGTCCTTCGTATTGCAAACGTTTAACAGCTCTTTCCATCGCTCCGGCAAAAACACTAGCGTGATATTTGTGCCACCAATATTTTGTGTAAATATGTTCAGTTATCTCAGCGATTATTGAATCATCCTCACGCCAAATTAGTGTTTCGGGAAAATCGGACTCAAAGATTATAAGTGCAATTCCCTCTGGTAGCATTGACAAATCGCTACCATGCAAATCACTGAGGCTTGTTTCTATTGGCTCAACATCCCCTTCTTGAGCGAGTTGTTTTAGTTCATCGTAGTCGAGCATCAATAGTAACCCTTAAAAACCAATGGCATATAACGGCTGCAGACATACGAACTGCATGGCACCATTTGCCTGAACTTCATTCATTTTTATAACACCGTACTCTTCCTCAGCCAGTCAATATCGCTCTGGTACAGCTCCCTCAAATCCTTCAATCCAAGGCGCAGCATCGCAACCCTGCTCACCCCGAGTCCCCATGCAAGCACAGGATACTTGATTCCCAGCGGCAGCGTTACCTCTTTCCTGAATACACCCGCGCCGCCAAGCTCAACCCACTTGCCCCTGCTCTCGATATACACCTCGGGTTCCACACTCGGCTCGGTATATGGGAAATATCCTGGCCTGAAGCGTACTTCATCAAAACCCATCCTGTGATAGAACTCGGTGAGGCAGCCGAGCAGGTTCTTGAAGCTCACGCCTTTATCCATCACCACGCCCTCAAGCTGCTCGAACTCAGGCGTGTGCGTGGGGTCGATTGCCTCGCGCCTGTATGCCCTGTCGATGCAGAAGGCTTTAACAGGCGGGTCCGGATGGTCTGTGAGATATTTTATTGTGACCGCTGTTGTATGGGTCCTCAGTACCTGCTTACGCGCAACATCCTCGCTCCACTTACCGCCCCAGCCCCTTGATATTCCGCCGCCTTTTTCATGCATTTCTTTTATGGGCGCGATGTACTCCGCTGGCAGGTCGCACTCGGTAGCGAGGTGGAAAGTGTCCTGCATCTCACGCGCAGGGTGGTCCTGCGGCTGGAAAAGCGCATCGAAATTCCAGAACGAGCTCTGGACTATATCGCCTTTTATTTCCGTGAATCCCATCTCAAGAAAGATGGAGCGCATCTCGTTGATGAGGCGCTGGTATGGATGGAGTTTCGCGCCGTAAACGGGTTTTATGGGCGTATGGATGTTGTACGGGCGGATTCTTGCGTTCTTCCATGAGCCGCTTGCGATGATGGTCGGGGTAAGCTGGGCAATTTCCTCTTCTATAGCTAATCCTTCAGCGGCGAGAGATTTTCCTTCAGACGTTATTATTATGAGCCGTGTCTTCTTCTCGGTTTTTTCGACAAGGTTGCGCTTGATGAGGTCCCTAACAGCGTCCCCGAGTTCTGAAAGTGGACCTTTTTTGAGTTTAGTAAGTATGTTCTCGTCTTCACCCACCTCCGCTTTCCCTGAAGGGATTATATTTTCACCTTCAATCCTTGCCCAGTTTTTCTTCCTGAGCCAACCAAGGGCAATGCCCACCATCTGCGGCGGGAATTTCTTTTTTAATTCCGAAAGCGAAAGAGGGGCTTTGATGGAATTGATTATCTGGCGCTCTGGCAGCGAGAGCTGCGCATAGGTTTCGCCTTCTTTTGTAAGTGTATATATTGTTGTAACTTTTTCAGTTACCTCGCAGAGTCCTTTTTCAGCGAGTAAAAACGCGGACTGCATAGCGGCTTCGATGCTGAGTCCTGATGCCAAGGTGAGGTCTTCGGGAGTGAATTTATCTTTTTTTGAGAGTGCAAGCAAGACCTTTTTTTCGTTGTTGGTGAGTGAATATTCTTCCATGGACGCCATAAAACAGGCATTAGAATGGACAGCGGGATATTTAATGATTTGTGAAATGAGCAACCAAACAGCAACCAAAAAAACCTATATACCCCAAACAACATCTTACCCCCTCGCAGGGCTCGTGGTCTAGTCGGCTATGATACCGCCTTTACATGGCGGGGATCCGGAGTTCGAATCTCCGCGGGCCCACTTAATACTTTTTTGAGAATGTTATGAGTGGGAATTGAATGATTTTCACCGCAAAGAGCGCGAAGGCCGCAAAGGAAATAGGGTGCAGCTTTGCGTCCTCAGCGGTGAATTATTCTGCATGAATTCTTATTATTCAAGGCAAATACGATTTTAGAACTTCACTATGTCTTAGCGCACTCTGCGCCTTTGCGGTTGTAATTAAAACCCGTTAACGTGCCTGTATAGCGTATCCCGCTGCTTTGGCACCCGTTTTATCTCCCTAATCAGGCGCTCAAACTCCGCAGGCGCCATGTATTCTCCGCTGGTCGCCCCTGCGCTCTTTGAGATTTTCTCTTCCATCAATGTCCCGCCAAGGTCATTCGCGCCGCAATTCAGGGCCGACTGCGCCAGTTTCTTTCCGAGCTTTACCCAGCTTACCTGGATATTCCTGATATTCGGATACAACAACACTCTTGCAAGCGCATGCAATTTCAAATCCTCAATTCCGCGGGAAACCTGCTTTCCTGTTCCAAGTGTATTGTTTAGCGGCATAAAAGGAAGAGGTACGAATTCCGTAAAACCGCCTGTTTTTTTCTGAATCTCGCGGATAGTCAGGATATGTTCAATCCTCTCCCGCAAAGTCTCGATATGCCCGTACATGATTGTTGCTGTCGTGGGAATTCCTGTCCTGTGCGCTGTCCTGACAACATTTATCCATTCATGTGTGGTGAGTTTATCAGGACAAATCTCTTCCCTCACCCGGTCGGTGAGTATTTCGGCAGCCGTTCCTGGCATTGAGCCCAGACCCGATTTTTTAAGGCATGACAGAGTTTCTTTAATACTCATATTGCTGTTCCCTGCAGCATGGAATACTTCCATGGGGGAAAAAGCATGAATGTGCAATTGCGGGAATTCATTTTTTATACTTTCCAGGATTTCGCAGTAATTGGAAATATCCCAATCCGGAAGAAGCCCGCCCTGGATACATACCTCTGTGGCATTAATATCAACCGCAGCTTTTGTTTTTTCAAGAATTTCAGGAATAGACATGATAAAACCATCCTGTTTCTTGAAGGCGCAGAACTTGCATGTCCCGATACACTTATTTGTGAAATTAATGTTCCTGTTAATCACATAGGTTACGTCATCCCCGACTGCTTTTTTGCGAAGCTTATCCGCAAGGGAAAAAAGATATGAAGGATTATCGTAAAGTGCCAGCGCATCTTCAGTTGTGAATGTACCCGCCTCGGCTCTGTTCAGGTAATCGTCCTGGATGCTTCGCAATTCCTGTATGCCTTGTAATTTATGTATAGTCCCACCAGAATTTTACAGTCTTTACACGATACTTATTTATATGCTTTCCGAAATCCTTCTGTGTCGCAAAGCTTGCGAATAATCGGTGCAATCTCGTCGCTGTACCATCTTTTCTTCACAAATTGCGGATAAATCGGCAGCCGTTCCCTGAGGGGAACATCCACTTCGGCCTGGATTTGTGCAACTTCGGGCCATGGTGATTCGGGATTGATATGGTCTATCGTTACAGGCGATATGCCGCCAAGGTCCGATGCGCCGTACCTGACCAGTTCCCCGGGCCGGATAAGGTTTGGCGATACCTGTATGGCTACATCTTCAGGAAGTATTTTTCTTGCAGTGGAGACCGTTTTTAACATTTCTTTCATCCCCGGTGATTGAAAGGAAGCCATTTTTGTATCGGGTTTGGGGATGAAATTCTGGATTATTACTTCCTGGATGTGCCCGGATTTTTCGTGGATGTCCCTGATAATTTTAAGTGAGCGAAGCCTGTCGTCCCAAGTTTCACCAATGCCGACCAGAATCCCGGTGGTGAACGGGATTTTGAGTTCTCCTGCATATTCGATGGTTTTTATGCGCGCCTCCGGGATTTTGCCGGGACAGCCAACATGGGCTTTGACCGTACCCGCAGTTTCAAGCATGAGCCCCATACTGGCATTAAATGGTTTTAATTTTTCAAGCTCTCTTTTTTCAAGTATCCCGGGGTTTGAGTGGGGTAAAAGACCGGTACGGAGCGAAAGCTTGCACAGGTCAACAAGATAATCAATGATATTGTCATATCCCAGTCCGGAAAGCCACGCGCTGAAGCCTTCGACTTCTTCAGGGCGCTCGCCGAATGTGAAAAGAGCTTCCGAGCAGCCTGCCCGCGCGCCTCCTGAAAGTATGGCCGAAACTTCATCAGGCGACAGTAGTTTTGCCTCGGGGTGCCCGATATCACGCCTGAAGCCGCAATAACCGCACTTATTCCTGCAAACATTGGTAAGCGGGATGAAAACATTGCGCGAGAATGTGACATAGGGCAAAGGCATAGACCATAATTGAAATGAATCCTACATAATCATGCCGAATATACGTTAGTTTAAAGTAACCCGAGGGATATTTAACCTGTCCCCATGCGGGGGTAACCAAGCGGCCAAAGGTGCAGGACTTAAGATCCTGTTGCGCAGGCATTCGTGGGTTCAAATCCCATCCCCCGCATAGAATTTTTCAGTTCAGTAAACGATTTCTTTAATTTTGCCAGCATCTTTTAAATATATAGGAAAGATTAAATATGTTTAACTGAAATGTTAATATGGGAAGGGAAAAACGGGGAGTTTAAATGATTATTCGAAAAAATATCTCTTTGAATGAGGAATATATACAAAAGCTTGAGCCGTTAATGAAAAAGCATAACGGTAATCTCAGTGCGGTCATACGGGAGATAATTGACCTTGCGGATGCGGCAGTTGCGGACCCCGATTCTGTGAAAAGGCTTATTTCAGGACTGAGAAATGAGCAAAACCTGACTTCATCGGCTCTTATCTGGGCAATGAAAAATCTTGCAGGCAGGCTGCCGGATGAAGAAACGGTTCGCAACATTTTCGGTGATAATATTTCCTCGATGTCTGATTTTGAAAAATGTTTGAATGAACTTGCAGGAGAAATCTACTGGGATTCAGCTGTCAAAATCGTTTCTGACAATGACAGGCAGCCAAAAAATGCCACATTCAGTATAACTGGAAAAAATCCAGATATGAATAGATTCCTGGCTGCCATTATCGCTGTCTTTGTTGCAGAGAAATTCAATCTTGGAATTTCTAATGTGAAAAATATAAACACCACTTTTGAAATGAAAATGAAATATGGTGAAAAAGAATGGGCATTAAAAAGTGTAGCCGGGAATTTCGGGTATATGGATGATATCCATTATGAATTATACAAAAAACCGGATTTCTGGAATACCGTTATTCTTCTTTATGCAAAAATGAATTATAATATGGTAGCGATATCAAAACAGCTCTTCGAGGAAAGCCTGGGAGAAAATTATCACCCCAGGATTTCTACAATCTTTGAACAGTTCTTTGGCTGCCCTATAAACCAGGTTCCGCAGGAGGAATTGTCTGAAAAAATAAAGATTCTTTTTAAATCCCTTGGTTTAATTGAAGATATCGACGTCAAAAATGATTCTTTAATAATATATCATGGATTCAACAATCCTGAAGCTATTAAAAAACTGGCCAATATGTTTGTAGAATTATTAAATTTGACCGGCTCAACATATAATTTCACATCCAGTGAAAAACTTATTGTGATAAAGCGACTGCCTGAGGTCAGCAGGATACTTATCAAAATTGTTGAAGATTTTAAAGAAAAACCTTTTTCAAATTATGCCACAGAATTTCATAAAATGTTAGATATTTTAAAAAATATGCCTTCCAATGAGGAGTTCGTAAAATCATTAGGCTGGAAATTTGGCAAAAAGATAATACAGAATTATGAAAGCGATAAAAGGCTGGAGAGGTGGGATACTAACACTTTTGTCAAATATATGCAGGATATGGGGCCCATTTTTGCGCAGGATTTAAAATGGACAATTATCAGTGAAAATGTCATTCATGGTAAAATCATCTCATGCCCGTTGGTAAAAGCTGATGCTGCATTCAATAATATGAATTGCACGTTTATAAAAGGAATATTGGACGAGTGGATATCTCATAGTCTGGGAGAGCGGACAGAACGGGTTCATACAGCAGCCTATGGAAATAACTGTTGTGAGATTTATGTTGCATTGTCTAATGATTAGTAAAAAGTAAATATGGTAAATAAACCGAAAATACTTATAGTGGACGATGAGAAACTTAATGTTGAACTGTTCGAGAGTTATCTGTCAAAAGACTACGACATCATAACTGCATACAATGGAACAGAAGCTTTACTTCAGGTGGAAAAGACCTTTCCTGACCTTATACTTTTAGATATAATTATGCCCGGAGTAAACGGGTTCGAGGTATGTAAAAAACTAAAGAGCAATGAAAAAACCCTGAATATACCCATCTTAATAATAACTAGTTTGAATGAGGTGACAGACAGGGTAAAAGCTATCGAATCAGGGGCTGATGACTTCCTTAACAAACCTGTAGAGTTCACTGAATTACGGGCAAGGGTGAAATCACTGCTCAGGATAAAGCAATATTACGACATGCTGAATGCTGCTAATGAAAAACTTTTACAGTTGGCAGAAGAGAAGTATAAAAACCTGTTCGATAATGCCAACGATGCCATTATTATATATGATACAGGGGAATGCATAAAGTCATGGAACCCGGCTGCAGAGAGAATATTCGGGTGGGAAGCCGGTGAGGTAATCGGAATGAAGGCTTCACAATTCATGATCCCGCAAGGATTACTGCCCGAATCAAATCAAATTGTCAGAAAAGCAGTTCAGGGCATGGTTATTTCAAGCTTTGATACAATGCGACTGCGCAAGGATGGAAGCGAGATAGGTGTAAGCGTGACGGTATCTCCTATACGGAATAATAAACAGGTAGTTATCGGGATTTCAAATATAATCAGGGATATCACCGAACGCAAGCGGTCTGAGGAACAGGTAAAGAAATCACTCCTTGAAAAAGAAACACTTTTACGGGAGATTCATCACAGGGTCAAGAACAACATGCAGATAATCTCCAGCCTGTTGAGACTTCAGTATGGATATATCAAAGAAAAAAAGTACCAGGAGATGTATAAGGACAATCAGAACCGGATAATTTCGATGTCTCTTATTCACGAGAAACTTTATAAATCCCAAAATTTCACAAATGTAGATTTCAATGAATATATAAAAGATTTAATAACCGGCTTATTCCAGTCTTACGGTGTAAATACAGGCAAAATCGCGTTAAACTTAGATATCAAAAATGTTTCGTTGGGTGTTGATGCTGCAATCCCATGCGGCTTGATAGTAAACGAATTGGTTACTAATTCCTTAAAATATGCATTTCCGGATAACAGGATGGGTGAAATCAACGTAGCGATTCGCCCGGTTGATGAAAATATGATTGAAATGGTAGTCCGTGATAACGGTATTGGCATTCCTGCAGACCTGGATATGGGAAAAATCAAATCACTGGGTTTACACCTGGTTAAAATCCTGGCAGAAAACCAGTTACAGGGTAAGATGCAAATAAACAGGAATGAAGGAACGGAATTTCAAATTAAATTTAAAATGGAGAAACAATGACAGGAACACAGATTCTGGTTGTAGAAGATGAGAGTATAGTTGCAGAGGATATCAAGAGAACCCTGCAGAGCCTGGGATATAATGTTCCCGCTGTTGTATCTTCAGGAGAAGAGGCTATTAAAAAGGCAAAAGAAAATAGTCCTCAACTGGTCCTTATGGATATAATGCTGAAGGGCAAAATGGATGGGATTGAAGCTGCAGGACAAATACGTTCTATTTTCAATATTCCTGTTGGATATCTCACAGCTTATTCGGATGATAAAATCCTGGAAAGGGCGAAAATAACAGAGCCTTTCGGGTATATCATTAAACCTTTCAATGAAAGAGAATTACAAATCAATATTGAGATAGCTCTTTACGAACACAAAATGGAGAAGAAATTAAAAGAAAGTAAAGAATGGTTTGTCACAACACTTAAGAGCATCAGCGATGGGGTAATTGCCACAGATCCTAAAGGTTGTGTATTATTTTTAAATCCCAGCGCCCAGTCCATGATTGGCTGGGAACCGGACGAGGCTACTGGTAAGCCACTGAAAGATGTTTTCAATATTATTAGCGAAAGAACAGAAAAAGCTAATAAAACTGTTTTGATAGCCCGGGATGGGACAAGGATGAATATCGATACAGCCAGTGATGCTATCAAAGATGACAAAGAAAATATTATAGGCGTTGTTGTGGTCTTTCGATATCAAAAAGATATTGAATAGGAACTTTTTGGCTCAAGGATGCCAATTATATAATAGGACACAAAAACGTCCTGGTGGATTTTTTTATCAGTGCTAACAATAAACACAACATGCTCTCTCCTTATTGGAATTTGCTAATAGTTTCTTGCCGGGTTTGCTAACTTTTATAGCAACCATTACTATCCTGTTGTGTAGCCTATGTTTGCTTGAAGAAATAATTCTTCGGGGAGAAATTATGAGAGAAAATATCCAGACAGAAAATATTCATAGGGGGTTTATAGCAGAACTCATAGAGGTGCTGGGACTGGTTACAATCTTTGCAATACGAAAGATAAATCTCCAGCACATCCTTTATTTCACTGCATTTCTTACCTTTGGAATAGGCGACGGGATTACCGGGGCTTATATGATGGAAAAGCTTGGAGTCGGGAATGAATCGAACCCGATTATAAAATACCTGTTCATGACAGAAGGTTTCTGGGGAATGGTGGCAGTAAAGATGTGGTTTACTCTTGTGGTCATTTTTTTCGTATTTATTGTTCAGATGAGATCATCTGATAATATGTACTGGACTGCCAACGGATTCCTGCTTGCTCTTACGGCAGGGGGAGTAATGGCGGTAAATGCCAACCTGAATGCAATTTCAGGGACTGCATTCCAGGCTCCGGAAGAAATCATATTCATATTCCTTGCTATGATACTGATATTCACAGAAATAGGAGGTTATGTGGACAGGCATACTGAGGCTGTAGAGACCCGGGGCGCTTCGTATGACTAAACAGGCCTTTCAGGTTCAATCATAAATGAAAGTATAAATAAGAATTAAATCATAAGTGACGCAAATAAATTCGGAAAATTAATGTAAGTATATCCTGTTAAAACTATTATATTAAAATCAAGGATAAGATAAAATGGAACCTTACTTTCACCTGAAGGGCAGCTTCAAAACAAGCGCCGACGCCACAGCCGCACGCGCTGATATAGAAAAGTTCATCGAAGAAGCAAAAACCACAATCCTGCAAAAAGGAGTACCTGCAGGAAGAGGGGCTAAAATCATTGGTTGGGACGTCAGGGACAACAGTATCTTTTTTGACATCGAATCTGACCGATACCTGCGGGCCCACGATGCGTTCATACGCCTTCGCAAACCGCTTGCAGGCGTGCTTGGAAAAGGATACAAAATCGGAATAAGAGGCGCTGAAGTGGAAGAGTTCATTGTCAAGCTGCCTTCCGAGCAGGCTCTGCGCCAGCATAAAATACCCCATGTAAAGGCAATCGAATTTGATGACGGCACGATTACGCTTTCACTCGATGTCGGCGAGGCAGAGCTTGAGAACAAGGTACCGGACAGGATAATCTCGCTTATCGAGGATAAAATCGCAGCGCAGGGTTTTGGCGGAAAAGCCGAACACTGGAGCCTGCTCTGGGAAAGCCCCAAAAAAGAGATGAAATTCACAGCCGACCCGACCGTGGAAGCAGAGAAGCGCGGCTGGATAAAGCGCGGCGCAAGCAGGGGGCAGTGGATACACGGTCCCCAGATGACACGCATTTTCAGGGCGTTTGAAGAGATAGTGCTGGAAGAGGTAATCAAGCCTCTTGGATACGTGGAAATGATATTCCCCAAACTCGATACGTGGGACGTGCTCAAGCACTCGGGACATGCAAAGGGTGTGTATCCTGAGATATACTACATATGCCCCCCGAAGACACGGGACCCGCTGTTCTGGGAAGAAGTAATTGATAACTATAAAGTCACTCTTGAAGTACCTCTTGACCTGATTTCGGAGAAAATCGATAAACCCATAGGCGCCATGTGCTATGCCCAGTGCCCATCGTTCTGGCCTTTCATGCAGGGGAAAACAATCGCGGACGACTCGTTCCCGATAACAGTATTTGACCGTTCCGGCACCTCGCACAGGTACGAGAGCGGCGGCATACACGGTATGGAAAGGGTTGATGAATTCCACAGGATTGAGCTTGTTTTCATTGGCACGCCTGAACAGATACTTGACCACTCAAAGAAGATGCAGGAGCGCTACAAGCATGTATTCAACGACATTCTTGACCTTGAGTGGAGGATGGCATGGGTCACGCCGTGGTTCATGGCGCAGGAAGGTCTTACCGGGCTTGCAGGACAGAAAGAAGTGGGCACCATCGATTTTGAGGCGCCGCTGCCCTATCGCGGCAAGGACGGCGAGTGGCTTGAGTTCCAGAACCTGAGTGTGAACGGTGATAAGTATCCAAAGGGTTTCAATGTGAAGTCGCAGTCAGGGAAGGAAGTATGGAGCGGCTGCTCGGGTATCGGGCTTGAAAGATGGGCGAGTACCTTCCTTGCCCAGAAAGGATGCGAACCAAAGGACTGGCCGGATAAGTTCACTGATAAAGTAGGGGAAATGCCGAAGGGTATCAGGTTTATGTGAAACAAGGGGAGACAGAAAAAGGCTGGGAGATAGAAATGTTGAGCGCGGAAGCGTTCAGCGCAGGCTCATCCCATATACATAGATATCCACATTTTCAGACGAATCAGCTATGTCCCAGTGAACTGGTTTTTTAAGGATTTCAAGGGCTATGTTGTCCTCTTTCTGGAGGAGTTTTTTATGATGACGTTTGAGTAGTATTTTATCCATAAGCATTCATTAGATTTTTTTATCGGACTTTAAAAATAAGCTCAGGTTCGATGTTGACTTCATTTTCTTTAATCATTTTAGTTTCTTTATCGATAGGAACACTAATAATTGCTTGAAAATTTTCTATCTTACCTACATTTTCAGCGATTTGCCTAATGGTATTTTCCATCTTTTCTTTTTCTAAAAATAAATTACAAGCACCATAAGTTCCAAACCATTGACAGCCAGAAAAATTGATAAGAATCCCCTTCTCACTTTCAGGGAAAATTAATTTCTTATCGACACATGTTATTATCCCATAATTCAGTTCATTCCATTTTGGTTCAAGTATCCCTTTCGGAGTTACGATTTCATATTTATAAATAGTTTTATTTGGAATTCCTGTTTCATCAGATGAGTATATCAACGGTTTTTTTAATTCGTAATTGCAAGGTAAAACATCTTTTTTTATCATTACTTCATAAAGTGGGTCTATAGGTATAGGCCCACCTACAGACAGAATGTCCTTTTTTAAAATAAAATTCATGAAGTCATTTTCTTTTTTTTCTAATTTATTCTGATCATATAATTTTTGATATTCATATAAGCCTATCATACTTGCAATTTTTTCGGAGATTTCCCTATCATTTCTATCAATTTCAGGTTTTGCCCAAGGAATTTTAACTATAGGGTCAAAATTCATAGTAACTAATTGTTTGTTTTTATCTTTTTTATATCCTCGCATCAGTACAAAATCATCAGTGTGAAAATCAAAATATTTTCTGAATGGATTTTGAATATCATGCACTTTATCGATAGATATACGACTAACTTTCTCAGCCATAAATCCTAATACAAACCCAATAATTCCTGCTACAGGCTCAGCCGTAGCTAAACCACTTCCAGCACCTCCGATAATTCCAGAAACTATACTCCCCTTTATATCCTTAATAAGTGGATAAAGGATTTCTTTCTTCATACATACAAAATTATGTCTCATTAATAATGGTTCCATATACCATTATTTAAAATCATCATATATTAAAACTTTCCACCATCGCTCTTGCATCCGCAGCAATTGCGCCGCCCCATCTCAATTTTTCCAACGCAAAATTATACCGCTTCAGCAAGATGTTCCTGAATAAGTTCAGATGCAAGATAATTCGGATTAACTCCTTTTCTTCGGGCACGTCCTTCCAGCGTTTCTGCGGTATTCTTATCCAGTTCTATCAAATAATGCCTTTTTTGAAGGTCAACCTTCATATCAACTTCTTCCAGCACCTCCATAAATTCAGTACTGTCTTGTGTATCCCAGAATTCCGCAGCTTCTTCCAATGTTTTGAATTCTTCGGGCAATTGTTTAACCTTTTTTGGCATTGCAGAGCCTCTTTTCTTTAATAGTCATATCCCTTGCCGATATGATAAGTCCTTTCATAGGTGGTTTATATATCAATACTATAAAAAGATACCGTCCAGCCTGCGTTTTCCCGTAAACGACATAAACATCCTCTCCTTTAACTTTTCCCTGGCGGGCACGGTAGAAAAGAGCGCCGGAAAGTAAAGCCTCTTCGACTTCTCCCACTGTAACATTATGCTTCGTTTCTATTTTGGATATGAACTTATCAATCCAGACAATCTCTCTTAACCACATGAAATCAATCTTCCACCATCGCCCTCGCATCCACCGCAACCGCCCCGCTCTCACTTACAATCAGCGGGTTTATATCAAGCTCGATGATGTTCTCCTTTTCAGCCATATCCGAAACAGAGACAAGAACTCTCGCAATAGCATCAATATCCGCAGGCATTTTTCCCCGAATTCCCTTGAGTATTGGGTAGCCTTTAATCTCCGATATCATCGAAAGCGCATCGCTCTTATCGATAGGCACGACCCTGAATGTAACATCCTTGTAAACCTCAACAAAAATCCCGCCAAGCCCGAACATAAGTGCATGACCGAACTGCGCATCCTTTTTCAGACCCACGATAATCTCATGACCCGCAGGCGCCATTTGCTGTACCAGGATTCCCTCGATATTTGCATTCGGCACTGCTTTCTTGATTCTCGATATGATTTCGTTGTAGGTAGTTCTCACGTCTTCCCGTTTCACATTCAAAACCACGCCGCCAACATCGCTCTTGTGCGGAATGTCAGGCGAAGAAATTTTCATGGCGACAGGCATTCCAAGCTCCATGGCAATATCATAAGCCTCTTCGGCGCTTCCTGCAAGACGTTCCTCAGTCACAGGAACCCTGTATTTTGCAAGAAGCTTTTTTGCCTCGTGCTCTGTAAGAATCCTGGTCATTTGCTATCCCCCACTGTTCTTGTTTTAACTGTTTCAAGGAATTCCCTGTGCCTGATAAGAGAAGCCAGTGCTTTCACAGCCCTTTCAGGGACAGAATAATTAGGCAGGCAGCCGCTCTTCAGGATTTCAACACCCAGTTCTGTACCGGCGCCGCCCATCCAGCATGCGATAATCGGCTTATTGTTCTTGAGCTTCATTTCCACAAGGGCTTCGGCAGGCGGTATGGCATTTGACATTAAGGTATGCACATAAATTACGATTACCGCATCCACATTCCGGTCTTCAAGAAGCGCTTTGATTATCTCGCTGTAAATAGTGAAAGAAACAGTGCCTGCGGTATCGATAGGATTTGAAGCGGATGCAAATCCGGGAATGACTTTCTTTATCTGCTCTTTTGTTTCTTCGGCAAGGTCAACTATATTGATACCGTGCCTCTCGCACTCATCTGTCGCTACAATTGAAGCCCCGCCGCCATTTGAAAGTATGGCGACATTATTTCCTTTCGGGAGCGGTTGGCATGAGAACGCAAGCGCAGCGTCGAATACCTCATCGATTGTATCGACCCGCAGGATTCCAGCCTGCCTGAAAGCGGCAGAATAAACTTCATCCGAGCCGGCAATAGAGCCTGTATGCGAGAAAACCGCCTTTGCGCCTCTTTTTGACCTTCCCGTCTTAATAGCGATAATTGGTTTTTTGGTGCGCCGGGCGGCTTCCATGAACGTCCTCCCGCGCTTGATTCCTTCAGCGTACATGGCTATGACGCCAGTCATCGGGTCTTTATCAAGGAATTCTATCAGGTCAACATCATCAGTATCTGCTTTGTTGCCAGTGCTGATAACTTTGCAGAGGCCAAGCCCCATATCTATCGTCCAGTCGGCTATCGCAAGACCCAGCGTTCCGCTTTGCGTAATGAAAGAAATCGGACCCCTGCTCGGAAGCCTTCCTATAACGCTGGCATTGAGATGTGCAGGTTCGTTGACGATGCCAAGCGTATTCGGCCCTATCATGCGCATGCCGTACTTCCTGACAACGGACAGGAGCTTTTTCTCAAGTTCTGCACCTTCGGTTCCTGTCTCGCTGAATCCTGCGCTTACCACAATAAGCCCCTTAACGCCTTTTTTCCCGCACTCTTCTGCAACATCGAGGACGAACTGTGCTGGTACTGCTATCACTGCCATTGTGACTTCATCAGGAATATCAAGGACTGAAGAATATGAAAGCACTCCCTGTACCTCTTTCTCTTTAGGATTTACAGGAAATACGGGTCCTTTAAAATCGCTCAAAATATTCTTGAGTATCCGTCCTCCCCACTTTGTCTCGTTGTTGGAAGCACCAACTACGGCTATTGATTCTGGCTCGAATATTGAATAAAGCATTATTACATCCATTCCCTGTATTTCATTGCCCGCATTACCCTTTGTTTTGCAATACCGATTGCGGTTTCCCTGGGATAGGTTTTTTCGCTGTATACCTTGTCAAGAATTTCTTTAGTGTTCCTTGGAATTGTGCTTTTTATCCGTTCAAATGCGGACGCCTCTGTGCCTCCATGATATTCGACGGACGCCGTTATCACTCCGCCGGCATTTGCCACAAAATCGGGTACTACAAGGATTCCCCTGTCATGAAGCATTTTTTCTGCATTTTCAGTAACCGGGATATTCGCCCCTTCGATAACTAATTTTGCATCCAGCACATCCGAGTTTGCTTCGTTTATCACATCAGGGCGCGCTGCCGGGATGAAAATATCTGTTGTTACCATCAACAGGTCTGTGGTTTTTAAAACTTCCCCGTCTTTATAATTTGTAACCGAACCTGTGGTTTCCTTTATCCGTATCAGTTCTTCCACGTCCAGACCTTTCGGATTATGAATTGTACCTTTTGAGTCGCTTGCAGCTACGAGTATTACGCCTTTTTCTGAAAGAAAACGTGCTGCGGGTTTTCCCACATTCCCGAACCCTTCGATAGTGAGCCGCGCCCCGTTCATGTCAAGATTGATGTAATCCTTTGCTATATCGGCGCACAAAGCAACTCCATATCCTGTAGCCCCTATTTCATCAAGAGGAATCCCGCCCAGCTCTCTCGGGAGCCCTACGGCGCGGGAAATCTCATCATAAATATATGCCATGCTAGCTTCATCTGTGCCCATATCCGGGCCAGGGATATATTCATGGAGGTTTTTTATTCCACGGGCAAAAGTCCTGATTAGCTGTTCCCTGTTTGCGGTTTTCGGGTCGGCTATAATCCCCGATTTCCCGCCTCCGTGAGGTAGACCAGCCATGACGTTTTTGTAAGTCATAGCACGGGCAAGCCTTCTGACCTCGGTCGTGGTCACGTCAGGCGCCATTCGCACTCCCCCGATAGCAGGACCTGCAGCCACATTATCAACAACAACAATGGCTTTCATTTTTGTTCTGGGTTCGTACAGGTGGACAACTTTTTCAGGACCGATTTCATCAGTAAATTCGAAGATTTGTTCAGTAATTTCCATTGATTTCCTCTCCCTTTTTTAATAATGTAATTTTGTTTGGTTAGTAAATTAAGATTGTGGTATCCTGTCAGCCAGCCCCAGATCCTTCTTTATATTCATTATTTCTTTATCATCCGGTTTTCTCGGGAAATTATAAATCTTTGAAAAAGTTTCATTCGCCATGGGTCGATTGCAGTCAGGGCAGCCTGATGTCTGGAAAGCCACTCCTTTCTCAATAGCCTCAAGAATCACATCGTATTTCACTCCAAAATCAACGAGAAAGCCGTTTTCGAATCGCATATCAGAAAAGGCAGCAAATCCTTCCAGAATCAGATACCGCGCAAGCTGCACAGCGCGGTAATGTTTGATGTCATCTTCAGTTTTATCTCCGAAATTGCTCCGGGAACCCGGAATATATGTATATGAAAAAAGAGCGATATTCACATTATGCCTGTGCAATTCCGAAATTATCCTTACTGCATCCTCATCGCTTTCTCCGAGACCGAGCAGTAGATGCGTCCCTACTTTTCCAAATATACGGGCGGCGCGTTTCAACCCGTCCACATGGCGTTCCCATGAATAAGGCCCGCCTGCGCTTTTTCCTTTTATTTTGTCAAATAAATCAGGTGTACAGGTATCAAGAGGTATAACAAGTTCATCAACGCCAATTTCTTTTAATTCTTCAAAACGCTGCGTACTCAGCGGAAAGACTGAAAGCGATATTGGTATCCGGCTTTCACTTCTGATACTTTTTATCAAATAAACTGTATCCTCCCACCACATATCATATAGCGCCGTCTGGATGCAGGCTCGGGCGAGGTATCCCCGCTCGTAAGCCATCCCGAGGCGCATGACAACAGCTTCAAGGTCGGCTGGTACATACATGCCGCGGGCAATATGTGTCATGTCTGCTGATGAGCCTTTTGCCTGGGCGCAGAACCGGCAGTTCGCCTCACAGCGTTTTTCGGTATAAATCTGAAGGTACGCGGTCGTGGGCGGCGTATCCATTTGAACAAGCTCAAGTCCCAGGACGCCCAGCGTTCCCATCGAAGCTCTGACTTTCTTAACCATACAGACAGCTATTTGGGGAATCATAATATATCTATTAATATGCTTGGGAACTAAATTATCAAACGATTATGAACGACTCAATGAAAGGACACTGGGATGAAATTTATGAGGCATTAGATGCGGATGAGCTGACGTGGTACGAAGAAACACCTGAAGCCTCTATAAAATTACTATCCAAATGCCATATAACTAAAGATGAATCCATATTGGATGTGGGCGCAGGTGCGTCAACGTTTATTGATTATCTCCTTAATCAGGGATTCAGTAATATCATTGCTACTGACATAAGTGAAATAGCCCTGGATAAACTGAAAGAAAGATTGGGTAAAGAAAAAGCCTCCCTGGTAAGATGGATAGTAGATGATATTACCCGGCCGGTTAAAATCCAAAATTTAAGGGATATTGCTGTGTGGCATGACAGGGCGGTATTACATTTTCTAATGGAAGAGAGCCAGCAGCAGATGTATTTATCTACTCTAAAGAAAGTTGTTAAAAAAGGCGGTTATGTTATTATCGCCGCATTTTCGTTAAAGGGTGCGAAGAAATGCAGCGGCCTGGATGTTAAAAATTATGACCAGAATATGCTGGCAAAATTCCTGGGAGAGGATTTTAGCCTGCTTGAATATTTTGATTATACACATCATATGCCTTCGGGCGAGCCAAGGCAATACATATATACCTTATTTCAAAAAATCTGAAAGAAAAGCTGTGATATTGAAAAAGTAATTGAAGATATGCCTGCCGCACATCTTCCTGAAATACAAACCGCAGATGAACACAGATAAACGCAGATTTGTTGTTATTTCTTAGAAATCAAATCTGATGTTATTTTTTGTGGCGCTTAGCACGAACTATGTTTGATTGCCTTTACGGGACATGCATCCACGCAGGCGCAGCACTCGATGCAGTCTGCCACTCGTGTCGCTTTTGATTTGCCGTCCACGATTTCAAAAACATTTGTCGGGCAGACGTTGACGCATTCCCCGTCAGCGTTGCATTTTTCTTCATCAATTTCAATTGTCCATGATGGACCTTCATATTTTTTTACTACCATGATTTTTTTCTCCTATAATCGGTTAGTGTTATTATTCGGGATTAAAGGTTTTGGTTAATTCTATGTAGTATCAGCCCTGGGTAATTTAGTTTTCAATTTGCCTCCTAACCAGGTACAAGGGAGCGCTGTGACAATAAGCGCAATCGGATACCAATGTTGAGATAGATTCCATCCAGCAGCCGCACCGAGCGTAGCGGCTATAATCCCGATTATTCCGAGATTGATGGCATGGCGCATCGGTCGACCTGGCGCCAACATTGCAGTAATGTAACCTCCTGCCACTGTGTACGCGCAACGATATATGAGCGCGAGCAATAGCATCCAGGTGTTGAATACTGTACCCAGAGGTGGAAAAATACCAACTGATTCTAATACGGAGTCAGTGCCGATAGATAAGATGAAAACCGTGATAAATCCTGCCAGAATGGCGCCGATGCCTTTTAAAGTTGTTTTGTTCATATTTTTTTCTTCAAGCGGGTCTGTATTTAAGCAAGGCGATTCCATTTTTAAATGCTCTTGCTCCGAGAAGATTCAGGTTCATCTTTTTAACATCTTTGAATAATGATTTGCCAGCGCCTAAAATAATAGGAACGACCACAAGATGGTATTCATCGATAAGACCGAGGTTTGCAAACTGCTGCACGATGGAACCGCTGCCTAATATTGTGAAATCTTCGCTTTCATGTTCTTTCCATTTGATAATTTCTTCAGCCTTTATTTCATGAAAGAGTTTGATATTTTTCCAATTGCGCCCTTCTTCAACATTCCGCAGCGTTTTTGAAAAAACTATCTTCGGGCTATTGTTCATAACCTTGGCCATATCCGGGTCATTTTTGATAGCATCCGGGGTGGGCCAGTAGCTTTTCATCATCTCATAGGTCGTATGGCCAAAAATCAGCGTATTGCCCGATCTGGACGACTGTTCATGGGTGTACGCATCGTATTCATCATCTTTTCTAATTACCTTGAACCAATCTATCTCATTGTTTGGCCCGGCAAAGAAGCCATCGACTGTCACGTTAATAAATACGCTTATTTTTCTCATAAAAACTCCCTGCCAAAGGATTGGCTGCTATCAGATATAAATCTTATCATTTGCGAAAAAATCCGAATTTGAGAGGTGGATTATCTGGTAGGATCTCCTTCAGGAAATTCCCTGATGTATTATCGCAATCAAAGAAAAAGTCCAAGGCTTTTGGACAGACCTTTCGTCGAAAAACTTTATATGGTAATAAAAAGAAATCAATAAATTAATGGGGGCAAATTATGAAAAACGATAACGTTCATAATACGCAAGGCAGAGAATCAATTGAAGATAATTACACCTCAACCTGGCAGAATGATGGTGAAGTAAAATTTATTCAACTTAAAAACGGGATCTCATTGCGTTATCTTGAGATCGGCACAGGCAAGCCGCTCATCTTGCTCCACACCCTTCGCACCCAACTAGATTATTTTCAGGGACTAGTGCCGCTCCTCAAGAACTATTTCCACATCTATGCAATTGATCTACCCGGACATGGCCGCTCATCCCTGGTTCAAGGCGCTGTGTATGATGAGCCATTTTTTCGTCAAAGTATTGGAGCCTTTATTAAAGAGTTAGATCTTAAAAATGTCGTGCTTGCCGGAGAGTCAATCGGAGCGGTTTTAGCCCTGACTGTCACCGCCGAAATGCCTGATCGCGTCGAACATGTCTATGCGCTGAACCCTTATGATTACGGCGAGAAATTCGGTGGTGGCATTCGCCGCAGCAAATACGGATATATCATCGCTCTTTTTCAGATCTTTAAGTCTTATACTCTGGAAATCCAAAGCATCCTAAAGCTCATCCTTTCAGGCGGTTTTGTTCATGCTGAAAAACTACCATCTCACTTACTTTCTGAATTCAATCGCACAGGAGAACGTCCTGGCTATCGCAACATGGAATACCTGCTCTTTAGAGATTGGAGAAGCTGGTTGAATGCTGTCAGTCTCTATGAACGTATTTCGGTTCCTGTTACACTCGTGTATGGTGAATGCGATTGGTCTCTGCCGGAAGAACGCGAAGATAGGAAAAATCGACTTGGAAGTACCAGGATTTTCATCATTGCAGGTGCAGGGCATTTTTCTGCGCTTGAAGAGCCTCAACAGATAGCGAACATCTTAATAGAGGGTTCCACGCTATGAGTTTTACCTTGCTTGGATATCAGGAAAAGGCTTTATATCATCGAACATACAACCATACTTTTAGTGGGAAATTTCAATATTTAATCATGGAGGCATATTTGTGGTTAGATAACAAATCGAAAAGTTGTTTAAAGAACGGAAAGAGGGAGAACAGCCCAAGAATTGAACAAAAATTATGGCGGAAACTGGTAAACAAGACAATTTGAAAATTTTTAACAGTTGATAAAAAGAAATCAATAAAATTAAATGGAGGTAAATTATGGGAAACAACAAAGTACAAAATACACAGGACGAAGATTCACGCGCAATAACAAAGTTATTGTTCGGCATTGTCGGCATCTGGTTCTTGCTGGCATTTATTGGCGGCATGCTTAACATTTTTTATCAACCCAATGTACCACCGCTGTCTTTAGGGATTTTTGTGCTCCTGCCGATCATCGGTTTCACTCTAGCTTACGCTTTCAGCATGCGTGTGCAGCGTGCTGTTAAACAACTACCCCTATGGTTGATAACGATTGCTCATGTATGGCGTTTTGTGGGTATTGGTTTTGTTGTTGGTGCGATCCTAAAAATTCTGCCAATCCAGTTTGGCTACCCCGAGGGATTTGGTGATATATTAGCAGCATTATTTTGCATACCGTTAGCGTTAGCGATCCGTAAAAAAAGTTTTTCCCCGGGATTACGAACAGCATTCATAGCATGGAATGTTTATGGCATTATAGATCTAATAGCCGCGATCTCGCTTGGCGTTCTTTATTCA
>JBGPUU010000011.1:0-44946 GCA_041491305.1 Candidatus Methanoperedens sp.
GTGCTGCTTGCTCTCTTATCTTCTCATCAGCCCGCTTGCGCTCCGTGATTTCAGCCATTAATTCTAAGTTGGTCTTTTCCAGTTTAGAAGTCCATTCCTGAATAGATTCGTTGGCTTCCACCAGTTTTGCTGTTCGCTCCCGGACACGTATTTCTAACTCATCGTGCGCCTGGCGCAGCGCCTCTTCCGACCGCTTGCGCTCGGTGATGTCTTTCGAAAAAACTGCTATGCCGTCCGCGATCGGATAAACGTTCACATCGTGATAGGTAACCACCCCTCCCTGATGGTCCCAACGATTCTCAAAGAACTGGGCTTTGCCTGTGGCGATAGCTTCGTTGTATGCCCGTTCGAGTGGAGTCCCTTTGAGTTCCGGAAAGACGTCGAACAGGTACTCCCCGATGATGGAATCAGTCAAAATACCGGTGTTGGTTTCAGACGCGCGGTTCCAATAGGTGAAGCGCAACTCTTTATTCAAGGCGAAGAATGGATCGGAGATGCTGTTGGCAAGTTCTCGGAATTTCTCCTCACTCAGTTTCAGTCCATTCTCTGCCCGTTTGCGCTCTGTAATTTCAGCCCGTAATGCTTTGTTGGCATCTTTAAGTTCAGACGTTCGCTCTTTTACCCGTATCTCCAGCTCGTCGTGTGCCCTGCGCAGAGCTTCTTGTGTTCTCTGGCGCTCTGTAATATCGCGAGCAACGGTTAAATTACCTATCACTTTCCCGTCCTTCAATAGTGGGGTTGTCACATATTCAACATCTATATAGCCGCCGGAGTTTGCACGGAGTCGCAATTCCGAACCCGGAATCGTTTCCCCACTCACTGTTTGTTGAAATACCTCCATGGCTTTAGAAAAATCACCGGGATGAATTAATGGCGCGAAGCTCTTGCCCACCCACTCTTCGCGCAACCAGCCGGTGATTCTTTCAAATGCAGGATTCAGGGAAATTATTATACCGTCCGGGGAGACCATTGCAATAATATCATTCGCGCTTTCAACAAGGTTGCGGTAGCGTTCTTCAGATTCACGTATAGCTTCCTCAGCTTTCTTATGCTCCGTGATGTCCCGGGCAATCGTCGAGGCACCTATGATCTTGCCGGTTGAATCCTTAATCGGAGAAATGGTTAGAGAGGCATCGATTTGTTTGCCATCTTTTCTCATACGCACGGTTTCGTAGTGTTCGATGCGCAGCCCCTGTCTCAATCTTTGCAGGATCCTGGGAACCTCATCTATTTTAGCCGGGGGAACAAGGATGGAAATAGATTTACCAACGACCTCATCGGCTGTGTATCCATATATCTTCTGTGCGCCAGTGTTCCAGCTTAGAATTGTACCATCCAGAGTCTTGCCGATAATCGCATCATCTGAAGATTCTACAATAGATGCTAACATATCATCCGTTTTGACGGGCGCTCTATTTTCCCGGGCAAAAGATGCAGGTTTTTTTTGATTAGTAGAATTCTTCCCATTATTAATTTTTGATTTGTTTTTCTTTTCGGTCTTTTGCATAACCTTATTCTAATAAGAATCACTGTTATAAAACAATAACTAAAATAGGTCTGGAAAACTGATTAAATCATAAGCAAAGTTTGATGACGTTGTTGGGCACAGGAAAAAAATCTATGATAGCCGAAAACCATGTTTAGTGTAGAATAAGATATGTTTCGAATTATTTTCGTGCTGGATATACTCAATGGTAATGCTGTCCATGCAGTAAGAGGCGAGAGAGCGAAATACCAGCCTGTAAAAGGAAGCGTGGTATGCGGTTCATCGGCGCCGGTGGATATAATTTCAAAGGTTTCACCGAAGGAGGCATATATCGCAGACCTTGACTATTTGCAGCATTTCGGGGATAATTTTGAGCTGATTGGGAAAATATCGGAAATGACAAAAACTATGGTTGATATCGGCCCTGAAAACATGGATGATGTTGAAAAATGCGCGGGGATTGCGGACACCGTAATAATTGGCACAGAAACCGCTTCGTTTGACCTGATAGCAGCCGCAGCAAAACGATTTCCTGGACGGATTAATGTAAGTATCGACATGAAAAACGGAAAGGTTTTGACAAAGGACAGGAAACTTGAAATGAAGCCGCGGGAACTGATAAAAAAGTTAAATGATTATGATATCAAAGACATCATCATCCTGGAGTTGAGTAAAGTCGGCACGAGCGCGGGAATCGATGCGGATTTCTTGCAGGAAGTCGCCGGATTATCCCATCACAATATTCTTGTTGGCGGCGGTATCCGGGATATGGATGACATCCATGCTCTTGAAAAAATAGGGATTAGCGGCGCGCTTGCTGCAACGGCTGTGCATAACGGGAAGATACCTGTTGAGCTTATTCACTAAAACAAACTTTCTGATACCCGCAGTCATGACAAAACAGGCCTTTCCACTCGTCCAGAATCCCGGGCAATTTAGCAGCTATCGTCTTCCAGTCAACCAAATCACCGGGTTTTAATCCCAGCAACCTGAGAGCTTCCCTGTCCTGAAACAGGATTTTTTCATCTGTGTAGTCGCTGTTTGCGCATTTGTTATCTCCGAGATAAGGACATCTGGCGCAAACCTCGTCGGGTCCGGCTACTACTTCCACTTTTTCTCTACCGATAACTGAATAAATATTCCTGATGAAATCTTCCGAATAGCCTTCACCCCTGAAAAAATTAAGGCATATGAGATGGTGACCCCGGAGTTTTGCTTTCATGGATGAACCGCAAAAAGCTTCTAATCATATTAATAATTTTGTGAAAACAATTTCAGAAACTTTTAATTATCCATCCATCCCATCACTTCACTATATGACTGAAGCTCTCCGCACAGACCTTTACCAGCTAACCATGATGCAGGCATACTGGAAATCCGGGCATAACCCGGAAGCCACTTTCGACTATTTTGTCAGGAAAATACCCTTCGGCTCATATCTTATATCCGCAGGGCTGACCTATATCCTGGATTACATCGAGAACCTGCGCTTTGATGATGATGACATCAAATACCTTCAAAGTCAGGGCTTTGATACAGGATTCCTTGAGCATCTCCGGGATTTCAGGTTCACGGGCGATATCCTCGCCATGCCCGAGGGCAGCATCGCTTTCCCGCTTGAGCCCATAATCCGTGTAACTGCCCCTATAATCGAAGCGCAGCTTATCGAAACATACCTCCTTAACAAGATGAACTTCTCAACCCTGATAGCCACTAAAGCCTCACGCGTGGTCTATACCGCAAAAGGCAGGGCGATAGCCGAATTCGGGCTGAGGCGTGCCCAGGGGGACGGGCATCTTGAGGCGACTCGCGCCACGTACATAGGCGGCTGCGCTTCCACGTCCAACGTGATGGCAGGAAAGAAACTGGGCATCCCGGTTTCAGGCACGATGGCGCATTCTTTTGTCACGAGTTTTGACCATGAGATTGACTCCTACCGCGCCTATGCAGAAGCATTTCCGAAAAAGTGTTTCCTGCTCATAGATACTTATAACAGCATTGAAGGCGCGAAAAAAGCCGCTATCGTTGGAAAGGAGCTTGAAAAGAAAGGGGAGAAACTTCTTGGCGTGCGGCTTGATAGCGGGGATTTGGCAGAGCTTTCAAAACATGTCAGAAAAATCTTAGATGATTCAGGGCTTGGTTATGTAAAAATAGTGGCAAGCGGCGACCTTAATGAGTGGAAGATAGAGGAGCTTATGAAAAAGGGCGCCCGGATAGATATGTTCGGCGTGGGCACCGAGCTTATCACAGGCCGCCCCACACCGGCGCTTGATGGTATTTACAAGCTCTCTGACGTTGTGGAACACGGGAAGCATATACCCAAGATGAAACTTTCAGAAGAGACCGTAAAAGCCACGCTTCCCGGTAAAAAAAGTGTGTGGCGCTATTTCGATGATGGAAAGTTCAAAAAGGATATCATATCGCTGGAAGATGAGCTCGTTGATAATGCAAAACCTTTGCTGGAACTGGTTGTTAAAAGCGGGAAAATCGTCCGTAAGAGACACTCGCTTGATGAGATAAGACAAGCGGCGGCAGATAATTTCTCAAATTTACCTGATAAATATAAAAAGCTCGATGGCGCACCCGTATATCCTGTTGAGTTTAGCGCGGGGCTGGTAGCTCTTCGGGAAACTATCGTCGAAAAAATAAAAAGGGAAGAATTATAGAAGCAACAATGAAACCCCTTGAAAAGTTAAGAAGCAAATACACCGGTTGCATGCTCGGGGCCGCTATCGGCGATGCGCTTGGGAAACAGAACGAAGGGCTGGGCAGGAAAGATATTCTTGAAAATGGATATGTCACGGATTACGGCAAAGCCCGGCCCGGATGCCCCGGAGAAAATCTGCGGGAAGGGCAGTACACAGATGATACTGAACAGATGATTGTCCTTGCGCAATCGTTGATCGAATGCAACGGATTTAATGCAATGGATTTTGCAGGAAAAATAGCTAAATGGGGTGTGGAAGCACAAAACGACCCTGCAAGGAAAAAACTTGTCGGCCCTTCAAGTGCATCCGCTATTATGCGATTGAATTCGGGAATAACATGGAAAGAATCGGGAAGCGACATACCGTCCTGCGGCTCTGCCATGAGGGTCGCGCCAATCGGGCTATTCTATAAAGACATGGACGAAATCGAATCAAATGCTGCCCTTTCTTCAATTCCCACGCACAACAGCAAAGGCGCAATTGCAGGAGCGGTGGCGGTCGCTGTTGCAGTGCGAAGCGCACTCTGTGAGAAAGATTGTTCCGAAATCATAAAAGATGCCGCTGGGAGGGCATCAAAATATGATCTAGGTCTTGCCAAAAAGATAGAACTTTCATTTGAGAAAAAAGATATTGAACCTGATGATGTATTTGAGGAATTTGGCACATCGTATCTGGTATATGACACGGTTCCTTGCGCCTTTTACTGTTTCTCAAGACATTTTGGGGCGCCGGAAAAAGCAATAACCGAAGCTGTAAATGCAGGCGGCGATACGGACTCCATTGCCTGTATAACGGGTGCATTGTGCGGGGCTCTGCACGGAATTGACGTTTTCCCCGAAAAATGGTTAAAAGGGCTTGAAAATAGAAAAATGATTGAACATCTTTCCAACGCGGTCTGGAGAAAAAGCGAGAATATATAACTTTTATGCGGTAAGTTTATATAGTACTTATAATAATATATAATTCTTTCGTTTGAGGTCGAAATTGAAAAGATTGGGAACAGTTCTTCATACTATCGATAATCTATTGATAGTCCGTCCGGATAAAACACTTGATACAGGTAATTTGAATCCTAATTCTATGGTTGTCACAAAGAGTATGAAGAAGCTCGGGAAGATAAAAGAACTTTTCGGCCCGGAAAAAAATCCCTACATTTCTATAAAGATATTCAAAGAAATTAAAGACTCTGAAATAATGAATCTAAAAAATGAAAGAGTCTATCTGGCTTAGAAGGAACGGTGTGAATAAATGGTAGAAATCGAGAAAGAAAAGGAAATTGAAAAGACTGAACGTGAAAAAATAAGGGAAGGTATCAAACAGAAAAAGGAGAAGGAAAAGCTCGGTCAGTTTGAAAAGGCCACAGTTGTGTGCCCCGAGTGTGGGAGTCATACCCTTGTCCATGATTATGAAAGGGCAGAACTGGTATGTAATGAATGCGGACTTGTAGTCGATGCGGACTTTATAGACCAGGGGCCTGAGTGGAGGGCTTTTGACCATGACCAGAGAATGAAACGCTCCCGTGTCGGCGCCCCCATGACCTATACGATTCATGACAAAGGATTATCCACAATGATAGACTGGAGAAACCGCGACTCATACGGCAAATCCATTTCATCAAAAAGCAGGGCTCAGCTTTACAGGCTCAGGAAATGGCAGAGGCGTATCCGTGTAAGCAATGCGACAGAAAGGAACCTGGCTTTTGCATTATCCGAGCTTGACAGGATGGCTTCAGCTCTCGGTTTATCCCAGAACGTAAGGGAAACCGCCGCAGTCGTATATCGCAAAGCTGTTGATAAGAACCTTATCCGTGGACGAAGCATTGAGGGTGTTGCCGCAGCGGCGTTATATTCAGCGTGCAGGCAGTGCAATGTCCCGAGAACCCTTGATGAAATAGGCGAGGTTTCAAGAGTCAGCAGGAAAGAAATCGGAAGAACCTACAGGTTTATCTCAAGAGAACTCGGGTTAAAATTGATCCCGACGTCGCCAATCGATTATGTACCACGTTTCTGTTCTGGATTGACCCTTCGCGGGGAAGTCCAGTCAAAGGCGGTCGAGATACTCAGGCAGGCTTCTGAAAAAGAACTCACAAGCGGCAGGGGCCCGACCGGTGTGGCTGCAGCGGCGATATACATAGCTTCCATACTTTGCGGCGACAGGAGAACGCAGCGCGAAGTGGCCGAAGTTGCGGGAATCACCGAAGTGACTATCAGGAACCGCTACAAGGAACTGGCAGAAGAACTGGATATAGAAATAATCCTGTAAGCTTACTTCGGGAAATTTGGAAAAACTAAGGGGAGGATAAAAACTCCTCTTAAGCTAATTTTTTTGGTTTGTTGAAGAATTTTGTTTTTTGCTGCGAAAGGATTTTAAACTAATAAATAAACTACATATACGGAGTGAAAACCTTGACAGCAAATGAGATTATTGCACATCCTCACGGGAAGATAATAAATGGTGTCAGAGAAGAGTTCAAAGAAATTTTTGAAGAATCAAAACAAGCTATCTATGTCTATCTTGATGATACCCACAAGACATGTAATCAAAGATTTGCAACTTTACTGGGTTACAAATCAACCGAAGAATTGTTAGCGGTAGATGAGCCTTTTATTGAGGCTTTTGTAAATCATGAAAGCCAGGAAATCCTGGTTTCCAGTTACGGAAAAGCAATGGAAGATAAGGTCGGATCTAACAATGAGGTTTCATGGAAAAAGAAATCCGGCGGCTCGGTAAAGACCAGTGTTATCATAGTTCCAATAAGTTACAAAGGAGAATTGCTCGCCCTCCACTTTATAACAAAAATTTAATATTAGATTATCCGGGAATAAAAACAATATTTATTGGCATCGTCTAAAATATGAAATTTGAGGAATGGGAACCTATCTACAATCTTATTCTTGAGGATATGCATTTTGACAGGTTATACGATGAGCGTTCAGCGCGCCTGCTCTCCAAAATGCTTGAAATGAAAGCCCTGAAAAAAATCCCGGATGTTGTAGAAATAGATGTCCTCAGGAATGCGATTCAGGGAAAAGATGTTCTTGTCTGCGGCAAGGCGCCGCGCCTTAAGGATGATATAAAAAATATTGATTTGAAAAAATACGTGGTTATGGCAGCCGATGGCGCAACGAGTATCCTTTTGAATGCGGGTATCACGCCCGGCATTATTGTCACAGACCTTGACGGGAATATGGATGATGAAGCCCTGGCAAACGAAAAAGGCGCTATAATGGTGGTGCATGCCCACGGTGATAACATAGATGCCTTGAGCGCAGAAGTGCCAAAACTTAAAAGGGTCATCGGGACTACGCAGTCAAAACCACTCAAGAACGTCTATAATTTCGGGGGATTTTCAGACGGGGACAGGAGCGTTTTTCTTGCACGGGAAATGGGAGCGAAATCCATAACGTTAATCGGGTTTGATTTTAACGATGTAAATGTCACACCACTTAAGAAGAAAAAGCTCATGTGGGCAGAGAAGTTGATAGATATGGTGATGGGTGAAGAACCATAGTTCAGATATTATACCTGTTATAGAGTTCTTTCCTCACAGGGCACATACAAACAACAGAATAGCCAAATGATACTTTATAATTGCATGGTTCATCGTTCAAACATATTACAAAATGAATTTTATCTTTAACACTAAGTTCAACCTTGCAAAGATCGGTTCTCTTGCCTGATAAACAGGAAAAATCCTTCCTGCACTTTGTGGTGTTTTTTAAGATTTCTGGATTTATTTTGATTTCCGTTTTTTGATCCATAAGGGACACTATTTTTGCCTAGGACTTTATATGCTTTTACATTATTACTTTATTATAGCCCGTACAATCTTACCTTCGTCGCTTCCAGAAGAACCTTTTCGATACTACCGACAGCATCCATACTTTTGATGATTAAAGGATAATCATACCCTTCCAGTATCATCTTTACTAACTTCCCCTCACCGCCCGCAATAATATACTGAATATCCTTGTTCTTTTCAATCATCCCTGACAGCGCCGCCCTCACCTTATCCGCATGATGCTTTACATCTTCCTCGACAAGGCTCTGGAAACGTTTCTGGCTCCATCCACCCTGTTTGTGCTTTCCCATAACGCTGCTTCTTATGATATCATGTTCAACAATAGTTTCTGCTTCAACTATACCCGCGAATGTCTCGCCTGCATGTGCATTAAGCGCCAAAATTTTATCAAATTCAAGACTCTTTTTCAGTGGTTCAAGATTAAATTGCCTGCCAGCCTCATATTCCGAGCGCAAAACAGGGAGGAACGGGATTATCACTGCTCTTATAAGACCATCTGCATCATAAAAAATCGCTTTGCCAGTAGATGATTCGATTTTCTCGATGAGATTTGCTGATTGATTGTCGATTTGTAAATCTTTTTCTTGTGTAATATCCTTAAGAGTCTCATCCCTTGCAAGGTAAATCGTTATCAGCGTCGAGGTTTTTGACTGCAATGAACCAAGCATGAAAAGAACCTCATCACGTTTATGCCTTGTTAAGCTTTCAGAGAACCGGAATTTCAATTCAGAAGATGTCCCTTCTTTAAGTTTTTGAAGTTCTTTTTCAAGGGCAGATATCTTCTGAGTTGATTCATTTAGTTCCCTGTCAACTTCCTGTTTTGTCGCTACTGTTTTTCTTGTTTTTTCATCTTTTTTTTCAAGCTGTGCTGCAAGTTTCCTGTTTTCTTCCTCAAGTTCGGTAATCCTGGATTTCAGGGAATTTATTTCCTCTTTCTTAAATATATCAAACAATTCCCTCGCCTCTTGCTTCCAGCACTTTTAATATAATATAAGGTATTCCCTTATCGATAAATTCAATCCTGTCATTAACGCGGATAACTCTATCTCCGTTTTCTCCCATCCGCAAACCCGTCGCTTTACTCAAAGCAAAAGCCAGCGGCATACCTCCTTCAATAACAGGTTCCCCGGGCGAAACAATCCCTTTATCAAGTGAAACATTTGCACGGATAGAAAGAACACATTCGTTATTCAAAAAAAAATTAAAGCTGGCAGGGTTACCATTGGATTCGCCTACCACCAAAAAAGATGTGTCGGCAAGCATTGACAGGCTGGTTTTCCCGCGGGTCAGATACTCTTTCCCTGTAAACTTGCTCAGATGCTTGCAGAATATTCGTGTTTTAGAAGTTGGTTTGCGCGCTGTGGTAATTATCATTCGGATTTTATCAGCTTGACAATTACCGGTCTTTCCTTGATGAGGATTCGATGGCCACAATACGGGCAGCGGACGCCGCTGTACTCGTAATCAATCTCAACCGCTCTTTTACACCGGGTGCATTTATAGACCATGTACTACCTTATTTTCCGGCAGCCTTGGCTGCTTCAAGCAGGATTTTCTCGCCCTGCACCGCTCTTAATACTGTGGTATGCGCTGCAGTTTGAGGAACATATGAGCCGCCTGCAAATGTATGCAAGCATTTCGTGCACTGCCATATTCCTGTTCCGGTTCGTTTGATTTTTTTTGCGCCGCATTTTGAACATGTGTACTCGGCATGCATTTTTTCTTCTATATCAGCGATAAGTTTTCTGTTTTTGGTGCCGTACCTGACACCAAATCTGCCTGCTGACCTTGATTTTTTTCCTTTTGCTGTGGTTTCAACCATGATTATATCTCCAGGAATTTTTGCCTTAACTCTTTGGCCTTCTCAATTGCATTATCCACTATATAATTTATCTGTTCGGTGGTAAGCGGGTGAACACCGCTCTTCTGCATACCTGATAAGCACCCGTCCTGGTTGGAAATGACGGTCAGTTTTGTTCCCGCTATGCTTTCCTCGTTCAGCGACGGGTCAAGCATTATTGAACCGCCGACCTCAACAGCCGTGACCGCAACAGGCACATCCCTGATTGGCACCGGCGTATCTTCACCAAGGTCGAATCGTTTTGCCGGCAGTTTCGCGGTCATGAGGGCTGCAATCGCACCGAGGGAAGCAGCATCCATTATGTTCCCGCCGTCGTCCAGCACATGCACATCAATGAAAACCATCCATACCTTCTCGCCCGGGGTTACGCACAATTTGGAAAGGTCAATAGCACCCGACTCGCGAATACCCCTGTCCACCACTCTTGCAAGTTCTATGGCATCCTCTCTCGGAGGACCGGATTCGAATACAGGTGAAGCCAGCGGGATAAGTTCAAGATTGGTAATGATTACTCCCTGGTCAGGAGTGTCAGGGAATGGCGTTCCGGGCTGGATTTTGACGCCGACTACCAGAAGGGTATCCCCGAGTCTCACCCTGGCTGACCCTTCAGCTTTTTCTATTACGTTGGTATCTATCGTGATGTCCCTGTACTGGTCAAAAGCCCTGCCATCTTCCCGCTCGCCTTTAATCATAAGATTATAGATATAATCTTTACGAAGTTCAGCCATTATCTCATTACTCAATGGCATCACCCCCGATTTGCCCTGAATATTTCTCAAGAAGGGCAGCTTTCTGCATCTCGGCAATTGCCATGCAGCCCGATTTTGCCATTTCAAGTCCTTCTTTGAATTCATCCCTGGTAAGATGTCCATCCATCTGCAGGAGGGTGATCTTGCCGTCAGGGGTCATCGCAATGGGCATGTCGGCCTGTCCGTAATTATCCTCATCTTTATTCAGGTCAAGCACGAGCGTATCATCGACTTTCCCTACTGCACAGGCTGAGACAAGGCTTTTCATGGGTATGCCTGCATCCGCAAGGGCGATCGATGCGGCGTTAATCCCGGCCGTCCGTGTTCCTGCATCCGCCTGAAGCACTTCCACAAAAATGTCGATTGCAGAGCGAGGGAAATATTCCTCGAATATTACAGGTTCAAGCGCTTCCCTGCTGACCTTCGATACTTCAATACTTCTCCTGTCAGGTCCGGGGCGCTTTCGTTCCTCAACCGAGAATGACGCCATATTGTACCTGTACCTAACAACTGCGCTAGTTGATTTTTGCTGGTGCCGGGGATGAACCTCTCTTGGTCCGTAAACCGCTGCAATAACCTTATTTCCACCGAATTCAAAATAACATGAGCCATCCGCTCTGTTCAAAACGCCCACCTTGATTTTGATAGGTCTTATTTCATCCGGTTTTCTGCCGTCAAGGCGAATACCGTTTTCAATTAACTTTTCTGGTTTACTCATAAAATTTCTCTCTCTTTCTTCCTCTTCTATTATTTAATCAAATACAATTATTTTTCATCGCCAAGCAGTTCGTCAAGAATTCCTCCCGACTTTTTTTCTTCTGCTTTTTCATGCACTTGCGGCTGTTTTTCTTCCTCTACTGCTTCAACATTTTCTTCTGTCTTTTCTTCTATTTTCTCTTCAGTCTTGTCCTCTATCCTCGTTTCTTCCTTATCCACGCGTTCTTTTCCGGGTTTTTTCTCCTTTTTGTCTTTTTCTTCTTTTAAAAACCTGGTGAGCCTGTCAGTCAGGCCGGAAACATGGGATTCTCTTTCAATCTTGAGGATTGCTTTCACCGCAAGTTCAAGATCCTTATCTTTCCCTGTAATCCATACCCTTCCATTCTGGCCAATAAAGATATTGCAATTCGTTTCATTTTTGAGCATTGCAATCATGGAGCCGCTCCTGCCTATTAACCTCGGCACCTTGGAAGGGGTTACATCGATGATACGTCCTTCTTTAATCTGCCTGAGCCTCTGGTCGTTAAGGGTCAATTCAACTTTCATGCTCGGATCGACATCAGTAACAAGGGTAATTATTGCATCACCGACCTTGAGATATTTTGACATGTCCGTGTTCTCTATTCTTCTCGGGTATTCGGATATGTGCAGTAAACCCTCATAGGGCGAGCGAATATCCACAATCCAGTTCGAAAACGAGACTTCGGTTATTATGCCTATAATCATGTCGCCTGGTCTTGGTATATATTTACCCGAAAGCGGGACGACCCTGACATGGTTTTTCAACGAAGCAATCCCGAATACGGATGAGAAGACCTTGCCTTCTTCAACATATGTGCCCTCATCAGCCAGATTTGCATCATCCGATAAGAATTCGCCTGGTATTACTAATTTTTTATCCATTTAAATCACTTTATAAATTTAGTCTCTGCACTGCCTTTTGTAAGCCTGTTCAAAAGGCTGTATAAATCATCCTGCCGGCCGGCCGGTATGGTAATTACGCCTATCCATGAACCGTCATTCTGCCATTCCTGTTTTGTCAGGCTTCCGAATGATGCCACGCTGCCGTATGATTTTGCGGCATATTCTGCAGGGAGCTTGATTGCAATTCTTACCTCTTCAAAACGTATCGGTATGATTGGCCTTATGGCTTTCATAGTGATACTGACCATTTCGTCAATATTTTTCATGGGGTCGATATGCACGCCTGCCTCATCCATTGCCGATTCTATCCTGGCAGGCGGATGCGGGGCTTTTGTCTGGGGATTTATGGCGTTCTGTGCTATGATATTGATTACCTGCCTCTTTTTTTCATCCTGCATCCGTTTTTTCTGCTCGGTGGTAAGATGAAGCTCTCCTTCAAGAATTATTTTTTCTGCAATCTTAGCTGCATCCGTGGTCCCGAATGCACTGATAATATCCTGTTCCGCAGGCCTGTCCCCATTTTTTGCATCCAGGAAGACATCCTCGACAGCAAGGATATTTTCAATCTTTGCAGCCTCGCCCCTTTTAAAAGCAAGCGCTCCTTCGGGGTCAACGAAAACCTCAAAAGTCTTGCCATGGGTCTTGAGTCGTGCGATTATAGACTCATCAAGAGCGACCATTTTGACTCACTCTTCTGATTTCTTTTTCTTTTCCTTACCTTTGCCCTCTGCGGCATGCATTTTAATGACCTGTTCCACGTATGTCTCAACCTCGGAAGGCAGGAGTTTCCTGAATTTCTTTGTTGAAAGCTCAATTATCCCCACTTCAATGGTCGAGGCACTGAAAACCCCTTCAGTAGTGCTGTGGAGGGCGTCAAGACCAAGGACGATGGCTTCTTCCAGTTTGATATCGTCAGTATATTTTTTCTCGAAAATCTCCATGGTCTCAGTCCTTCCTGAGCCGATACCTGTGGCTTTATATTCCAGTAATGCGCCGCTCGGGTCGGTCTCGAAAAGACGCGCCCTGTTATCATCAACGCCTGCTATAAGAAGTGCTGTTCCGAAAGGTCTTACGCCGCCGTATTGCGTGTATGATTGCTTGAAGTCGCATATTTTTTTGGAAAGGACCTCAACGCCTATCGGTTCATCATACGAAACTTTGTTAATCTGGGCTTCAACGCGGGCGCGGTCAATAAGCGCCCTTGCGTCAGCCACAAGCCCCGAGGTGGCTGCCCCTACGTGATCATCTATCTGGAAAATTTTTTCTATGGATGCCGCTTCAAGAAGCTTGCTCGTAACCCTTTTGTCAACCAGTAAAGCCACTCCATCCACTGCTTTTACTCCGACTGCCGTTGTTCCCCGCTTTACCGCTTCCCGCGCGTATTCTACCTGGAACAATCTTCCGTCAGGGCTGAATACTGTTATAGCCCTGTCGTATCCCATTTGTGGTGCCATTTGCATTGTATCATCTCCTGAAAAACCGTAATTACATTAATTTTTGTTCGAACAATCTACACTATCAGGATTGTCTGGAATATATTTATTTCGTTTTAATACGAAATACCCGCCAATCCATTGGAATTAGATTTCGTTTATTCTTTCTTCTCCGGTTCTAACTCTTTAATGAGTGTTTGTTGTATAAACTTTTCCGTTGCCCCTTTAATAGTTCCCGAAATCCCAAGGACAAGGAAAGATACGCGAATCCTGCGGATGTTGTTGATACAGGCAAGTGCCGCCCTTGTTTCCTGCGTTTTTTCCCGGGCGCAGCGGATAATCCCGAATCTCCCGTCATAGTCCATAAGTTTTGGATTTATTTCACTGATCCCTTTATCGCCGAATAGGGAGGCGGCCGAATCTAATATTTCATTAAATAACTGCTGGCGGTTTATCGTCTGCTCCGATGTAACCTCGAAGGCAAGATACCGTTTCTTGTTGCGCAAAGTAGGAAGGGTTTTTATTTTCACAATATTTCAATACCCTCCTGTATATAGTCCGGGTTTTTCCTTCGCAAAATCTCAAGCGGCGCCGCGCTCATTGCATCGACTGCTTCTTCTTTTGTCATGCCGAAAATCCCGGCAATCGCCGCCATTTCCCTCGGGGTACGGAAGTCGTAGATAGAACGGGCAGTGCCTGTCAATATCATCCGGAGGTCATACTTCCTGGCGTGTTTCAGGTTTTCCCTCATAATCATTAATTCCCGCACACGCGCTTCCCCGCGCAGCCGTATGAGCGAGCCAAGGTTAAAACCGATAGCCACTGAGTTGTTGCTTGCAGCTTTTGCAAGCACGTTATTGAACTGGGCCGGCTGTAAAAGGATATCAAAACCTTCTGTTTCTACTGCAGCCCGATTGAGTTCCTCGTCACCTCCGACGATGGTGAGTATAGTTTCGGTTCCTTTATGTTTTTTTATTTCTTCCCTGAGCTTTGAAGGCTTTCCTGAAATCTCAATACTTCTAAAAATCGAAAAATCCACAGGTAATTCGTCCTCGTCTGTCAATGAAGAATTGACGATCGCGATTCCGCAATAACCGTATTTTTTTGCTTCAAATGCCAGCTCTGTGATTGAGCTTGAGTCCTGATGGACATTGAAATCATAGAACCTGGAATTAAAGAGGGACATTATTCGGCTTAATATTTGTTTGGTGTGATATAGTTATGCGATTTATGTTTTCTCTTTAAGGGGTGGGTGCAATCTTCGGGATTTTGTGAAAAAAATATATATAGACAGGCTTAGGTGTTGAATAGCGGAAAATGAATGCCAACTAAAGAAGAAAGAGATAAATCTGACATCGACAAAATTGCTTTAGACATAATAGAGAGAAAACTTGATTTGGTTTCTATAAGAGATTATTTAACAGAGCAATTCGAAATTCCAATGTGGAAGCACCTTTTTAACAATAATTATGAAGCATTCAAAAAAGAGGTTGACTTATCTTGTGATAAGATTCTGAACCCCGAAAAATACAATAACCGATTGATTAGTCCTGATTATGAACAAAAAGACCCAAAAGATATCCAGACTATACCACCTGAATTAAGACAGAAGGTACTTGAAAGAGATGGTTATAAATGCGTGATGTGCGGTTCAACTAAATATCCACAGATTGACCATATAAAACCTTTCTCAAAAGGTGGGGAAACTGTTTTTGATAATCTGCAGACAATGTGTAGAAAGTGTAAGCTAAGAAAGGGTATGCTGAAGAACTAACTGTTGCCTTTCTCTGTGTACTCTGCGCTCTCTGTGGTTTTTCAAACAAAACCACAACCTCCGATTTATCATCGACATATTTATTATATAATAAGCTGTCATGGAGCAAGGAGAATCGCAATGAAGGAACAAGTTGAAGTACGGACGTTAAAAGAAGGAAAGTATGTCTTGATAGACGAAGAACCCTGTGTCATTAAAAGTATTTCTCATGCAAAAACCGGAAAACACGGCTCGGCAAAGGCCAGGATTGATGCTATCGGCATATTTGACAATTCCAAACGGTCAATAGTAGCACCGGTTACGGATAAGATATACGTCCCGCTTGTAGAAAGGAAAAACGGGCAGGTATTATCAGTAAAGGGCGATGTTGTCCAGATAATGGATAACGCCGATTATTCCACGCTTGAGCTTAAAATACCTGACGACCTGAAAGGCAAAATAGAGGCAGGAAAAGATATATCTTATTTGAATTCGATGGGGAAAATGAAAATTGACATGCGTACCTGAATGCAGAATACTCTTTTTGCAGATGCAAACTCTGACTATAAAAAAGCCAGATACGTAATCTGCGGCGTACCCTTTGACGGCACCTCAAGCTTCAGGAAGGGTAGCAGTCTCGCGCCGCAGGAAATGAGAGAAGCCTCATACAATTTCGAGACCTACAGCAGCTTTTTTGATTTTGACCTTGTGGATGTGGATATCCATGATGCGGGCGACCTTGACGTAGCGAAGGACATCGATTCCACGCTTGAGATGATCTCGGTTCATGCAGGGAATTATGTTAAAGATGGAAAAATCCCGATAATGCTTGGCGGGGAACATTCACTTTCGTACCCGTTCGTCAAGGCATGCCGGAATAAATATCCCGGTATTGGATTCGTTGTTCTTGATGCTCACATGGATTTGAGGGAAGAATTCCATGGAGAAAAAAACAGCCATGCATGCATCTCAAGACATATTCTTGAAAATGTAACCCAAAAATACGTTTCAATCGGAATAAGGAGCGGGACGCGTGAAGAGTACGACTATGTCAGGGAGAACGGGATTAAAGTGTTCTCTGCCGATGATGTAGCCACGGAAGGAATCGAAAAGATAATCTCCGGGATCCGGAATTATATCAAAGGCCCTGTTTATCTTTCCATAGACATGGACGCGATAGACCCCGCATACGCGCCTGCACTCGGAACACCTGAACCTTATGGGATAACGCCGCGCGACGTGAGGGCTGTAATCTCATGCCTTGCGCCGGATATAGTAGGATTCGACCTTGTCGAAATAGCGCCGACTTATGATTCAGGCAATACCGCGCTTCTTGGCGCAAAGCTTGTCCGCGATTTTATCATGGCAAGTGCAAAAGCACGCTTATAGATTTCCCCGCAATCTTTCTGCGTATAGTATTCTTTTCACTGCAAGCTGGTATGCCGCCGTCCTCATGCTGCAATTCTCTTCCTGGCACAATGCATGAACGTCATTGAATGAAGTTACCATGATCTTTTCAAGCTTTTCAAGGACTCTATCCTCCTCCCAGTAATCATTATTCAGGTTCTGGCTCCATTCAAAATAACTCACGACCACGCCGCCCGCATTGGCGAGTATATCGGGTATGAGCATTATTTTCTTATCTGAAAAAACACTATCCGCCTCTATCGTTGTCGGTGCGTTGGCAAGTTCCAGGACTATTTTTGCTTTCACATCCGCTGCATTTCCTTCATTGAGCTGTTCGGAAAGCGCAGCAGGAATCAGGATATCGCAATCACTGATAAGCAATTCCTCATTTGTTATGGTCTTACTTCCCGCAAAATCAACAACGCTTCCGGATTGTTCCTTATGCTTCATTACAGCCGGTATGTCAAGACCGCCTTCATCGATGATTCCACCTTTTGAGTCGCTCACCGCTATGACCTTATATCCTTTCTCATGGAGTATCCGGGCGCCATTTTCACCGACATTCCCAAAGCCCTGGATAGCAATATCGACATCTGATTTCTTGATTCCCTTCTTCTTCAGGGCTTCTTCAAGAACAAGTATCCCGCCAAGCGAAGTGGAGTAGCTGCGCCCTTTGCTGCCACCAAGTTCAAGGGGTTTCCCTGTCACCACGGCAGGCGTATGTTCGCCTTTTATCCTCTCATATTCATCCAGTATCCATGCCATGATTTTTTCATCAGTATAAACATCAGGCGCCGGGATATCCTTGCCTGGCCCTATATAATCCGAGATGGCGCGGATGTAACTCCGGGTCAGCCGCTCAAGCTCATGCCTGCTTAATTCCTTGGGATTGACAACTACGCCGCCCTTTGAGCCCCCAAAAGGTATGTTTACCACTGCGCATTTGAGCGTCATCAGGAAAGCCAGGTCCCTGACATCGTCCAGTGTCAGTTCGGGATGGAACCTTATGCCGCCCTTGGCAGGACCCCGCGCATCATTATATTGAACCCTGTACCCCAGGAACATTTTTGTTTTCCCTGAGTCCAGTTGTACAGGGAAATGAACCGTGAACGAACGCCTCGGCATATCCAGCAGGTCAAGTTCTTCTGTTGAAAGCTCAAGGTAGCTGTACAGGTCCTCCAGTTCACTGATGCACTTCTTGCACAGGTTTTCCTCGTCGGCATGTATTCTTTCGTGATTTTTGATAATCATACTTTCCAACCTCCTTGATGGTTATTTGATTTGCCTGCCATAATAAAGTTTGCATGGAAGAAAAGTTCTGGTTGGAAAACCACAGAGAGCACAGAGGACACAGAGTAAAAACGCATCTCTCTGTGCTCTCCGTGTGCTCTGTGGTTGATTATCTTTATCTGGATTCGTCTTACCTAAAAAAAATTAAAAATGCTCAAAAATAAAAAACTAAAATGGGATAGCGCGGATTTGAACCGCGGTCTAAGCGTCCCAAACGCTCAAGGATGGACCAGGCTACCCTACTATCCCTTCGGGTGGCTCAATAACAGCGTGATAAGATAAAATCTTTGCCCTTGTAATTTACTCACGACATTTTTCTTTCATGCCATACTTCATGCCCCAGGATGCCCACATCAAACTCAATAAGGCTATCATTGCAAGAATGACGACCACGATAACAGCGATTTTTTGAAATGTGCTGAGCGACGCAGTGAAGAATGCAACGTAAATTATTGCAAATATCAACCCGCCGAATAGAACTACTATAGTTAAAGCGACCCTTAGAGCAAGTCCCGGCGGAGCTTCCCGGCTTTCATTTTGGTTCATATTCACTCATCCCAATAGCTATTCCAGATTTTAAGCAATATCATTCATAAACCTCTCCTCTAATAAGATTGTATGGACGGCTGAGGGAGTAATAGTTTTCGATATAGTTCGGCGAAACTTTTCAAATAAACAGCAAACTAAAGGCTCCAAGAGCCACGCAAGCATGGGGCGTGTGTACTTCGTCTGGGCTCATATCCGCGGTGAATCGCAAGGCAGCCCTTCACGTACCTGCTATATTTTTAAGGTGCTAATTCAATAATAACATAAAGTGGTAAAATGAGAAGCAAAATGGTTACCATCAATGAAGTTCTGGAAGAAACTGAGCGTTTAGGCATAGATGACAGGGAGTACCTGTTAAACATACTTTCCAAGAGATTGGTTGAATTGAAAAGAGTAAAAATATCTAAAAGGGCAAAAGAAGCTGTCGGCGCCTGTAAAAAGGGAGAAGTAAAGAGAGGCAAATTCAACGATTTATGGAAAGACTTGAATGATTGAACTCGTTTGGGATGAGAAGTTTAAGCGAATATACAAAAAGTGGAGCCAGAAGCATCCAGATTTAGTGGATCAATTCAAGAACAAAATGGAATTATTCGTAACTAATCCGTTTCATCCATCTTTAAGAACGCATACTTTGAGTGGTATCTTGAAAGGATTATGGTCGATACGGATAAATTATGAACATCGATTGGTCTTTAAATTCATAGATAAACCGAAAAAGAAAGTCTTACTGATAGATTTGGGAACGCATGAGGAAGTGTACTAATAAAATAACATTTCTGCGTTAGAATACCGTTTTCAACCCTTATACTCCCCGCCCACCACTTCCCTTATCCTGTCCGCAGTCTTCGGACCTACAAGCTCCACCTTCATTAAATCCTCGCGCGATGCGGTCATAATCCGCTCCACGCTGCCAAAATGCCGAAGCAGGTTCCTCGCCACAACCGGTCCTATCTCGGAGATGGCTGATACAAGATATTCCTGCTGTTCCGGAAGAGTGGAAGCTGTTTTTTTGCCATGAAGGTTAATTTCCCGCTTTGATTCCACCTGTTCCCTTTTCGCGATAACGTTAATCAGCGCCGCAGTATCCTCTTCATCCCTGCTGAAAATTAGAGGAATCCCGAAGTCAATTGTAATAGCGGCAAGCACCCCGCGTATTACATTGGGATGCACCTGCCTTGCCGTATATATCCCCTCACCTTCGATAATCATTAAAGGACGCTCATACGCACGTTTAAGGTCTGATACCTGTCCGAACAAATCCCTCCCGTCAAGCAATGTGCTTAAGAAATCTTCTGCGGTCTTTCTCTCGATACCCACCCTGTCACTCACCACATAGTCCCCGACTTCAAGTGTGGTCAACGTTACATCAGTTCCCAGTTTTTCAAGCGTGTGCACAACATGGGAACGGATTTCCCTCTGGTCAACCATGACCTTGATAACGGCGCCCATTTTTGGTTCCTGTGTTTGCTGCGCCGGGAAATCCACAAGTTTTGTTTGCCCGCCTGCCGCATCCTGAAGGTTCCCTTCCCCAACAGGAAGTTTCTCAGCAGGGGCTTCCAGTTCCAGGTTTTTCATCGTCCTGAACATGTTTTTCTCTTTGCGGTTGCTGCTCCAGTGATACGCCTCGTCCTTTGACCCTTTCGCCATCAGGACAACGACGCGCCCTGCATGTTTCCTTCCGGTCCTTCCTTTTCTCTGGATACTTCGTATCTCAGAAGGGACGGGCTCGAAAAACACCACAAGGTCGGTTGAAGGTATATCAAGTCCTTCCTCTGCCACCGAGGTAGCCACAAGCGTATTATATTCGCCATCCTTGAATTTCTGGATAATCTCCACCTGCTGTTTCTGGGTAAGACCGGTATCCTTGTACCTGCTCGCCTGCCCCACGAACCTGACTGGTTTTATGCCCTGAACCTCCTTAAGCGAACTGGCGACAAGTTCAGCCGTATCCCTGTAGTTTGTGAAAACGATAACCCGTGATTGCGGATTCTCAAGCACCTGTTTTGCAACGAGTTCTTTTACAACATTGAGTTTCGGATTGTTCCCGTCGCAGCCCCCGAGATGATGAACAGCCTGACGCATGCTCAAGTCATCCATCAGGCGTTTTGCTGCTTTGCTCCCTGATTTTGACCTCGCCTCGTTCTCAAGCCGCTCAAAATATTTCGATAATGCAGATGCGCCCTGCGTTTCCGAGAGCTCGATTGCATGGCTTACCTTGAAGACTTCAGCAAGGAGCGAGGTTCCCTGGTAAACTTTCTGGTCAGGGAATGAACGAAGCTGCGACTGGAGCCGTGCCTGCAGGTCAAGCATTTCCCTTTTTGATAGCCTCGTCTGGTAATTTGATATGAAACCGAGTTCACGCAGCTTGCTTAACCTGTCTGAAAGGACTTTGTCCATCAACAGCTTCAATCCTTTTATCTCAACCGGAATTGGTACAAACTTCCACTCGATGTCCTTATCGAAAATATAAGGGCTGACATCAGGGTCTGAATCCGTCCTCATCTCGACTGATTTGATATGGAGGTTTGTACAAACTTCCTGTATTTTTCCCTGGTTGCTTCCAGGGCTTGCCGTAATGCCGAGGACAAGAGGGTCCTGGTTTTGCATGTGATATTTCTCAGCAATATACACATACGAGTAATTTCCCGTTGCCCTGTGCGCTTCATCAAAAATTATGCATGAGACTTTTTCAAGATTGATTTTTTTCCCGAGGAGGTCATTCTCAATAACCTGCGGCGTTGAAACCACAAGCTGCGCATTCTCCCACATATCAGTCCTTTTATGTGGAGGCGTATTTCCCGTGAACAGCGTGATGTTTTCAGGCGGGATATTGAGCGTACTTTTAAAAAAAGCTGCATGCTGTTCAACAAGCGGTTTTGTCGGGGAAAGAAGCAGGACTTTTCCTTTCGGAAGCCGTGAAACCATAACAAGCAGTGCGACTATGGTTTTCCCAAGACCGGTAGGAAGTACGACGAGGGTCGATTTCCTGATAGCTTCGCCTGCAAGTGCAAGCTGGTATAATCTCTTCTCGACTGTATCGGGTTTTAAAAGAGGATGATTAATGTATTCAGTATCAATCATTCTTGATTGAAAACATTAATCCATCGTTTCGCCGGTATCTTTCTGGAGAAGCTCGGATAAAGAATATGCCACGTTTCTTAATTTCAGTCTTTCTTCATCGGTTGGTTCCTCTCCCTTCTTGATAGCTTTTACCCTTTCAGTTTCTATGCCCGCATATTTGCCAACCTGTTCATATGTGAGTTTATGTTTGTGAAGTAATTCAATCAAATAGCGTTTTGTTGCTGGTAGTCCCATGGTATTCACCTATGATAGTATTTCTTTATATGAGTATGCTTTATTACATAAAACGGGTATATCAAGGTATCTTCAGGTGAAACAAATATGGCAGATAATGATATTGATGTTGTCCAGACAACTGAAACTGAAATCGGCGGAATTAAAAAAACCTTAAAAAAATTCAAAAGGAAATGCACTGTCGTACGGGTAGCACAGGCTAAAGGATGGAGAAACGTGGTTGTTTCCGAATCAAAAGAAAATAAGAAATACTTTTTCGGAAAAGTTATCAATCCACCGCCTGAGATTAATCCCGGCGATGAATTATTTATCGGTTTTGAAGACCTGCCTTATGAACTTCCGGGCATAAAACAAAAGATCATACTCATGACCCTTGATGGTTTCCAGCTCGATTGGACTCAGGTTTAAGGTTCTACGACAACAGTTCCGTTCAGGTTTGCATTTCCTTTCAAAGAGAAACTATAAGCTCCGGTTTTCTTGAATAAATAACGATATTCTTTGTCGTTTGCCAGCACTTGCTCATCGAAAAGGCCATCACTGCTAACAAGAGTAAGGGTATCTATTCCGGTATTTCTCCAGACGATTTCATCCCCCGGTTTGATTGTTATATCTTTATTGCGAATAAATCCTCTCTGGCTGTCTAAAAAAACCGCTATACTTTTACCCGTTGGCGTAACTTCAGCTACTACAACAGGCGTGCTTGTTGGTTGGACAGCGGTTTGTGTAACAGTTGGGGTTGGCTTCGGACTTTCAACCTGTTTTACTGGCGCACCGGGGTACAGGAAGAATGCCCATGCAAGTCCGCCCAGAACAAGTATTGCCAGCGCTACTATTACGAATTTGTTGATATCGGTTGACGGCCCGGTCGTTGGCTGCGCTTGTACGGCCTTTGACGGCGCAGGCTGAATTTTTACTACCTCTTTTTTTGCCGCGGGAGGTATTTCTGTTACAGGCTTTGAAACTACATCGCCTGCGCCTGTTAAATCCCTGCTCCAATTGCATTTCGGGCACGTTTGCGAAATTGGATAATCAATACTGCCTGTGGCTAATACTTTTTTAATAGTCTTGGTTACCAGAGGCTCACCGCAATTTGGACATTTATCTTGCATTTCGACACCATCCTAAAGACCCTTCTTTGTCCTATATAAATATATCGAGTGATAAGTTACGGACTACCAAACCATTAAATATGGTTGTGTTATATTAAGCCTACTGCGCTCCGATAGTGTAGCAGGCCAATCATTCTGGCCTTTCAAGTTTTAAGCGTGAAACAGCGCCAAAATAAAGACAGCCAGAGACTCGGGTTCAAATCCCGATCGGAGCATTTTTTACAATAAATTTATTTATCATAAAGACAATATCTTTTCATTCCAAAAACGATTCACAGGGAAGGAAGTCAGAGTGCCAAAAGAATACAAGAACAAGACAAAATATACCGTCATAGTGCGGGAATTAGCAGACGGCGACGTCATCGAAACCGAAGGAATAATAGAGGGACTGACGACTGTTATTCTTAAAGATGGAAAATTAAAAGTTGGCGGAGTGGTCAGGCACACTTCCGGAGAAATCTATTGATTTTAAGAAATCGTAAAATTCCTATTCTTCCCCGTCTGGCTCTTTTTCTTTCTTATTCTTCTTTTGCGCCTTCGCGCCTGTCTGGGCAGCAAAAACATTAAGCAGGTCGGTCAGTTTCTCATACTGCGCCGTTTCTATGTGGGAATACCGCAAGGGTTTTTTATGTTTTCGCGTCTCTTTTTTGAGTTTCTTATATAACTCATCCGAGCGCGATGTGAGTTTCTCATCCGTCGTCCCTTCAATGAGCATTACGCCTGTGGCACCATATTCAAAAGCCGCATTGACAACGTCACCATCAAGGATATGGATGGACGGGACATTTACAAACCTGACAAGAGAAGAGTACTGCCTGCGGTTAACACCCGCAATATCGGCAGCGGCGTATGCATACGGGTCTATGAACACAATCACTCCGGGCTCTTCGGCCAATATCGCTTTTAACTGCGCCTTATACTGGTTTCTTGTATAATTCCTTATCTCGATTCCTTTTATCGGGCATGCAGGCACACAGATACCGCAGCCTGTACATGCAAGAGGCGACAGCACGGCTTTTCCATTTTCAAGGGCAAGCGCATTATAAGGACAGGCTTTAACGCAATCCCCGCATCCGTTGCACTCAAGTATCATAGGTTTTTCAGGGGGTATCAGTATCATGCCTTTCCCGAGGAACTGGGAAACCTTATGCGCAGCGCTTATGCCCTCGGTCACTGAATCGTGAATATCCTTCGGGCCAAGCACACAGCCTGCGGCAAATACCGACTGGTTCAGTGTATTTACTGGGTCAAGCTTGACATGTTTTTCCTCGATAAAACCATCGTCCCCAAGCGGCACGCCGAGTTTATCTGCAAGCTCTTTTGTTCCTGCGGACGGAATAAGAGCCGGGCACAGGACAACCATATCAAAACTCTCGCGCCCTTTCCTGCCAAGATTTGTATCCTCGTACTGCACCATGAGAGTGCCGTCAGCCCTGGGTATTATTTCAGCCACTTTTCCGCGCACATAATTGACGCCTTTTTCCGCGGTATGGTGATAGAACTCTTCAAACCTTCTGCCCGCCGACCTCATATCGATATAGAATATCCAGGCTTCTGCATCCCCTTTCATCTTTTTTACAAGCTGCGCCTGTTTCTGCGAGTAAATGCAGCATACCTTGGAGCAGTGTTTCCTGCCTCTGCCTGTAAAATCCCGGCTTCCCGCGCAAAGCACGAATGCCACCCGGTTGGGGAATGAGCCGTCTGCTTTCTGCAATCTCATTCCTGTTTTGCTTTTTGCAGACAGCATCTCCTCAAATTCCACAGCCGTGAGAAGATTCGGAGCAGGGTAATTGTACTCTTCGATAAATGATGGGTCTATGGGCTCAAAACCCGTTGCAATAGCTACCGACCCTATTAAAACAGAACTTGTCTTTTCTTTCTCATCCAGGTTTATGGCATCGCGCGGGCATATTTTCACGCAGGCGCCGCAGTTTTTGCATTTTGACATATCAATCATATATGCCTGCGGGACTGCCTGTGCAAACGGAAGGAATATGGCTCCAGTGGGGCATTTCCTGGCGCATGCACCGCATGATATGCATTTTTCGATATCCACGTATCGCGGGCTGTGCCTCAGTGTTATTGTATAATCCCCGGGGCTTCCCCGCACGTCCGCCACTTCGGTCTGGGTCAACATTGTGATATTTTGATGATTATGAACCGCCACCATCTTTGGGGTAAGAATACACTGGGAACAATCAAGCGTCGGGAAAGTCTTTGATAGGCCGATCATATGCCCGCCAAGGAATGGCTGTTTTTCTATAAGAATAACTTCATGTGCGTCAGCCATTTCAAGAGCAGTGGTAATCCCGGCAATCCCGCCTCCGACCACGAGAGTCCTGTCAACAAGTTTTTTCTCAAGCGGCACAAGCGGTTCTAATGAACCCATTCGGGCGACAGCGCCTTTTATTAATCCTTTGACCTTTGGATTTATGCCCTCTTTGTCATGCACCCAGCTTGCCTGTTCCCTTATATTTGTGATTTCAAGAAGGTTCGGGTTAAGACCTGCTTTTTTTGCCATTGCCCTGAATGTTTCAAGATGCAGTTTTGGCGAGCATGAGCCGATTACCACCCTGTCCACTTTTCCTTTCTCGATATCGCTTTTTATTTTATCCTGCCCTGCGCCGCTGCAGAGGTAATCCTGGATATTCACCACAACGTCTTTATTTTCTTTCAGGCTGTCGGCGATTGATTGCAGATCGACGACGTCGCCAATATTCCCGCCGCACCTGCAAAGGTACACGCCTGTTTTTTTGGGAGGCTGCCCGGGTGTAGGAACATCAGTGGAGGGATTTTCATTCTTCGGTGCGGATTCGTTTGGCATCTTTACCTCCCTATTTTTGCTATCAATTTATCGCAGGAAACAAGGTGCTTCCCCATTCCCAGTTCTTCCGGGGAGAAGCCCATCGCCAGACCCATGAGCTGTGTAAAATAAATTACCGGCATATCAATCTTGATGTTATACTTTTTTTCAACTGCTTTCTGCTTTGCATCAAGCTGGAGGTGGCACATTGGGCATGTCACAACCATACAGTCAGCGCCCGATTCTTTTGCCATTATTAGCAAGTCCCTTGCAAGTTCAAGCGCAAGGTCTTCATTCGTTATCAGGATTGGACCGCCGCAGCATTTTGTTTTATAATAATATTTTACGGGTTCAGCCCCGAGGCTTGCGATAAGGTTATCAAGCGACTTTGGGTTCTCGGGGCTGTCAAATTTGTTCTCAGGCCGCGTGAGTAAACATCCGTAATAAGGCACGGCTTTTATTTTTAATGGCTTTTTGACCATTTCAGCAAGTTTTGTAAGCCCGAAATCCTTGACTATCACTTCAAGAAGGTGTTTCGGTTTTGTATTTCCGGCATATTTTACAATGAGAGCTTCATTGACCCTCGTTTTGAGGGAATCTTCTTCAAGCGCTGTTTTTGCGCGCATGAGGTTGGAATAGCAGAGGTTGCATGGTGTTGCCGTATCAAGTCCCTTCGAAGACGCCAGGGTTCTTGCAGAAAGCGCAGTTCTTATGGTCATATCAGGCACATGAAGGGCGCCGCAGCAATTCCAGTTCTTCACCACTTCAAGCTCGATGCCAAGTGAGCGAAACACCGCTTCCACCGACTTTCGGTAATCCACAGCCGTGCCGTGCTGTGCGCATCCGGGATAATATGAATATTTCATTTGCCGGTCTCCTTCGCCTCTGGCGCTTCTTTTTCTATTTTCGCCCCGGTTTCCTTATTATCTTCTTTAATATCTTCTTTATTTTCTTCCTTTTTCTCTTCCTTGTTTTCTTTGCCTTCTTTCTTTTCCGCTTTTTCACCGAGCTTGAAAATTGTATCCAGCTCGCGCATATTTTCCATTTTATCAATGGCCAGGGGCAATTTTCCTTTTGAGAAAAGAGAAAGACCAAACGGGGCCTGTTTTATCATTTCAGGCTCTCTCAGGCTGTATTTCGAAATTAAGAGGAATTCAGAAGCCCTGCCGTTTTTCCTGACCACATCCGAGAAAACGCCATCAAATCTTTCGTTTTTGTTCTTTATGCCTTCCGCTATTGCTATGGGTTTTAACGTCTCCATGAGTTCAGTGGGGCGTATTCCTCTCGGGCAGCGTACAGAGCATGAAAAGCATGTGGTGCATATCCAGATGGTGTTGCTGTTGAGCACTTCCTTTTTGAGACCAAGCTGAACCATGCGCACAAGCTGGCGCGGATTATAATCCATTTCATGGCTGACCGGACATGAGCCCGCACATATACCGCACTGCATGCATGTAGTGAGCTTCTTGCCAACCGGTGTTTCTAAAACGAGGTCTCTAAAAGCAGCGTCCCTGGATTCAATGAGTATTATTTCTTTTTTCATATCTCGCTCGGGAGGAAGTAGATGTAGGGTTATTGCTGTATATAATAGTATTGCAATGCCCTTGTCACCCTAATCAAAACATTTATCAGGTTTGTTATCAAATCTTATGTTGATGTCTGAGTTTTACAATATCCTCGCTGGGGTGCTCGCGAATAAACAAATGTCCATCAGCAGCATTGCGCGGGAATTAAAGAAAAACGGATACGACCAGCACAGGTTGATACTCACGGGCTACCTTCGCGCGCTTCACGACATGGGATATCTGGATGAGAATGATATTCCTCCCTCAATAGTTTATACCTTTAAAGCGAACCCAAAACGGGATATTTACGGCATCGTAAAAGAACATCTTAAGAACATCGATATGCCGGACCGGCTGGATATCGCGGTTTTTATCCTTTCCTCACTTTTTTACCGCCCGTGTTTCAAATACGAACTTGAATTACTCGGGATTGAAGGCAGAAAGACGGAAAATGTCAGGGAATCAAAGGATGTCCGCCTTAAAGAACACAGGGCTTCCGTGACCCGCATCAAAATACCTCCGGAAGACCCTGCTTTTGAACTCAAAGAAGATAGTAAAAATGTGCTGGAAAAAGGAAACGATGTCCTTATCGATATCATAAACGAATTGATAGATCTTGACGGGTTAAAGGCAAAATTCCAGCAGACTAAACTTGCATGAGCCGATGGATTCAGTATATTCTACCTGATGCATTTGCCTGCACGATATTTTAATATAACATGAATTCAAACATATTATCAGGGAATACAGGAGGAATTAGAATATGGTTAAAACCGGAGATAAAGCGAAGGATTTTACTTTAAGCGACCAGGATGGCAAAAATGTGAAACTGTCGCAGCTTAAGGGAAAAAGAGTCCTGCTGTCATTTCATCCGCTTGCCTGGACACCAGTATGCGCAGACCAGATGAAGTCGCTTGAAGAGAATCACGGCAGGTTTGAGAAACTGGGCACAGTTGCACTGGGTATGAGCATAGATACAGTTCCATCGAAAAAAGCATGGGCAAAAGAACTAGGAATTAAACATACAAGGCTCCTGTCTGATTTCTGGCCCCATGGCGAGGTTGCGAATTTATACGGTATATTCAGGGAAAAGGAAGGATTTTCCGAAAGGGCGAATATAATTATCGACGAAAAACAGCAAGTCGTGTTCATGAAAGTCTATCCGCTTTCGAAACTTCCGGATATTGAGGAAATAATAAAGTTTCTTGAAGGTTCAAAATAAGGAAAAAGGCAACTATTTTAAACCATAACACTATACTGGATGTGTGGTGACAGGTGTGCCGGAAAATAGATGGAATAAGAAAAAGATGAAAGAAAAATGCAAATCATGCGGGCTCTGTTACCCGAGGAGGAAACAAGATGAGTAAAGTTATTCTAATGGATTTTTTTGCTGAATGGTGCGGCCCCTGCAAGATGCAGGACCCTATTAACGAAGAGATTAAAAAGAAATTTGGCGACAGGATAGAATTCAAGAAAATCGACGTAGATACGGATCAGGAGTTGGCGATTAAATACACAATTCATGCCGTTCCCACATTGATCCTCGAAAAGGACGGCGTTCTCTTCAAACGGTACACAGGCGTGACAAGAGCAAATGTACTGGAAGCGGACATAAACGAAGCTTTAAAATAACGGTGTCAGGTTGAAACCTTTATTTGACCTTGGCGTGCTTCCAATCAGGCACAGGACAAGCAGAGGATTCAAGCCCCATGTTTCTCTGGTTTTCAATGCAGAAAAAAGACTGACGTTTGCAGTGGATACCACAAACTCGCGCTCGCAGCAGCCCGATGCCTACCTTATTACCCACGCCCATTCGGACCATCACGGGAAATCCGCCATGCTCTCCGATAGAGCAGTGTGCTCGCAGGAGACCGCACGCGCCCTTGAAATTCTTTATGGCAAAAAATATGTGGGCAGGACTTTTAAAATCGGGGAAACTATAGATATTTGCGGCGTTGACGTCAAAACATATCCCACCCATCATACAATAGGCGCATGTGCTTTTTACTGGGAAAATGATGCAGGCTCAAAGATTCTTGTCACCGGGGATGTCAAGGATGCAAAAGACCTTCCGAAATGCGATTGCCTTGTCACTGAAGCAAACTACGGCGACCCTGATGACCCGAGGTGCCATTTCGAGGATGATATCGGGGCATTCAGGGAGGCACTTTCGGATTCGGAAGATATCGCTTTCGGTGCATATGCATTCGGGAAAGCCCAGCGCGCTGTGAGGCTGGTGCGGGAATCCGGTTATTCCGGGGATATCGGGATGGACCCGGTATCGCGCGCTCTTACGGAAGGATTAATGGAAAACACAGGAACCCTTGTTGACCTTGAAAGCGACTGCGGGGTTCGCATAACTACACCCGGAGAAATACCCGGACTTCAAACCGCAAAGAAGTTCATCCTGACCGGCAGGCGCGACTACAAGTTTCCCACTATCAATATCAGCGACCACATGGACGTGAACGGTCTTATCAGCATGGTAAAACAGTGCGCCCCGTCGGCTGTCATCACATACCATCCGGGCGGTCATCGCCCTCTCAAGCTTGCCGCCCATTTAAATAAAACAGGCTATTATGCGCGGGCGCTTGAAGAGATAAATACAGTGATTGAGATTTAGGCAAAAACACGCGATATGCTTATGTTTCAGGAACATATTTACTGTGTAGATGATATTTGAAATCGAGTCGTTATTCACAATAATCGGTGAAGTTGTAGTTTATTTTGCAATATTTTTATTTATAATCGCAGTTTTGGGTTCATTCCTGATTGGATACTCCTTCAAGACCGAGCGATTCATCTTCCCGAATTTCATGCTGTTCTCGATTACAATTCTTGAAACTTTTGTCAAGGCATTATTCCGTCTTGTAAGGCTTGACGATTCCATGGTCGATGATGTGGGAATCGCGCTCAAGAACAAGATATCTCTCCGGAAATTCAGGGACACGCCGATGGATAAACGGCTGATATTTTTCCCGCAGTGTTTAAGAGCTGCAACATGCCCGTCCAAACTCAGCCCGGATGGTATGCAGTGCATCAATTGCGGAAGCTGCGAGATAGGGACAGCGAAGAAAAGCGCCGAGAAGCTTGGATATAAAGTATTTATCGTGCCCGGTTCAAGTTTCATACGGCGGCTTGTGAGAAAACATAAACCCAATGCCATACTGGGTGTGGGATGCATGACAGAAATAAAGGCAGGTCTTGAAATGTGTGAGAAATTGAATCTTTTCGGCGTCGGGCTGGTTCTTGAGAAGGCGGGCTGTGTTTCCACTGTCCTTGACTGGGATAAATTCTATGAATTTATTGAATATGACTATCCCCAGCTTTCCGGATGAATAAAATCGGGAACATGCATAATTGAAATCCGAACCCTTTATTAACATATATTTTGATGTTTAGCACATGAACCAGAAAGGGTGCCCGGAACATAAGGTAATGGCTTTATTGAACAATGCCATGCGAAAAGACACTTCATACGAGAAAGTGCTCTCAGCCATGTGCACAAGACCGCACCCGGTCGCAATTAAAGCCCACATGCAATTCATCGAATCAAACATGGGCGATTTTGGCCTTTTCCAGGGAACAAAGGAACTTGAAGAAAAGGTCATAAAAATGATGGGAGACATGCTGGGCGACAAAAACGCATGCGGCTATATCACCACCGGGGGCACGGAATCCAATATCCAGGCGCTTCGGACTGCAAGGAACATGTGCAATAAAAAGCACCCGAATGTGGTCGTCCCGGCCTCGGCGCATTTCTCATTCGATAAGATTGCCGACCTTCTCGGGATAGAGATAAGAAAAGCAGGATTGGATAGTGAATTTAAAGTTGATATAGAATCCGCAGCTGCTCTTACTGATGACAATACGATAGCACTTGTAGGGATTGCAGGCTCGACTGAATTCGGCCAGATAGACCCGATAGATAAACTTGCAGAACTTGCGATTTCCAACAACCTGTTCTTGCATGTGGATGCCGCTTTCGGAGGGTTTGTAATACCCTTCCTTGATAAGAAATACGATTTTGATTTTTCCATAAAAGGAGTAGCTTCAATAACAGCCGATCCTCATAAGATGGGAATGTCCACGATTCCCGCCGGTGGTTTGCTTTTCAGGGAAGAAGCCTGCCTGTTACCTCTTGAAATAGATACACCATATCTTACGATAAGGAAACAGCATTCACTGACGGGTACGCGAAGCGGCGGGGCTGTGGCGGCAACCTACGCTGTTATGATGCATCTTGGCATGGAAGGATACAGGGAAATCGTTGGCAGGTGCATGAAAATGACAGGCAGGCTTGTTGAAGGGGCAAAAGAGTTGGGTGTGGAACCCTTAATCGACCCTGTAATGAACATCGTGGCTCTGGATGTGCCTGAACTTGATGAAGTCAGGAAAAGGCTGCGGATGAAAGGATGGACAACATCCATAACACGGACGCCGAGGGCTATGAGGTTGATAATAATGCCGCATCTCAGCGAAGATCGTCTTGAACTTTTCATATCTGATTTAGGGAAATGCCTTAAAAATAGCTGATATCGAAACATTTATCATGCTTAAACCTTAAGATTGCGGTGATGACAGATATAAATGGATATAATATTTATAAATACATTGAATTTTCAATATCTGTTTTGTATTTGATACTCATATTTTTATTTGTCCAGATATGGTTCTCATGGAAAGATATCAATAAAAAGGAATTGATGTTAAAATCGATTATCGATGAATCTTTTTTCAAAAAGAACTGTGTTTATATTTTCTTGTTTTCTTTTCTTCCACTGGTTCATGAATTTTTTGAAGGAACCTCAGTTCCCAATCTTATTGTATATTTAGAAGTTTTTGAATTTCTGGGGCTTATATCTCTTTTGTTGTTTGTTTATAACTGGTATAGTGTATTAAAGACCTGCGCAAAAAAGAAATCATTGCCAGAAGAGCTTGCAAGTCAATCAAGATAATGATAAGATAAACCCGATAGATATTTAACTTTAATCAAAAAATATACCTTATGAAATGTCCCACATGCAACGGGGATTGCATACAGCCTGCAGAAAAGGTACTTGATGAGATATTGGGAATGTACATGGCGTGCAGTTCATGTCCTCCTGACCCCCGGTTTGATAAAAACGCTCAATTTTTGGAGATTCTTGATTCCGGCTCGGGGCGCTGCGGCAAATGCGGCAGGAGGCATCTTGATTTCGTTATCGGGAATGTCCTGACAATATTGAAAAGAACGGGATTATTCCCGGAAGATGCGGCGCTTCGGGAAGTCGGGACACCGCTCATTGCTTTTGGTTACCGGATACCTTATCCTCCAAGGCTTGGCACGAAAAGCCTTATTCTTATTATGGATTCGATAACAGAAGAGGCAGCCAGGGAAATAGTCGAAAAAGTGCCTGAGATAAAAGGGGTGATTAAAAGGAAAGGACTGCAATCCAGGAGCGTAGGAATACTGGATACTGACAGCAATCCCCATACCTATGAGCTTCTGGCCGGCTGCGATATGCGATGTGATGTAATATCTTCATCCTTCGGCGAGCTGTGTATTTATAAGAACCAGTCAAGGATACACATCGAGTTCAATAACACAAAAATCGGAAAAATGGAAGAGTTATATATTAAAGGGGAACTGGATGGAACGTTTATTATCGATGGATTTTGCGGTCCTGGCACGCTCGGGCTTTTGAGTGTCCTCGGCGGTGCCAAAAAAGTCATACTCAATGATGCATGGCTTCCTGCGCTAAAGAATGCTATCCTTAATATTAAAGTAAATTCAAAAATCCTCGGGATAAAAATTGATTTTGAATTACAGGATTATGAAAAACTTATCGGGGATGAACCTGTCCTCCTGGCAACTGCAGAAGGGAATGCAAAAATCATGGTCTAACACGGGGATGTCAGGAGTCTAAACAATGTGGTAAAAGAATGTGATACGTGCCTGATAGATACTTTTCCTTCTATTGACCCCTCAGAATTTATTCACGTATGCAGGGACATTGCCAGAAAGGTAGTTGTAATCTAACCCTTGCAGCATACATGATTAAAAACTATCAGGCTTGTGGAATATTTCGCCTCATAATCATGCCCGTTAGCCTTTAGAAGCGATAAATAATAATCCCGGATTTTCTGGATGGCTTTCTCGTTCTTATAATTGTGATATACATTAAAGCCATTATCAAGTATCTCTATCTTGTCTATGAACATCAGAGCTTCATCCACTTTCTTTAACAGTTTTAAGAAATCAGCATGCGGGATACTCTCAATGTGTTTTTTCGATATTGACTCAAACATCCCTGCATCAACGGGCGCATTGTTGGAAAGAAGTTCTTCATAATGGCCTCTATAAAGCGATACCATATTATAATTCACAGAACTATATATATCGATGAGAGCTCTCCAGAAATCTTCCTTTGACTTGAACTCGCTCATTGTGTCTTTTAAATAACCGAAATGTGTCTTTGCAGCAAACGGCGCTGCCCCCTTTTCCCGGGACTTTAAATCAATGCGAACCGTCGTGGCTCTCCTGTGTACCAGATCGATATCAAGACCCTTGTTAAATGCCAGGAACATTACGACAAGCTGCGCCACGAACTCCCGGTAAAATTCGTTATCACCTGCTATTGAAACGGTGGCGGTGGTTGGATTAATGTCATCCATGCAGAAAAGGGATATTTTGCAGTTCCATCCGGATTCTCGGCTGAGATCATTTATTTTCTTATCAAGTTCTGATATTGTGATGATTTTTAAAGGGTCAAGCAGTTCATCAAATATTTCAGGATCAAGAGGAATACCTCTTGTCCATTTAAGCATCCATAAGAAAATCGGTGTGCTTATTAATACATTTCTGCCGGATTCAATCGATTCTTCCCTTCCGGTCAATTCTTTCTTATCGGCTTCGATCTTTGATAAAGCTTCACTGACAGAACCATATCGGCGAAGCGATACTTCGGTAATATCAATAGCATCCCGGATGGCTGCGCTAAGATTCCCTTTGTGTTTTTCAATCAGTGGTTCAAGTTTTTTGAGATGAACCGATTCGAGTGATATATTTTTCCTGACGACCATAATAGTACTACCATAGTATCACTGGGCTGCTTTCTAATAAATCTTTTCACATTTCGGCAATATTAGTGTTATCTTAGTGATAATTTTTTCACAACATAGTTTTTATTAGTGCTACTAATAATGATGTATTAAGATGATGAACCATCTGTGTGGAAGGAGTTGGGTCGGGCGGGTTGGGGAGGGGGTTCATTATCTTTACTAAAGGTTGATTTGAAAATATTTACTTCTTTTATCTTCATTCCTGCAAAAAAGCAAAAGATTATACTGGACTACTTCAATTCTTGAGAAAGGAGACTTTATATGGAGCAAGATTTGTCAAGAATTGGCGTTTCTCTTCCAGAGAACCTGCTCGGGAAATTCGATGAAATCATAACAAAAAGAGGTTATTCATCACGCTCTGAGGGCATACGCGACGCAATAAGAAGCTATATCCGTTACTACGACTGGATGAGCGAGGTCGAAGGCGAACGAATTGGTATTTTATCCATGTCTTATGATCATTCCCAGCGCGGGCTTGTTAATTCGCTGCTTGACTTAGAGCATGAGTTCTCGGCTATTACAAGGTCGGCTGTGCATGTCCATATAAGCCATGACGAATGCATGGAAGTTGTCATACTTAGGGGAGAGGGAAAAGATGTAAGAGCTATGGCTGAACGGGTCATGGCGCAAAAAGGCGTAAAGAATGTGAAACTGACGACAATACGCCCGGGGCAGGAAGTGTAATCCGTTCCTTCCAGTAACCGCAGGTTATTTAAACCTTAACGATTATTCATGGTTTTGCTACAGAAGTTAATCTTCGTAACACTAAATATATATTATATTATAAAACTGTGATACTATATACTAAGTTAAATAGAAGTGTTATGAAATATTATTCGAAAAGGTATAAAATATGCATATCCCTGACGGTTATATCCCATTGGAACAGGCTGCAGTCTACTGGATAATCGCAATATTATTTATCGCAAGGTCGATAAAATGGGCACGCAAAGACTTAAACGAAAACATGGTACCGCTCTTCGGTGTCCTTGCGGCGGGCATGTTCGTCCTGCAAACGATTAACATAGCGGCCAACCTGCTCTTGCCCGTCCCTATGCTTGCAGGAGTAAGCTGGCATATTGTCGGGGCCGCGCTCACTGCAATTATATTCGCAAGCCCCTGGGCTGCTGTCCTCTTGATAACGCTTGTGCTCGCAGTACAATCCCTTTTCGGGGACGGAGGAATAACTGCAATGGGGGCGAACATACTGAACATGGGCATTATCGGCGGTTTCCTTGGATATTACAGCTATATAGGCTTAAGCAAATTATCAATAAAGCGTCCGGTTGCAATATTCGCAGGCGCGTGGCTCAGCATGATTTTGCCGGCTATAGCACTTTCATTTGAGTTATGGTTCGCCGGTACATTCCCGCTAAAACAGGGTGCGCTCCTCATGGGCACATTCCAGGGCGTGGCGGGAATAGGAGAGGGGCTAATTACGGTCATAGTATTTGGCGCTATAATAAAAGCGCGCCCTGACATAGTTGAAGAGGACGCACCCAAAAAAGTCAGCACCATAAAGGTTGCTGCTGCGGGAATTGTTGCTTTATTCGGGCTTGCTGTTGCAGCACCGTTCCTTACCTCAGGCAATCCGGACGGGCTCGGGCAAACCGCAAGCCTTGTCATGAAACGTGAAATAAACAGCGCAATAGCGCCTCTCTTCTCAAGTTACTCCATACCGGGTATGGGGGAGATGGGAAAAGTGGCTGCTATAGTGATCGGATTCGCTTTAATAATCGGGGTCTGGGTTGTTGCAGCAAAATTACTCAAAAAGGGTTCAGCATGAAAAACCGAGGTAATGCTTTATGAATATAATCGAAACCCGTGAACTTACCCACGTATATCGCGGAAAAATAACAGCGCTGGATGGCATCAACTTCACGGCTAAACCCGGCGAACGCATCGCCATAATAGGAGCGAACGGCGCAGGGAAATCCACACTTTTCAAGCATTTTAACGGAATACTCAAACCGACAGGCGGAGATGTCCTGATAAAAGGCGAGTCGATAAGCAGCAAGAACATCCTTGATGTAAGGCGGACCGTTGGAGTCGTGTTCCAGGACCCGGACGACCAGATATTTGCGCCTACTGTCAAACAGGATGTGGCTTTTGGCCCTATGAATCTCGGTTTAAGCCCTGATGAAATCGAAAAACGGGTACGGGAATCGCTTGAAACAGTGCGGCTCACAGGCTTTGAGGAAAGGGCGCCGCACCACCTGAGCACAGGCGAGAAAAAGAAAGTCGCCATTGCAGGCATACTTGCAATGCGTCCTGAAGTGCTCGTGCTGGATGAACCCACAGCAGGACTTGACCCTGGCGGTGCGATGCGCCTCATAAAACTTATAAATGAAATGAACAGGTATCTCGGGATAACCATCATAACGGCAACGCATGAAGTGGACATAGTGCCGCTGCTTTCAGACAGGGTATGCATAATGTCAAGGGGTAAAATAATCGGCGACGGGTCGCCTCTTGAGATATTCTCTTCCCCCGAACTTATCAAAAAAACTCACCTGCGCCTGCCCATTGTAGCCCAGCTCATGGAGATGCTGCAGGAAGAAGGTGTGCCTGTCGGCGTCAAATTCACGCTGGAAGAGGCAAGAGATGAACTCCTGCGGGTCGTGAAATAATGCATATGTCCATCACGGAATTCGAGCGTGAGACGTACAGGAAATCTCCTATCCATCGTATAGATGGGAGGATTAAAATCCTCATGACTTTTGCAATTATAATATATGCAATAGCCCTTCCCCGCATGGATTCTCTTGATCTGGTTAAACTTGGTTTGCTTGAAGGGTATATTGTCATACTCATGATTTTTGCAAGACTTGATTTCTCATACCTTGCAATGCGGTTTGCGATTGCTCTTCCTTTCGGCCTTGGTATTGCGGCATTCCAGCCATTCCTGAAACAGCCATTCCTACAAAATTTTACAATATTGTATTATCTCCCACTGGGAATTGAGGTCAGCCGCGAAGGTGCGCTTTTTGGGGTTATCATCTTTGCAAAATTCTTTGTATGCATAAGCGCTGTTATACTTCTATCGTCAACCATTCCTATGAGCGAGCTTGTCTCGTCTGCGCGGCGCCTGGGGCTTCCAAAGGAACTCGCTCTTCTTTTTACCATGATGGTGCGCTACCTTTTTGTTTTCTGGAATATGCTCGGGAGGATAAGAACAGCCCAGAAAACACGGTGCTTTGAGATATGGAATAAAAATGTACCGAGAAAATGGACTCTTGAACAGATTGGTTACACTATCAGTTCCCTTTTTGTCCGCTCATACGAACAGGGGGAACGGACTTACCAGAGCATGTTGTGCAGGGGTTATAACGCTGATGCTCATGTGTATGTGGGCAGGAAAAAAATAAGCGCTCCTGATATTTTTATATTCACTCTCACTATTGCAATCATTGCGGCGGCACAGGTTCGCGTCGTCTAAGCGATTTTATTCTGCCTTTCAGTAAGATTGAAATACCATCATATACAGATTTGTTATAAGAGGAAATTGTTATAAGAGGAGGCAATTATGCCAGAAAGAAAATACGTTATTGAATCCAGAAGATATATTGGCGAAGACGGAAAACCCACATTTGACCAGTGGGTCACAAGTTCAAACGTCATCGAAATAAAACATAGTGACCAGTATCTGGTGTTCTTCCCGCTTGAGGGAGAGCATGCAGGAAAGAAACACTATATACCGTTCTCAAATATTCACATTGTAAGGGAATTGTGAAATTACTTAATAGGCGTGCCTTCCGTTTTTGTTAATTCCTTGAAGGCAGCCATTAACTTTTTTGTAATATTCCCTGGTTTTCCATCGGCTATTAGACGGCCGTCGATTTTAGTAATCGGGGCTATTTCCGCCGCCGTGCCTGTTACAAAAACCTCATCCGCGGTATAAATATCGAACAAACCCATATTTATCTCTGATACTTCTATCCCTTCATTTCTGGCAAGTTCTATTGCTGCTGCCCTTGTTATTCCCCTGAGGTTGTTAAGTGTGGGAGGGGTGATAATCCTGCCGTTCTTTACGACAAAAATATTATCCCCGGAACCTTCAGAAAGATTACCGTGAACATCAAACATTATCGCTTCATCGCCGCCTTTTGCGTTCGCTTCTATCTTGGCGAGTATGTTATTGAGATAATTTAATGATTTTATGTTCGGCGGCAGGGCTTCAGGCGCATTTCTCCGGACACCTACCGTAATCGCCGTAAGACCTTTTTCATACAGGTCGCCGTACATTGCACCCCATTCCTGCGTGATAATGAACACATTGGGTTTTGGACACTTCCTGGGGTCAAGACCAAGGTCCCCGTCGCCCCGTGAAACTATGGGGCGGATATAAGCGTCTTCCAGCTTGTTCTTCTTGAGAGTCTCTATAATAGCGTTCTTCATCTCCTCCTTTGAAAGAGGGATTTTAAGGTCGATCGCTTTTGCGGAATCGTACAGCCTGTCAAGATGCCCATCGAGCCTGAATATCCGGCCGTTATATGCCCTTATACCTTCAAAAACACCATCCCCATACAAGAAACCGTGATCATATATGGAGGTTCTTGCCTCGTTTTTTGGCACAAATTTTCCATTGAAATAGATTACTAAATCCATGAGAATCCCTGTCTCATAAGGAAAAACTATCATATATGCGTTTTGATGGTCATTGTCAGTGGGTTGTACTGAAATATAAAAATCAATTTTCAAAATGTTTAGATTATAAAGACTTTTCTTTTTCAATTTATATTAAAACGTAAGATTTATATTTAATGAATACATTTAAAGCTGTAGGGTGAAATATATGAAAAGTCTTTCAGTCAATGTGCTCGACAAAGCCGATGAGGAATTTGCGGACACGCTTATCGAATTAGGATTAAAGAGAAACGTAGCAAAAGTGCTTACATATTTAAAAAATGTTAAAGATGTAACCTCCAGGGACCTTGAAATGGGTTCTGATTTAAGACAGCCTGAGGTCAGTATCGCCATGCGAGAACTTGAAGAACTCGGCTGGATTGCAGAAAGGGAAGAGAAAAAACCCGGAAAAGGCAGACCGTATAAGATATACCAGCTCAAGACAGATATCAATATGATCATTCAGCATCTTGAAAACCAGAAGAAAAAAGAGTCCCAGGCCATGATGGCAAGCATCAAACGCCTGAAAGAATTGACAAAATAATCTTTTTTCCGGGGAGTGGTATAGAAACATTGTGAAGCTGAATAAAAGAAAAAAGCTGATATTAGTAATCGCCATATTTTTACTTTTTGCATTAACATTAGCTTTTTTTACACTAAACTACACAAAAGAAGGAAACGCTTTAATCGCTACGAATTTTATAAAAAACGAGGCGACATATAAATTTGACGGAATCTTTGAAACATTTAGATTAAATGAAACCAATTCATCCAATAAATATAGCTGGGTATTCTATTTTGAATACCAGAGCAGGAATTCCGGATATGGCGATAGAATAAATGCTATTTTAAATCCTGTGATTACAAATCATACTGCTGTAATCTTCATGGAAAAAGGAACTATAAAATCAGCTATATTAGACAACAAGTGGGACATGAAAGCCCAACAACTCATTGAAACCATCATTTTACCAAAACCACAAACTCAACGGCGGCGTTTACGCTGATGATGTTTTACCAATGCATCTAATTAAAGAATATTCTTGCCTTCTATGAATGGCATATTGTTCTTGATGGAATATTTCCTGGCATCCTCTTTTGAAAGAGCTTTCCCGGTTTTATCGTCAAGCATCTCACATACTACCATAGATGGGTTTATTCCAGCTTTTAATGCCAATTCAATGGATAATTCCGTCTGCCCGCGCCGTTCATTTAAAAGACCAGACGCCGCGCGAAGCAGGGCGACATGCCCAGGTGACCTGAATTCTTCACCAAAATCAATCATTTCCCCGTTTAAAACCCTTTGCACGGTTTCACCTATCTTTTTGATGGTGAGAGCCCTATCGTTATCGGTTATTCCTGTAAACGTGTTCCTGTGGTTCACCCATAATGAAAAAGACGACCTTGAATCATAGGGGATATCCCCTTTCTTTTCAACCAGCGTGCGCAAAGCCTTATTTCCATTTAAAGAAACGCTTCTTAAAACATCGGATATGAAAGGCAACCCAAGCTTTTCGGCAACGCTACCGTGAATTGCAACGCAAATCAGTCCGCCGCCATCCCGCCGCATTCGGGCAACGTCGGCAGGAGTGATAGAAATTGCCGGGATTACGAGGTCGGTCTCGCCTTCCCTGTCATCGGCATCGTATAATAGTATCATTTTGCCTTTGCGTATGGCATCGATTGCTTCATTAAGGCTCATTTTATGACCTCCACCTGGACCGCGCTCCCATCCCTGATATCCAGATAATTCCTGAGATTCACGGGCGCGATTATTTCTATTATATCTTCAGGATAATGCGTTCTTTCAGGTGTGATTACCGCGCCATCCACATCGGATATCCTGACGTTAAAGCAGGAGCCTTTCCCGAACGTCCTGTTCTCGTCTGTAAATCCTGAAATCCTGATATTGCCGGTAATTCTTTTTCGAAGCTCAATGCTCTGTGCATCAAGTTTTATATTCAATGTGCCGGGATAGGGGTCAAACCCGAGTTTTTCACGGAATTGTTTCCTGTAACCCTCAAGTGAAATATAATACTGGCCTTCACCCAGCCCCGTGATTACCTTTCCTGAGAGGATTTTTTTGCTTCCATTCCCTGAGAATATCTCCTGGTAGTCATACAATTCTTTTTGCAAAGCAAGAAGACCGTTTTTTGTTATGGAAATCAATTGCCCGTCAGGTAAAACCTGTCTTGATATGAGGTTCTCATCTTCAAGGCTTTTAAGCTTTCTCGATGCTGTTTGCTGGCTTGAATCTATATATGATGCAAATTCAACCGACGATAATTCCAGGGGTTTATTATGCGCCCCGAGAAGCGCAAGTTTTTTTAAAGAAATTATATCCATAGGCCACTCATTTTTGGGATGCTACTCAATAATGGTTTTGATATGGGATAAAACTTTTCGTTGATTATTTTGCAGCCGGGTAAGAACCCAGTATTTTGAGCATACCCACTTTATTCTTTATAATATCAAGAGCGTCTTTTATTATCCTGTCCTCGATATGTCCCCTCAGGTCGATATAAAAAAGATAATCCCCGAGGACTTTTTTCGTTGGCCTCGATTCTATCTTTGTCAGGTCTATTCTCCGGTTTGCAAATTCCCCGAGAATCTCATAAAGCGCCCCAGGCCTGTTTTTCTCAAGATACACGATGATAGAGGTCTTATCATTGCCCGTGGGCTTCGGAGTGGTTCTCCCTATCACGATAAAGCGTGTGAAGTTCTCGTTAGCGTCCTGTATATTCTCGTCCAGTATATCCAGCCCGTATGTCTTTGCAGATTCCCTGGATGCAATGGCAGCGAACTCCCTTGATTCCTGTGCAAGCTTTGCCGCCTGCGATGTGCTCAGGGTCGAATGAACCTCTATATTATTGAAATTCTTTTTAATATATTTCCTGCACTGTGATAATGCCTGGGGAATGGACATGATTCTTTTGATTTCGCTGCGTTTTCCTTTTGAAAGAAGGCAGTGTTCTATCTGGACTATAACCTCGCCTGAGATTTTCAACTGCTGTTCCATAAGAATGTCAAGCGTTAGCGTTACAGACCCTTCGATGGAATTTTCTACAGGGACGATGCTGTAATCCACTTCTTTGCGCAAGAGGGCGTCCACCGTATCGAATATGTCATCGTAATATCGCAATTCCGCCTTATCGTTCCATTGTTTTGCTGCTTTTTCCGAGTAAGAGCCCTTCGGCCCTAAAGTCCCGATTATCATCTGTCCTATATACTGAAGGAATAAAGAAATAGTTTGTTGATAATGGAATTATTTCGAATTTTAGCAAACTTTTAAAAACCATCCCTCTTATTATAAGTGGAGATCAATTTTGAAACTCGACAAATACATACCGATAATAGGCATGGCTTTCATGCTTCTCATTGTTCAGCTCATTGCTATCGCTTTGAGCAAACCGCTTGAGGCGAATAACTTCAAGGCATTTGAAAATCCTGAGAGTACCGGAAACGTCCTCGTCTGGGTGGCAATAATCCTTATTTTCACCGGATTCATATTTCTAGTAATAAGATGGAATAAGAAATGGATAATCCAGGCTTTTATCCTGATAACTGTAGGATGGACACTGGCTTATGTATTCTACGCAATTTTTTCAATGTTCCCTGCGGTCATAACACCCGATATAAACCTTATATTGACTATTGCCATCTCAGCTGCCCTGACTGTTATTTTGTATAAATTCCCGGAATGGTATGTCATTGACATAACAGGTGTAATAATTGGTGCAGGTTCGGCTTCGATATTTGGGATCTCCCTGGATATCGTTCCGGTAATTCTCCTGCTTGTAGTGCTGCTTATTTATGACTATATTGCAGTGTACCGGACTAAACACATGGTCGCGCTTGCTGAAGGTGTCATGGACCTGAGGCTTCCCATACTTCTTGTGATCCCGAAGCACTGGCATTACTCGTTCATGTCTGAGAAATTCGATAAAGAGGAACGGGAAGCCTTCTTCATGGGGCTGGGAGATGCTGTGATGCCAACCCTGCTTGTCGTATCGGCAAACTTTTTCATAAAGGGGGCTCCTTATTATTCACCCCCACTTATCGGGGCCATAAATATCCCCGCAATTGGAGCCATCCTTGGAACATTCCTGGGATTTTCCGTTCTTATGCTATTGGTAATGAAAGGTAAACCCCAGGCAGGACTTCCATTCCTTAACGGAGGCGTAATCCTGGGGTACGTGGTCGGGAGCCTGATAGCAGGCTCACCGATAATATAACTCTAACAAAATAAGGCTTAAACGGCCTGCTTTCCGCGCTCGCCGGTGCTCAGGCGTATGACCTCTTCAACAGGGTAGATGAAAATCTTCCCATCGCCGTTTTTGCCTGTTTTTGCTACCTCGCTTATTGCTTCTATCGCAGGTTCCACATTACCGTCGTCCACTATAATATCAAGTTTGAGCTTTGGAAGAAATTCCACGCAATACTCACCGGCCCGCCATTGCAGGCAGACGCCTTTCTGGCGCCCGCGCCCCTGCACTTCCGTAACGGTCATGCTCACTATGCCTTTCTTTTCAAGACCTACTCGAACAGCATCAAGATTTTCAGGCCTTATTATCGCCTCGATTTTCTTCATATTCTAACCTCACGCGTATGCTCTCTCAGCATGCTGTGCAATGTCAAGACCTATTGCCTCCTCATCCTCGCCTACCCGCATTCCTATTGTTGCGTCTATGACTTTTGCAATTATGTATGTCACAACAAAAGCGTATACCCATACTACTCCGACAGCAGTTATCTGCGTTATGAGAAGACTGGAATTTCCATAGAGCAGGCCGTTTGCGCCTGCGGGATTTACAAGAGTCGTGGCGAAGATGCCGGTTGCTATGACGCCCCATGCCCCGCCCATGCCGTGGCATGCCCATACATCGAGTGATTCATCTACGTTTTGCCTCATCCTGAAAAGCATTGCATAGTAACTTATCAACGCTGCTATTGCTCCAATAACGATTGCTGCAAGGGGTGTGACGAACCCGGCTGCCGGTGTAATGGCTGCAAGGCCTACTATACCTCCGGTTGCAGTGCCAAGAACACTTGGTTTCTTATGATACCAGCTCAGGGCCATCCACGTAAGTGCGGCTGCTGCCCCGGCCGTGTTGGTTACCACGAATGCGCTGGCAGAAAGCCCGCCGCTTACTATTGCACTTCCTGCATTGAAGCCAAACCACCCGAACCAGAGAAGAATTGCACCGAGCATTGTCATGGGTATGCTGTGGGGCTCCATTTGATGTTTTCCGAATCCTTTGCGAGCGCCTATCACGATTGCAACTGCAACCGCAGATACTCCCGCGCTTACATGCACAACTGTTCCTCCTGCGAAATCAAGAACGCCCATGTTGCGAAGCCAGCCTCCAGCACCCCAGACCCAGTGAGCTATGGGGTCGTATACAAGCGTTGCCCAGAGTAAAGAAAAAATCAGGAATGCACTGAACTTAATGCGCTCAACGAATGCGCCTGTGATGAGCGCTACTGCAATTATTGCGAACATTGCCTGGAATATCATAAATGCCAGCGAGGGAATGGTGGCTGCATAGGCCGGATTTGGCTCCTGTCCTACGCCGTTGAGGCCAACCCAGTCAAGATTACCGATTACCCCTTTGACATCATGCCCGAATGCAAGGCTATAGCCAAAAAGCACCCATTGCAGGCTTATCAACGCAAGGATGGCAAAGCTGAACATCAAGGTAGAGAGAGAATTTTTCTTTCTTACCATACCGCCGTAGAATAAACCGA
>JBGPUU010000012.1:0-40749 GCA_041491305.1 Candidatus Methanoperedens sp.
AATCCCGCAGGTCTCACCTTCATAGCTCAATTTGCTCTGCGTTCTTCTCAACGCTTATTATCAGCCCCAAGGTACTGTTGATCGCCACCAGAAGAATGTCCAGACCGTCATCCCTCTTCATGAAAGGGAACGATTAAGGTACAATACCACTAATTTCACATTAAAATATGGTTCATAAATTCGATGCAAAGAAGGCTGGTATCCTCGATGACCCGGAAAGAGTGAAAATTTTAAATCCGGATAGTATTCTTGAAAAGTTGGAACTTACAGGGGAAATGGTGCTTGCAGACCTTGGCTGCGGAACAGGATTTTTTTCAATTCCTGCATCGAGGCGAGTCAAAAAGGTGTTTGCGCTGGATATTCAACAGGAAATGCTTGATATTCTCACTGATAAGATCAAGAAAGAAAAAATCACTAACATTGAACCCATTCTCTCAGAAGAATCTTCAATTCCGCTTTCAGATAAATCAGTCAATATCCTTCTCATGGCTAATGTTTTCCATGAACTTGAGGACAGGTCGTCCATATTAAAAGAAATAAAACGTGTTCTTGACTTGAGTGGGCGACTGGCAGTCATAGACTGGAAAAAAATAGAAATGGATTTTGGTCCTCCACTTCAAGAGCGGTTAGACGAGAAAGAGGTCATCGATATATGTTATGAAAATGGATTCACCTGTCTTGAAAAATCAAACATAGGACCTTATAACTATTTGTTGATATTTGGACTATCATGAACTTTCGAACATTCACCCTCCGATGAAGCACAATCTCAAGTATATGTTAGAAATTCTTGCTATAAACTTAACTGGGATTGAGAGCTTGCCAATAGCTAATTAGACAGCTTTATATTTCGTCGAAAGGAATCTGTATATCATCAACAATATTTGCATGCAGGTTTCTAAATTTATTATAATCAGGCATACATAACATTCATAGCTTCGGTTTCTCTTTCTTTATATTTGATACGTTCTTGTTCCTGGAATTCCCATAGCATCTGGTTTGTTCTGGCTTCTCTTTGCATTTGCTCTCTTATTATTTGCCACAACTTTTCTTGTTTATTTCTTAGCCGAACATTTCTCGGTTCATTGTCCAGGTCATATTGTTTCCGTTTGCCCGGGTCTGATAGTACTGAATAAGCCTCTGCGATTCCTTTAAACATTTCTTCGGCTTCCGGTAACTTGTTTTTGTCGGGATGATATAGCTTAGCAAGTCTGCGGTAAGCGGATTTTATATCCTCCTGGGATGCCTTCTTATCGACTTCTAATATTTCGTAATATGTTTTTTTAACCATTGGCTATTAATATCTCTTTATGTTCGGTTTCGTGTCTATGGTGCGTTCTTGTTCACCAAGCTCCAGAGAATAGGCATAGTGCTTAAATGCTTCGATAGCAAGAGCATCCATAATTATACTTCTATCTCAATATTGACCATATAGCACATCAATCTTTTCAATAGTTATATCCGTCTATGAAAGAAAACATCCAATAAATTATATGACCGAAGGACCCGAAGCGGCGAATAGAAGTAATAAAAGAAAAACTAATATTATTGGTGATGCCCACAGCTTCGTAGAGAGCGCCGATGCCATCATCATCGGGGCCGGGATGGGTGGTCTGTCAGCCGCTGCCTATCTTGCCCAGGCGGGACGCCGGGTTATCGTGCTGGAGCAAGACCATCATCTTGGCGGCACCGCTCATGTCTTCAGACGCGGCGGCTTCACGTTCCCGACCGGTCCTCAGTCGGTCACAATGCCCTCATACATCTCAGACTCACTTAGCGAGCTGGGCGTGGAGCAGCCACCGGGTTTTATCCGGGACTGTTTTCAGGTCCGGAGGGATGATATGGATGTAGTAATCTCTGTACCTCTTGATCAGCTAGCGAAGCAGTTATTGGATAATTTCCCCAAAGAGCGTAAGGGAATCCTTTCAATAATCAACATTCTGGAGGAGGTGATGGCTGCCCTCGATGGACTAGAGCTTTCGGATCTCATCGAACCAAAGGTGAATTGCAGCAGCTCCCGTTTGGTACTTGAACGCTGGGGTAGTGTCTCAGCTAAGGAGTTCCTTGACCGCCACCTTCAAGATGAGCGCCTGAAGGAGCTCCTGGGCAGCCAGGGAACAAGTGAAACCGAGATGCCTGTAGTGCTTCTAGCCGAGATGTGGCGCTTCATGTCCAAAGTGGGTATATGGTATGTAAAAGGGAGGATAGATGCAGTCCCTCAACTCTTCGCAGCCAGGGTGCGCGCATTCGGCGGAGAGATTCGTTTGGGAGAAAGGGTAAAACGCATTCTGGTCCGGGATGGCGCCGCTGCAGGGGTAGAACTTGCGGGAGGAGCATGGATAAAATCCCCTGTTGTCATTTCTGATGCTGACTATCGAAGAACCATCCTTGAGCTCCTCCCGCCAGGTGCGATCACGGCCCATGAAAAAGAAGAAGTGTCCCGTATGCGGCTCACTTCCTCTGATTTTACCGTCTTTCTTGGCGTGAAAAGAGAGAATGTAGATCTCTCCGCATTCTCTGGAAATCACCTGCTGGTAAAACTCAGGGAAGGGAGGGCAGTTCCCTGGGAACAGAAGCGGCCCTGTCCGGAGGATTTCCTCAAGGACGATATCTGGCTTTCCTGGTGGTCGAGGCACGACACAACTCTCGCCCCCCAGGGGTTTGAAGCACTAATCATCAAAGTTGATGCACCATTCGATTACTTCGCTCATTTCTCAGGAGGGGGCCGTGGGTGCCATCATGAATATTATTACTCGATGAAAGAGGAGATGGCAGATGCCCTTGTAGCCGCTGCAGCAGAGGTGGTGCCTGGACTTCCCGGCGCGGTGGTGGTTCGGGAGGTGGCAACTCCACTTACATATCTGTACTGGGGACATCGCAGTGAAGGATCGGTGGCAGGATGGTCCTGGAGATCCATGGACCAGCCTAAACCCTGGGCTCGCAGCCTTGCGATCACTCCAGTACAGGGATTGCTAATGGTGGGGCTGCAGTCATTTAGCCATCTATTCTACGGTGGGATGGGAACATCGATATATAGTGGCAGGTACGCCGCAGACCTCGTGCTGTCGGGTTCCCGCACATGAACAAAAAATTCCGGGTAGAGTTTTGCACGGTGGCCCACCGGAAGAATAAGGATATCCTCAAGAGGATGAGACGCTCATGGAAGCAGCGCGGCGGCTTGAGGGTTTAAGTATTTAGAAACCAATTAGAGCAAAATGAAGCTTGTTATAATCGACTACGGACTCGGAAACCTGCGAAGCATCGAAAAAGCCCTCCAGTATGTAGGCGCTGAAGTTGAAATTTCTAACGACCCTTCGGCAATCGACAGCGCCGACGCCCTGATACTTCCCGGTGTCGGGGCATTCCGCGATGCAATGATGCATTTTTCAACGCTTGAGCGCGTGGTGAAAGATGCAGTAAATGACGGTAAACCCCTTCTCGGGATATGCCTCGGTATGCAGATGCTTGCTTCGGAGAGCGAAGAAGGCGGACTGCACAAAGGCATCGATATCATCCCCGGAAGAGTGATACGATTCCCTGCCTCCGAATTAAAAGTCCCGCACATGGGCTGGAATTCAATTAATGCTAAAAAGAACATCCCCTTGTTAAAAAATATCCGGGACGGCTCTTATGTCTATTTTGTTCACTCATATTATGTGAATACCGATGAAAAATACGAGGCTGTGATGTGCGATTACGGGATAGATTTCCCGGCTATTATCACAAATGAAGCCGGAAACGTTGTGGGCACGCAATTCCACCCTGAAAAAAGCGGCGCTACAGGGCTTCGGATGCTTTCGAATTTCGTGGAGAATTATGGACCTTGAAGGCTATGCAAAACGCGGTCTTTTGCGCAATGACAAAAATTTGGCGCAAATGCTTGCCGAAAGGATACTTGAGATAAAAAACATCTCGCAAAAGCATGCAGAAGAGATTGCAAACGCTGTTATCGTGGAAGCAAAAGCAACGATCAATCCGCAGGGAGAGCTGCTGAAGCCATTAAGCTCAGGCGTGACAATGGGGGAATTCGGCGTCGGCTCGCGGGGCGCGGGTGACTTTTATACCCATGAGAAGATCGCCGAAGTAATTGGAAAGACTTCAGCGGTTGTGGATTCATCGCATCTTGATGATTCGGGCGTGGTACGCGCAGGCGGGCAGTTTCTTGTGGTCACCATCGACGGTATGCATTCGCGGCTATCGGATTTTCCCTTCCTTGCAGGTTTTCATGTCGCGCGCGCGGCGCTGCGGGACGTGTACGTGATGGGCGCGCGGCCGGTTGCGATGCTCTCCGATATCCATGTGGCTGATGACGGCGACGTGGCAAAGATATTCGACCATATAGCAGGCATCACAACGGTATCCGAACTTACGGGCATACCCCTGATAACAGGCAGCACGCTCAGGATAGGCGGCGATATGGTTATCGGGGAACGTATGACCGGCGGCGTGGGCGCGGTGGGCATGGCCGAGAGCCTCACGGCACGCATCCAGGCAAAGCCCGGGGATGTGATACTCATGACAGAAGGCGCGGGCGGCGGAACGGTGTCCACGACAGCGCTTTACTACGGGATGCACGATATCGTGGATGAGACGATTAACCTCAAGTTCATCGACGCCTGCGAAGCGCTGTTCGAAGCCGGATTGATCGGGAAAATCCATGCGATGACCGATGTGACAAACGGCGGAGTGCGCGGGGATGCCAAGGAGATATCAAGGACGGCAGGCGTTAAACTGGTTTTCGGGGAAGAGAAGATGCGAGGGCTTGTGAATAAAAAAGTTCTCGCGATGCTGGATGGGCTTGAAATAGATTATCTTGGCGTGTCGCTGGATGCTCTTTTGATTATCGCGCCGCCTGAGTATGCGGATGAGATTCTTGAGTGCGTGAGGAATAAAGGCGTGGCTATCGATATTGTCGGGGAGGTCAAAGAGGGAGAGGGCGCGGAATTGATTGTTGGCGGGGAAATCCGCGACTTTACGCCCCGCTTCAGGGAATCAGCATATACGCCTATCAAGAAACTTGTGGGCGAGAATACTCCGAGGAATTTTGAGGCTATGAAGAGGGCTGTGGATAAGGCGGCGGCGCAGGCTGTTGAGAGGAAAAGAAGGGTGGTGGCGAGATTGAGAGGGAAATAGAGATTTATGAAAATGGTATCGACAGCCTCCTAAAGAGAACTTAAAAAATAACTAAAATGATTAAAACAACAGAATACAAAAATATTCCAGCTACAATTATGCATCAAATAACGGGTGTTGTAGATGTTGAGGAAGTAAAGCGCGGTATAAATGAAGCCTATGAAGATATTAATAAAGTAATTCACAGATATGGCAGGTTTAACCTGATTATCGACATGAGAGGCATTAGTTTTACAGATTTGATTGCGCATAAGATGTGGAAGAATTGGTCACAAAGTAGATTAATCGAAGAAAAAGTGAACTACATAGCCATTGTTTTGGTTGATTCACCGCATACAAAAGCAGAAAAGGAATTAATGGAAACAGAAACGGTGCAATTCTTTTTTGATTTCAATGAAGGCAGCAATTGGCTGCACAATATATCGGGTATTGGAACGAAAAACCAATTGTAATGCCCGGAAGTCCATCGTAATTTTATGCACTTTTGGCGCCGATGAGGCGCGAAGCTGCGTACCCGTATACCACCGAATCGCCGAGTATCTCAACCATGTGGAAAGGCGCGACCGGGGATAAGGAGCTAAACGATACCATGCTGAAGATTAATGGCAGGAATGCTCCCGGAATGAAGAGCAAGGTCGAAGCGACTACAAAGTTCAATCTCCTTCCACTTTTGATTCCGGCAAAAACAACTAAAAGAACAACAGCATAAATGAATCCCCTCAGAAGCTCAAGGGGTATTATGAGCGTAAATGAAGGTATAACCAGGCCTGATGATGGTTGTGAGTAGTACGGTATCACAAACGGTGACACCATCATTCCGAAAATGAAATATATGGGCAAATATACAGCCGATGCTGCGATTATTCTTTTCACCCAGGAACTTCTGGTTCTTGAGCTGATATGGCTCTTCAAGGAAGAAGTTATATCCTTGCTTCCTTCAGGTTGTAACAGGAGAATCGCTGAGGCGCTTTCCAATAGAGCCTTGAAAAGATCAATTAGCATTGTCATCATAAGCGTTTCAATAGAGTGGTACTGTTTTGTGAAGAAATACGCTTCTAACGAATTGTTGAAAGTTCCAATCATGAAGAGGCTAAACCAGACAAGTATAAATGCACTGCCGGGTTTCAAATCCACTTTCGAAATGAACCATGCAAGAAATATGGCAAGCACAAAACCTTCGAAAACTGCTATTAATGTGAAAGATAAAGTCCAAGAAGAAATCAGAGACAGTATTATACCCAATACTAAGACTCTATACGCAGAGTTTATCAAAGATACTTTATGTAAAATTTGAAGTTTTAAATTATTCATAATTATAGTATTCCTATTCCACAAGGTAAGATATCAACGTAGCATCAACCCTTCACGTAAGACGGCGTTTGCCATGAGCCCAAATGACAATGCTGCTGCCAGCAAATATATTCCTGTACTTAAAAAATCCCCATTTACAAAGGGAAAAAATGCCATTATAAGGCTGGCAAGTCCTGTGATACCGCTACCATACAAAGTAAAAAGTTGGATTGTTAAAACCAAAGTTTTCGGATCATTACTCATTTCATTCCTCCTTTTTGTTTTTCGAATTTTTATTGCTGTACAGAATGCACAGGTATTAAAGTAGTTTTCGACTGCCCGTTCTCCATCCAATCAAATTGGACAGTTATATTTAAATCCGTTTCTGGCATGGTCTTCTTTCTTGTATATTCCGAATCAAATGACATTATTGAACCTGTATCCGGAGGCAGGTCTCCGCCTATGGGAATATTTTTCCTGACAACTTTACTATTCCCCGTGTCTTCAAATATTACTGCGGCAGCCAAATTTTTGGCACCAGGTTTCCATCATTCCAGAAAGTTCCTTGTACCTTTATGGTTTCCATCCCTGTATTATTTTCTACCGCTCCCTGCGAAATACCAATTTCACTAACAATATGTACATATTTACTTTTTTGCAGAGGGGCAAAATAGGCCACTACGATTATTGCACACACTGCCAGAATTGCCAGTACAATAATAGCCAATTTTGTTCTATCTATGTTTTTCATGTTTATCCACCTGTAATCCCAACTTATTCATACAATTATAAAAAGAAAGGTCTTGAGGATGCTCAAGATACAATCTCTTTTCCATTCAGGGTGATATTTTCTCCTGCAAGGTATGTTCCACTACCGGTTGAGTTTGCAGTATAGTTTGTTTCAAGATCTATTGAATCGTTTTCGCTATTGACATTCACATTAGCTTTTGTATTATCCAGACATCCTGATAATAGAAGAATGGAAACAATTCCTAATATAATATATATTTTTTTCATTGAATTACCTCCTTCTGTTATCATCTATTAAATTACTCTCTTGACATCTAACTCATAAAAGACTTTCTTAAACTACGAATGGATTTGTAGTTATAGCAGTCGGCCCTTACTGAATATTGAACTATTGCTCTTCTCCCGATTCTGACTGGCATACCTGAATACTCGTATGAAAAATCTATCTCGTCCGAACATTTTGGACGTGTTATCACCAGAGTTCTGACATGTTGGTTGTAATATTCGCATTACCATGCCACTGGCTCGGCTTTCTGTGACAGTCGCCGCATTTCTTTACATTCAAGAGGTTCATATCCTTGTTGAAATGGCACGTCCAGCAATCAGGATTATTTAATGTGGCTGTCGGAGTAGCGTTAATATCCTGGTGTATGGATTCATTGAAGGCTGAGATATTGACGAATGTTTTGTTTACCGAGGTTAAAGCCCCTGTATAATCTGTACCATGGCATCCAACACAGTCATTATGATTTTCACCCGGATGACATACTAAACAATCCCTTATCACTTGAGGATAATATTGTTGGGTAATATTATCATATAGAATTTGATGACAGTATGTACAATTATAGTACCGTTCTGCTACAAGCAGATGATGTTTATCAGAAGTACTATTTCCATGACAATTTCTGCAATCCTGTTCTGTATTATCTGAAGGATAGGTTATCGCGAATCCTTGATATACTGTGGTTGTAATTAACACTGCAAGTAACAACAACGATCTTTTATTCATATTTTATCCACCCGGCATATACTTAGACTGTCCGAATATTTAACAATTCAGATATGACTGAATACGCTTTCGGCGAGGAGACGCCGCGGAGGCTATGAAGAGGGCTGTGGATAAGGCGGCGGAGGAGGCAGTTGAGAGAAAGAGGAGGGTGGTGGCGAGATTGAGGGGGGAATAGATATTTATGAAAACGGTAGATGCAGGGCTCGTCTTAAGTGTGGGGTTTGTGACCTTTAACCCTGTGTGGTTTACGGCTGTGGGACAAAAATAAAAGATAGCCCTTATCAAACCTCTCCGTCTTTTAAGACAATAACAAACACCCTTTTTCCAATGTATTTCTTTTGAGCATCAATTTTAGCTCCATTTCCATAAGGTGTTACTCTCTTTTCGTAAATCTCTTCAACATCATCTTTAATTGATAGCTTTCCGCCTACCACTGCTTTGATTTCTCTCATGGCATAGTATATACATGTAAACACTTATATACTTTACGGACGTATTAGGAACCATGATGAGAAGTGAGGAAATCAGAAAAAGGTTGAAAGATATTGACGAATTTCTGCTAAACCAGTACAAAGAGAACAAAGTAGAAAAGAAACGTGATTGGCGAACATATGATCAGCAATTGGCAAATCGAATCAAAGGGGCCATAAATAACCTTGAACCTTTGATAAATGAGGCCACGAATATTAAAATTCATAAAGGCGTAGGAAGACCGTCGTCTCTTGATTTAAAGCAAAGTGTCATTATTCTCTTATTGAAAGAACTAATAGGAGAAAGCAACAGGAAAATGGCTTCGATGCTTGCTTTATTTTCTCTCCTTTCAGGAATTGATATTAACTATAAAAAAGTAGAACGGTTATATTCGAATTATAATGTATCAATGGCTATTTATAACCTTCACGTGCTGATTTTGAAGACAAAAGGTGTCAAGAATATTGATGCATGCGGAGATGGGACAGGTTATTCATTAACGATAAAAAAGCATTATGCCTCTGAAACTCAGTTACGAAAGGATAAAGCAAAAGAGTATTCAGGAACCAAGGCATTTGTTTATTCCTTTAAGTTGATGGATCTTAAGTCTAAAATGTATGTGGCTTTTGGAATGAGCTTGAAAAGTGAAAAAGAAGCATTTGATAAATCGATGGAAATGCTAAAACATATTGACGTAGAAATCGATAGTGTGAGGCTTGATAAATATTATAGCTTACCATCGTATGTGGATAGATTTGGGAAGGCAAAGGTCTATATCATTCCGAGAAAAAATGCAACATTGAGAGGTTCCTGGAAATGGAAAGATACGATGGAAGTGTTTGTAAATGATACGATTTCTTACCTGGAACAATATTTTCTCAGAAATAACTCGGAGTCTGGATTTTCAGCAGATAAAAGAGGGTTTGGATGGACGGTGGGACAAAAAAGGGATGATAGAATTAGTATGGCTTTGACATGTACTGGTGTCTGGCATAATTTGTTGAATTTGTATACCGCTTAATTCTGTCCCACAGCCGTGGTTTACAATGCATTTAAATATTCCAAAAACAAGGTAATGAGACGTGATGATATGTGTCGGGCTTTTTATTATGTAAAATGTAAATGCGGTAAAATTTTTTATGAAGGAAATGAAGAAATGACTTGTGGATCAAGTGGTTTCGAAAGCGAGGATGATGGAAGTAAATGTTTTCAATGTGAAGAGCGAGAATATTATTATTTATTAGATGATAAAAACTTGATAAAATGTATTGTTTGTGGAAAAAAAATAAAATTAGATGAAAAATTGAATTTTCAACAGGTCTCAAGAGAGGATATTGTAAAATTAAATGGTGGTATTATTGTTCCTTCAAACCAAACATTAGGATTACTTCAACCTAATTTTGGGAGAAAATGATTTATAATGAAGAAAAAAGGTGAAATCCCGAGCCAATATGAACAAAGCCAGAGCAAATATTAAACCGGGACTAAGTGTAGGGATTGTTTTAAAACAAGACCAGAGGAGCGGGAAAATAACCCGGGGTATTGTAAAAAGAATTTTGACCAATTCTTCATTTCATCCACATGGAATAAAGGTTCAATTAGAAGACGGCAGGGTTGGAAGAGTCAAAGAAATTCATTCAAAAGCTGCATAATAAAAGTTGCTATTTGTTTATCGAATGCGCACCCGCCCACGTCCACAAACACAGGCGCAGCGAGCGCCAATATAGTTATTCCACCCATGTTTTCAATGTTTTAATCCTCAATCCCCTGCTTACTACTTACTCAATCAGAGCAGAACTTACCTCAAGCAACCACTCCTTCGTAGGCATACGTATGCCCGATCAGGCGGTAATCTTTTGTAGACCCATGCTCAAGCTCTTTCCTGATTTTCTGCATCTTCTCATGAGTTTCTTTTGTATAGTAGCGCTCGCCGCATTTCATGCATACTCCAGCCTCCACGGTAAGCACTGCCGCATTGCAGCCGCCTTTCACGAGCTTCTCTACTTTTTTCTCTACAACCTCGCCCCCGCAGTTGGGACAGACCGGAATTATCTTTTTCATGCTTCACCTCTTTGGTTTTCTTATCTTATAATTTATATGTTCTTTTGGAAGCGAACCAAGCTGTCAGCGGAACCGTAATATGCAGCGCATCATAATCAACAACAGGCACTTTCTTGATGTGATTTTTCCCTTCTTTAAGGGCTCACAAAAAAATAACTTATCCAATTTTATTCCTAATACCTGACAACAAATCTGCGTTCATCAATGCCGAAACCCTGCGGGTTCTCGACTCCGCGCACACGCATGGCGCAGCCATGCGTGGACACGCCCTCCCGAGGCGTAACTCGGGGCGCCTTCATCTGCGGTTTGTTTTTCAAAATACTGCTATCTTATTTTGACCCCTAAATCATAAGCAGCCCTTTTTGCCAGTCATTGATAATCCTGACAGCCGCCCTCGTATCATCCACTTCGCCCTTCTTCTTCAGGCAGTTGCTCTCTTTTCCTATTAGTAAAAGCGCATCATAAGAATCCTGTCCCTCTATTGTGACATGATAGAAGGATTCAAGGGCAGCTTTATTTTCAGCGCAAAATCTCTCAATTATCTTCATTGCAACACCGACCGGGTCCTTAATATGTGTTGCATCCTTCACCGAAAGAATGCCCTGTATAAACTCATCGTTCTCGCCAAAAGGAATTATTCCAGGCGTATCCAGGAACATAATGCGCGAACCCGCACTTATAAGCTGCACTCCTTTTGTGTGACCTGATATTGACGATGTACTGGCTTTGTGTCTCCCTGCCACGCCATTGATAACAGATGATTTGCCCGTGTTGGGATAGCCAAGGGAACCGACCAGTATATCGCGGCCTTTTATGCCTGCGGTTTCAAGAATCTGGTGTCTTAACATCGTTGTCCCGAACCTGGTCTTACTTGAAACAAAGACCGTGGGAGCGATTTTTGACAGGCGGTGTTTGGTTTTCTCAAGAATTTCCTGTGATACAAGATCGCATTTGTTAAGGACTATTATGAATGGCTTCTTTGAACGCGATACGTCACGCTCAACCTCGCTGTTCCGGGTTTCATCCGGAAACCGCGCATCGATTACCTCAAGAAGGATATCGGCTTTTCTAATAACATCCTTCACCATCGTCTGGTAGCTTGCCATGCTCTGCGCTATGGTTCATGAGTATATAAGTAGATGTGTAGTAACTTTGCGTTCGTAGCGTGCTTAGCGGTGCCGGACTTTCATCCGGATAATTTATAAATAATATGTTTTTAAACGATTTCCTTTGAAGAATCTATAAGTACTCGTCCACGGATAAAAAACTTGATTGTATCCACTGCCAGAGTGACATTTTTGGCTTTGGTTATCATGAGCTGGCTGATTATTTTTTCCTGGGTCTTGACAAACCTTATATCAAATATCACATCGCACTGCCACATGATTTCATTCTCGATTTTTTTATCAATAGTATCCCTCAATGAAAGCAGGTACATTATAGCATCATTATTTTTAGCAAAGTTATAAAGAATATTCACAAAATCTTTCATGCTGTTCCTGTTTACATCCAGTAACGGAAAAAAATTGAACGTATCTACAATTATTGTTATATCCTTTTCCTTTATACTCTCCAACTTCTTTTTCACAAATTCCAGTACCCTGTAGTCAGTATTTTCTCCTTCCCTTTCAGTTGTCAAAGGTGCATGATACGCACTGAAAACGTCTACGAATTCGATACGCGAGATATCGAAACCGAGTTTTTCCATTTCCTGGATAATATACTTGGGCTCCCGTTCAGTTGAAATGTAAATACATTTCTTGGGCTGGGTAAAATGAAATAAAAAAATCTCAGAATCAATTTCAGGGTCGGATAATACATAGACCATCGAACCTGGAAAAAGTCCCCCGCCTATGACATTATCCAGCAGGTCTAAACCTGTGGGCTTTATCCAGTCTTTCTTTGTTGTAGAAACTTGCGCCTTTTCATACCATTTTACCCGGTATTTATCCAGTATTTTCACAAAATTGGAAATGTCTATTGGTTTTGATACATAATCAACAAAGCCGGCTTCAAGAAACCGTTTTTTATTTTCTTCCATGGAATATGCTGTCAAAGCTATTATGGGTACATCTTTATGCTCCGGCTTATTTTTAATTGTTTTTGCTACATCAAACCCATCTATTCCGGGTAGTGCAATATCCATAAGTATCATATCATAAACTTCTTTTTCCGCCTTCTTAATGGCCTCCTCTCCGTTTACCACTCCGGAGGCAGCATAGCCATGGGCATTCAGAACTTCAAGCACCAGTTCCATGTTGAAAGGATTATCCTCTACCACCAAAACTTTCATCATTTAATCCCCTTTTTCTGGTGTAAAGGGAGCAAAAACGTAAAAGTACTTCCTTCCCCGAATTTACTCTCTACCGTGATTTTACCCCCCTGCATCTCGACCAGATACTTTGAAATCACAAGCCCAAGCCCTGTACTATCGTATTTTTTGGTGATTCCCATATCAACCAGCTCGAAAGATTTGAACAGTTTATCCATATCTGTTTCCTTGATACCAATTCCGGTATCTGAAATTGAAACTTGTATTGTATCTTCCAGTTTCATGGTTTTTATAATTACAGTTCCTCCCTCGTCTTTACTGAATTTCACGGCGTTGTCCAGTAAGTTAGAAAGAACCTGCCTGAATTTATTCTGGTCTGATTCTATCAGTTCCAGTTTTGGGTCAAATTCATTTTTAAGAATTACTTTGCGTTTTGCCGCCTTTTCTTTAAATAAGGATATGGTCTCCTCTAAGGCAAGTGGTGCTGAAAACTCTTCAATGTTAAGTTCCATGTTGTCGGTTTCTATCCTGATAAGGTCAAACACATCGTTTATAACATCAAGTAATTGCCTGCTGTTTGTAAGAATATTATCAAGATAATGTTCCTGTTTTTCACTCAATCCCCCTCCTACCTTCTGCTTCATTAATTCTGAAAAACCGATGATTGAATTCAAAGGAGTGCGAAGCTTATGTCTCATATTTGCAAGAAACTCTAATTTTGCTTTGCTTGCGTTGACGATGCGTTTTTTTTCAACAGGCATGATCCCCTTCACAGATATTTTCACGAATTCCGGCATCTATATTTACTGATTTTCCCATTTTAGCTAGTCGCTTCCGCATCCCTGGCAATTCATTTATGGGATGTTCGTCTTTCAATTTGATATCCCCCTGCAATTTCACTATCCTTTCCAAGTAAATTTTTGTCCTATTCTATGTTTGTACCTGATACCTTTAAAATCTTCCTGCTACCGACTTACTTCTGGGTCGGGATTGTAAAGTAAAACGTTGACCCTTTTCCTTTTACCGAATCCACCCATATCTTTCCTCCGTGGCGTTCCACAATTTTCTTACAGACCGCAAGCCCTATACCCATATCCTGCATTTTATCCCTTTTTCTGGCTGAAATCATAAAAATACTCTCGTAATTCTCCGGCCCTATGCCTGTTCCATTGTCACGAACGCAAAACAGCCATTCATTTTTCTTCTGCTCAACGGAAATATCCACCACGGGCGTAGCTTTGCCTCTAAACTTGATACCGTTCTCGGTCAGGTGACAGAACAGCAAATAAAGCTGCGATTCATCGCCTGAAACCACAGGCAGGGATTTTCGGATGACCTTCGCCCCGGTTTCTTCGATAACGAACCTCAAATGTTCCGTCACTCTATCGAGGAGCACAGAACAATCCACGGGTTCCTTGCGCGTGGCTGTATAAGAATACACAAGCAGGTCATTTATTCTTCTCTGCATCCTGGCAGCGCCGTCGGCGGCAGTCGAGATAATCCTGTAACCTTCATTATCGGGCGCTTCGTTTTTATATCGCTCCTTCAGCAACTCCAGGTTACTGGTGGCTATATGAATGGGTTCCTGGAGTTCACGGGATGCAATAAAAACTATTTGTTCCAGTTCCGCCTTCGAACGTGCTAACTCTTTAAGGGTTTCATTGAGGGCTTGCGTCCTGTCTTTTACCCGCTCCTCAAGATGCCGGTTGAGCGCCACAAGCTCATCATGATACTGCTTGATTCTCAACAGCGATTTAACCCGCGCGTTCAGTTCGTACGTGTCCACTGGTTTGTTTATAAAATCATCCGCCCCGACTTCTATAGACTTAATCCTGTCCTCCTTTTCCTGCAGCGATGTAACCATTATAATCGGTATGCACATCGTCTTTTTATCGCTCTTTAAACGTTTGCATACTTCGTAGCCGCTCATCCCCGGCATCAATACGTCCAGCAAAATAAGGTCAGGAGGTGCCTTTTCAACCTTTAAAAGCGCCTCATTCCCGTCTTTAGCGGTCTCTGTTCCGTATTCCTTAGGTAAGAGTTCACGAATCAATTCTATACACGTCGGTTCATCGTCAACCACAAGCACTTTTGTCATTTATTCCTCCTCCATTTTCTTGAATAAGCTTCAGGCATGAAACTAAACCTGCATCTCCCAGTCCGTACCGTTGTTGGTTTTATTTTGCCACCATCCGGGGTCGTCTGCGAGTATATTGGCTGTCCGATAGACAACTGAGTCCAAACTTCCTCCTCCTGACGTTGATAAGAATAGACATGGTATATACTGAATTACGAACCCGAATGTCAGGAGAAATACACTTATTCCTAACAAAAAATCTACACTTATTTGCCCTTCATCTGTCACTGGCATAAGCATCATTTATTCGCGAAGAGTCCGGTCAAAGAATGATACCATCTCCCTGAAAGCATCCCGCGCCACAAAACTCTGTGAAAGCTGTCCGTTCTCTATCATAAACCCATGCGGCTGGCCCTCATAGACCTTGAGTTCGAAGTACCTGCCCGAGGCATTTAAATCGACTGCATAGCGGTAGATATCCATAACAGGGCTTGCCTGGTCGTATGTCCCGTGAATCATCAGCATCGGTGAATTTAACCTCCCTATAAAATCCACTGGCATTGACTGGTTCGCAAATCCCCTTGAAAATGGGAAGCCGTACCAGGCGACACCGGATTTGAACTCTTGCATTTGCGGCAGGAATAGCATCGTGTACCTCCCGCCTGCGCAGAACCCGGTAAGCCCAAGGCGACTGGAATCAACGTCTGTCCTTGTGCGAAGATAAGCTACGGAGTCACTGATGAGCCCTCCTACAACCTCATCCGGCGGGGTCTTATTGAAGGTCTGCCACTCGGGGGCAATAACAACATAACCCTCGCGTGCAAAATTATCTGTCATGTTCAGGTAGCCGGGTTCCAGTCCGTTGAATGAGTGAACAAGCACCACGGCAGGTTTTTTTTCCACACCTTCGGGCGCTGCGATGTATGCAGGATAGACCAGGCCGCCGCTTGTTATTTCCACGGTTTTACCCTGTACCTGCACTTCGCCCGTATTCACTTTTTCAGTACAGCCTGATATTGCTACTAAAGCAAATATCAGTAATCCCAGAATTAATATTTTCATACTCCCATTCCCCATTAATCATTGAATTCTTTCAGCTTTGATCTATAGACTGCCAGAGGCCTATGATATTACCTTCTGTGTCTTTGAAATAAGCTGCATAGCCCATATCCCCTACCTGCATTTTTCCTCTTACCACTTCACCGCCCATTTTCTTGATGTTTTTCATTGCGCTTTCCATATCCTGGACAGCTATCGTAATTACAGGAGCGGTGACAGGACGCTGGCGTTTCATCATGCCGCCATTGATCGAGCCCGGTTCCACAGGCATGTGGTTTTCATCAACAGGTGTTGTTCTGACCATTATGTATTCCATTTCAGGAAATTGTTCCGTCTCCCAGCCAAAAACGCTCCTGTAGAATTTCTGGGCGCGTTCAAGGTCGTCTGCAGGAATTTCAAAATGCACTACTTTATCCATAAAATAACCTCCCTATGTATAGTTATGAACTGCCCATTCATAAATGTTTGCAGAAATTGGTTTTCTTAATAATTTAACTACCTCTCCCACAAACCCTTTTCCTTGAGTGTCTGAATCACATCCTTCTTTCTCTCAAATTCCATCATCCGAAGCTCCCTGCGCTTTATCTTACCGCTGATGGTTTTGGGAAGCTCTTTAACGAATTCAACTGCCCTCGGATACTTATAAGGGGCTGTTATCTTCTTGACATACTGCTGGATATCCTTTACAAGGTCCTCCGAAGGTTCGTATCCCTCCTTCAATACCACAAAAACCTTGACGATTTCCCCTCTCAAAAGGTCGGGGCTCGGCACCATCGCGCACTCAAGGACTGCCTTATGTGAATTAACCGCGCTCTCGACTTCAAACGGACCTATCCTGTATCCTGAACTTTTGCAGATGTCGTCAGCCCGTGAATCAAACCATATGTAGCCGGACTCATCCATCATTGCAATGTCGCCGGTCAGGTACCAATCACCCGCAAAACATTCTGCGGTTTTCTGGGGCTTATTATAATATCCTTTAAACAGCATGGGATGGTTTTTGACAACAGCGATAACTCCCTTTTCGCCTGCCTTCACTCTTTCCCCGGTTTCGGGGTTCACGATTGCTCCCAGAACGCCGGGCGTGAACTTTCCCATAGAACCGGGTTTTATCTCCATTCCGGGCATAGTGCACGCCACAGCGCAGGTTTCTGTCTGCCCGTACCCTTCCCTGACACTTATCCCGAATTTCTCATCGAAAAACCTGACAATCCCGGGCGTGCAAGGCTCGCCTGCTGTCAAAATGACCTTCAAATCCGAAAGTTCATATCTTTTGTTCGCATCATCAAGCGTCGCCATTGCCCGCAGTTCGGTAGCAGTCATGCATGCCCTGTTAATCCTATATTTATCGAGCAGTTCAAACCATTTTTCGGGATTAAACCTGCCGGTGTAATGGAAATTTGTTGCGCCGCCGTTCAGAATAGCCCCGAAAGGCGCCCAGTACCATTTTGCCCATCCCGGTTCTGTAGTCGCCCAGCAGAGCTCATCCGGCTGTGTGTTCCACCAGTAATACCTGTTGAGCCTGTCGAAACAATGCATCAATGAATGTGAGTGGACGACTCCTTTCGGCGCGCCCGTAGTGCCTGAGGTGTAGGTGAAGGCTAAGGTATCATCTTTATTGATTTTTTCAAGTTCTAATTTTCTTGATGCATGAGCTGATTCCTCGCGCAGGTTTCTCCAGCCCTTTTTTTCCCCCAGAAAGAAAAGATTTTGAATCGGAACTTTGTCTCTTATTGCATCTACCTCATCTGCGACATCCGAATCACCGGTAATAAGTGCTTTTACCCCCGCATCAAGAGTCCTGTATTCAATGTCCGCTCTCCTTAGCATTATTGTGCCGGGAACGACAACACCGCCGACTGCCCAGATGCCTGTGCTTGCAGCATAAATATCTATTCCCCGCGGAAGTATTACCATAACCCGGTCGCCTTTCCGGATGCCTGACTCTCTCAGGATATTCCCGAGCCTCATGGCATTATCCCACACTTCCCAGTATGCCGCTTTCTCGACCTTCCCATCCGGATGCTCGGCGATTACCATCAACTTTGTTCTATCCGCTGCCCACTTTCTGATAGTATCAACAAAATTGTAATCTTCCGGGATATCCCAGATAAATTCCGCTCTCTCCTTTTCGTAATCGAATGCTGTAATCTCTTTCCCCATTTCAGTACCTCCTTACCCGAAGTCAGGCTTCCGGTAATATCAACCCCTTTTTTCCAATATTAATAACGCTGTGAGGGTAATTATAGTTTTATGAGGTGTTGCAGGCTTCTTCTATTGAATATCCCACAATCGTTATTTAAGCGTTTTTCTGTTGTTAAACCATTTCTGCATCATGATAGAGCCTCATGGCCATAATGTGCCCGTCATGCGCGTTTATGTCTATTAACTCTCTTTTGCCTTTAATCTCCCATACAGGAATATGCAAAAGGTCCATTTTGAAGTTTATTTCATCCGTGCCGGGAGCAAAAATCTTGTTTTCAAATACGATAGTATCGCCTATCATTTCATTCAGCCTGACCTCTTTTGTATGTTCCCTGATGATGGAGTTTAAGGCTTTGGCCGCCGCATCCTTTTGCTGGACGAGCGGCTGGTTTATCTCATAATTCTGGGTAGGCATGAAGGTATTATCCTGGATTTCCTTGTATTTATTAAAAAAATTCTCTCCTGTGAGAGCATGGATATAACCTGCGCCTTCGCCTGTGAGGTCTACCATTTTTGATTTATACTTCTTCTGGATATTAAAAGAATAATTATAATACCATACCGGAATGAATTTTAATGTCTGGCTTTTTGCAGTTCCTATTTTTGCTTCGGCTATGGATAATGCATCGGATTTCCCGATGTTAATGGGAATTGAACGCAGCATTACCTTGATGGTCCGCTCATATTCTTTTTTGGCAGGTTCCTTGACCTGTGCGGCTGCGGTTTCGATTTTCTCTGTGGAAGGCTTTTTTTCCTCATATCCAAGCGCGCCTGCAAGAACTGCCCTGCCTATCTGGGATTCAAGCTCGCTCCTGTCCCATAGCATGAGCCCTTCGTCAAGGGCCAACATGCGGGTTTTTTCATCAAAGGATTCTGAGATCATCATGCCCTTGCCGTGATAGCTTTGAGCAATATTTGAAAAATACTTGATATTATTGAAATTTGGATTATTTTCGAATTTTATTAATAAGTGGTCAGAATCTTTTTCAGCAAGCAGGTCACAGATATCTGAGGAACTTGTACTGTAACCGTAATATGTGAAAATATTTTTCACAATGCCTATCACTGCCTGCTTGTTCATGGTCATTATACTTCTTACCTGACTGAAATAGTTTATCTTTCTGATAATATATTCCTGATTATTGAATAGTTATCGAATTCGGTATATTTATAACGCATTGTAATTATTATACCTGAATTAAGATGACAGATATAATGTTCATTATCTCAAGAATTGAAAATATGATGTATGAGGTAACCTTTGACCCGCAGAAGCGCAAAGGGAAAATAATCGTAAATATTTCCATCGTTGATGAACCAGATTTCAAAAAGGTTATCGGATTAATCAGGCAGGCAATACACAGCGGACTCTCGGTAAGCCCTTATATCAAAATATTACGCGCTGGAGAAAAATTCGGGAATCTCACAATCGAGAAGGGAAAGGTGGGGTTAGCAACAGCCTGCAGCATTACTATAGACGGTGTCCTGCTAAAGGCAGGCATACCGGTTAAACCCAAATTCGGGGGGGTCGTTGAAATACATGACGGCTCGCCTTTAAGATTCACCGAAATCCTGAGCTATGACAGCACGACAATCGACCCTCTTGATGTATTGATGTCGCAGGAACTCACTTCTGTTGCTGAAATGATAAATACAGGCTCAGGAAAGATACTGGCGAATCTGCGGGAAGCTCCCATGGCGTCAAGAGATAAGATAGAACAGGTACTTGATTCACTTGTCGAAGCAGGATTTTCCTGCATCCTTGAAGTCGGTGAACCTAATAATGATATTCTGGGAGTCCAGGTTGGAAAAGACAAAGTTGGGATTGTGGTTATCGGAGGCACGAACCCCATGGCTCTTATCCAGGAGCATGGGATTTATATAGACACGCAGGAGATGTCAAGACTTCTTGATATCGAAGAAATGGTTCATATAGATGAATTGAAATCGGATATTTAGTCCCCCAAAAAATTAAAAAAAAACATCTGCATAAACTATTTAAAGGCTGATTGCCATGTATTTATCGGGGTGAAAGAAGTGACCATTAGAAAGATTAAAAAAGTCAAACATGGAATCTGCAAATGTCATTCGTCCTGCGCATAAATAAAGGACTGATTTTTTTAATAATTTTTGCTGTATAATGGGTATGCAAATCTCCATGTTGCCGGGTCTTTATCCCCGGCGTCATCAAAATAACCATAAACATCGACCCTGGTGACAGTTTTACCCATATCTTGATTTAAGACCTTATTTAATGCCTCAGGCGTTATCAGCTTATTTGTCTGCGGTTCAAAAAAATACCACGAAGTAATCCCTGAAAATGTCGATTTGAATGAAACAAGCGCATGGCCGGTGCCGTCAGAAAAGGTTACAGCAGCAAAATACGGGTTGTACCCGGCTTTTTCCGAAGCGGCTATCATATCTGCCGTATACTGCCCGCAGACATATTCCTGCGGGGTATATGCCCTTATATTAAGGTTATAATTCCGGAACCAGTCCACATATTCCCTGTAATTTACTTCCACTGCAATAGAGCGATTGTCGGCATTTGCAAGTTTTTCATCGGTTTTCGGGATAATCTCAGTTGTGGCAGGCGTCGGGACTGGTGCCTGGATGGTTTTGACTGCTAAAGGCGTTGGAGTGGGAGAATATATTGGTGTCATTACCGTTTCATCCAAAGCCTTATTCCCTTCTATACATCCTGAAAATAATACAATAAGAAGGATTAATATTATGTGGTATCTGTCCAAATCTCAATCACCGGTTTTTTCATTTACAAAGGAATTTCTTTTCTATTTAATGTATAAGCTAAAGAAGATATTTAAATGTGGTGGCGTAAAATCCCATGATGAAGAAAAAAATCAGAATATGACATCCAGTAATACATGCAATGCATTGGCTATTATTATTCCAATAAGAAAAAGGATAATATAAGCGGAAAAAAACACAGTTCCTGATGGAAATGATTTGAAGAGAACATAATATAAAACGAGCACTATAATGCTAATATATAATATCCTGACTAAAGCTCCATATACGATATTGTGAGAACTCTGCCTGTGGGTAAATGCCCATTTGTATGGTAAAAATAAGATTTTTAATCTCCCCATTCTTTTTATTGCAGTACTTTCAGTATCGAGGTCTGGTGTTAAAAAATCGGTGCCGATATAAAAACCAATACTCAGGGCAAGTAATTGTTTTAGATTAATGGATTCATACAAGGCTAATGCGGCAATTGCAATAAAAATCAGATAATTGAATATCCTGTGTGTGTTATAACCTGGCATTATCCGGATTTTAATTCCCTGGCTACATCCTTTGCAAAATATGTTAGAATCATATCCGCGCCTGCACGTTTTATTGAAACCAATGATTCATGCACTGCCTTTTTCTCATCCAGCCAGCCATTGCCTGCTGCGGCTTTTATCATCGAGTATTCCCCGCTGACATGATACGCTGCTGTAGGCATCCGGAATTTCTTTTTCACGCGGTAAATGATATCAAGGTATGGAAGGGCTGGTTTGACCATTATGATATCAGCCCCTTCTTCGATATCAAGCGCCACTTCGCGCAGGGCTTCATCCGTATTTGCGGAGTCCATCTGGTATGAAGCGCGGTCGCCAAATGAGTAGCCTGAACCCGCCGCTTCCCTGAAAGGCCCGTAGAATGAAGAGCAGTATTTTGCAGCATACGACATTATGGGGATATCCGTAAAATCATTATCATCAAGAGCGCTGCGTATCGCCCCGACCATGCCGTCCATCATACCCGAAGGTGCAACCATATCGGCGCCTGCACGTGCATGGCTTACTGCGGTCTTGCCAAGGATTTTAAGGGTCGGGTCATTGAGAATCTCGTGCGTCTTGCTCACCATGCCGCAGTGACCGTGCGAGGTATATTCGCAAAGGCAAAGATCTGTAATGACAATAAGATTTCCGCCGACCTTGTTTTTTATGGCGCGGATTGCCTTCTGGACAACATCGTTGTCGCCGTAGGCATGTGAACCTGTTTCATCTTTCTTTTCCGGTATCCCGAACAATATTATTGCAGGGATTCCAAGGTCAGAAATGCTTTCGGCTTCGTCGGCTATCATCGAAAGCGGCTGGCGGAAATAACCTGGCATGGAATTTATTTCCATAGGTTTTGTTATGGTCTCATCGACAAAGACCGGGCAAATCAGGTCTTTAACATCCAGCGTTGTTTCGCTGATAAGTGGCCGGAACTTTGATGAGCGCAATCTCCGCATGCGTGTGGTGGGGAACATATATGTTTTTATAGGATGGAAAGTATTTAATGATTACCAATAGTCAGGTGTAGTCCGAAATCTTTATAACTGAATAAAGAATTTATTGTGGCTTGAGGAGCAAGATTATGGAATCAAAATATAAGACATTAATCCCGTTAATTATCATATTCTTCATCATTGGAGTAGCCGTAGGGTATTTGGCTCATAAACCGGCGACGGTGACGATTGAGAAAATTGTGACTGTAACTGTCACACCAATTCCGACCCTAACTGCCATTGCTACACCAATTCCGACCCTAACTGCCATTGCTACACCAATTCCGACCCTAACCGCAACTGCGACTCCTGCAGTAAGTGATTTCACTGTCAGGAATTATGATCTAACAACTGATAAACCGGCCAAAACAATAGAACTTACACGCAACGGCCCTAACCCGGTTACTATATCTGTACATCCCGGAGATGCTCTTTTAATCAAAATTTCGGGTTATTCTTCAGAGTCACCTCTGACTCTTATACTGAACGCCACATATTCGCGAAACCTTGGAACCAGTGGAGCAGTGATTGTTACATTTAATACGAGAGGAAGTTACAGTTTTAAAGCCATAATTCCCTCAGGTGATCCAAATATATTACCAGCAACTTATGGAGAGGGAACTATAAACGTGTATTAGATACAAGTAAAAAAGAAACTCACACTTCTTTTTTTATTTAATTTTTATTTTTTTGAACACAATCTCATCTTTTTTTGCATCTACTTCCACCGAATCCCCCTCCACAAATTCCTTATTGAGTATTTTCATCGCAAGCGGATCAAGGATTTTTTGCTGGATCGTTCGTTTAATCGGTCTTGCACCATATAAAGTGTCATAACCTGTATTAGCTATGAGGTCACGGGCTTTTTCTGTAAGTGAGATGGTAATCCTTCTTTCTTCGAGACGCTTACTCAGTATCCCGAACTGGATATTCACGATTTTTATTATCTCGGGGAATTTTAACGAGTGGAAAATGATTATCTCATCAAGGCGGTTCAGGAATTCGGGTTTGAAATTCTCATGCACAATATCCATTATTTTTTTCCGCATTTCTTCTTCCTTATCCACCAGTTCGAATATCCACTGGCTTCCGATATTGGAAGTCATAATAATTACAGTGTTCTTGAAATCCACAGTGCGTCCGTGCCCGTCGGTGAGCCTGCCGTCGTCAAGTATCTGGAGGAGCAGGTTGAAAACATCCGGATGGGCTTTTTCAATCTCATCGAACAGTAATACCGCATAGGGACGGCGCCTTACGGTTTCTGTAAGCTGACCGCCTTCTTCATAACCGACATAACCCGGCGGTGCCCCGATGAGCCTTGCAACCGTGTGTTTTTCCATATATTCACTCATGTCAAGCCGAATCATCGCCGCTTCGTCATCGAAAAGGAATTCGGCAAGCGCGCGCCCAAGCTCGGTCTTGCCCACGCCAGTGGGACCCAGGAACATGAACGAACCGATGGGACGCTTCGGGTCTGAAATACCTGCACGTCCCCGCCTGACAGCGTTCGCGACTGCAATAACAGCTTCGTCCTGCCCCACAACGCGCTGCCTGATGCGCTCTTCCATGTGCACAAGTTTTTGCATCTCGCCTTCGAGCATCCTGCTGACCGGAATATGAGTCCATCTTGATACTACCTCTGCGATATCTTCTTCGTCCACTTCCTCCTTTAGCATTTTCTGGTCTTTTTGGAGCTCGACCAATTTTTTATTTTCCGCATCAAGCTGTTTCTGGAGGTTTATTAAAACGCCATAACGCAATTCTGACGCTTTCTCAAGATTTCCTTCAACTTCTGCCTTTTCCGAATCCATCCTTGTTTTCTCAATATCCTCTTTTATTTTCCTGATTTTCTGGATGGCATCCTTTTCAAGCTGCCAGTGAGCTTTCATTCCGCTGCTTTTTTCTTTGAGGTCTGAGAGTTCCCTATCGATTTTTTCAAGTCGTTCTTTTGAGTATTCATCTTTTTCTTTTTTGACAGCCTGGCGCTCAATCTCAAGCTGTCTTATTCTCCTCTCGATGTCATCAAGCTCTGCAGGCATACTGTCTATCTCTATCCTGAGCTTTGATGCCGCTTCATCGATGAGGTCAATAGCCTTGTCTGGAAGGAACCTGTCTGTTATATAGCGGTGGGAAAGCACAGCAGCAGCAATGATCGCCGCATCCTGTATCCTGACACCATGGTGTATCTCGTATTTTTCCTTGAGGCCGCGAAGGATGGATATGGTTTCATCCACCGTTGGTTCTCCTACGAGGACGGGCTGGAACCTCCTCTCAAGCGCAGGGTCTTTTTCGATGTATTTGCGGTACTCATTAAGCGTTGTTGCGCCCACGCAGCGCAGGTCTCCTCTCGCAAGTGCGGGTTTCAGGAGGTTTGAGGCATCGATTGCGCCCTCGGCGGCGCCTGCTCCCACGACTGTGTGAAGCTCGTCTATAAACAGGATAACTTTCCCCTCCGAATCCTGCACTTCTTTTATCACAGCCTTGAGGCGCTCCTCGAATTCACCCCGGAACTTTGTGCCGGCGACAAGAGCGCCCATGTCAAGCGCCACTACCTTTTTGTCCTTGATGGGTTCAGGCACGTCCCCGATGAATATTCTAAGCGCCAGACCTTCAGCGATCGCAGTTTTCCCAACGCCTGGCTCGCCTATGAGTACTGGATTGTTCTTAGTTCTTCTTGAGAGCACCTGGAGAACCCTGCGTATCTCGTTGTCGCGACCTATCACCGGGTCAAGCTTTCCGCGCGCCGCAAGTTCGGTGAGGTCGCGGCCGTATTTCTTTAGTGCCTCGTATTTTGCCTCAGGGTTCTGGTCTGTGACACGGGATGAGCCCCGAACTTCCTTGAGGGATTTCATAAGAGCATCCTTTGACACTCCGTTCTCTTTCAGGATACGCCCCGAGATACCGTTTTTCTCATCCGCGATTGCAAGAAGGAGGTGTTCGGTGCTCAGGTATTCATCCCGGAGGTTTTTCATCTCATTGAAAGCGTCTTCTGCGACGTTGTTCAATCGTGCGGACATGTATATCTGACCTGCGCCAGCACCTTCCACACGCGGTAGGCTGTTAATTTCTTCTTCAAGCTGCGAGATTATTCCCGCAACATTGGCGCCGAGTTTCTGGAGAAGCTGGAACGTTAAGCCTTCTTTCTGGTTAATGAGTGCAAGTAAAAGATGCTCTACTTCAAGCTGCTGCTGGTTTCGGTCAAGGGCTATGTTCTGTGCATCTGCAAATGCTTCCTGGGCTTTGATAGTGAAACGGTCGAATCGGATTGGCATGTAAAATATCTCCCTGAGGTTTTATTGGCGTGTGAGGGATTAAAAGGTTACTTCATATCAGAAACATGCAAGACACATGCCCACCGCGCCTGCCATAATCTCACAATCCCCTAATATCACTTAGCCAGTTTCAAAGCCGTCTTTATGTCAATTGGTTTCATTAAATTAACAAGCGGATCAAAATGATCATCATCTGTTAAAATATGCCTGACATTTTCCACAATGCCTGTCGCCGCTATCAGTGAATCAACAGTAGGTATATCATATTTCAGTCGCAGTTCACCGGCGCGTGACGCAATTTTTTGGGTTACGTTAACAAGAATTATCTCTGATGATTTTAACTGCCTGATTGTGGTTTTCATCCTGTCTGTATCTTTCATACCCAGATTTTTTATCAATTCCGTAAGGGAGACAGTGGAAGATATCACAATGATTTTTCCATCATCTATAGCATCTGCAAAATCCGTATATGGAGGTTCATCCTTGATGAGTATTGCCTCAATATACATAGTATCTATAAGGACTGTATTCATCTATCCTTCTTGCGATCGTCTATAATTTCTTTTGTTACAACTTCAAGATCAAGGTCAGACCATGTGCCGGAAAGTGACCTGAGTTTTGCCACGGGCATTAATTTTATCGTACCCTCTTCTTCTTCTAAAAATAGCATCTTCCCCTCTTTCAATTTATATTTTTTCCTGATTTCTGCAGGTATGACTACCTGTCCTTTTCTGCTCATCCTTATTTTTTGCATTATTTCACCTTTGTTAGACTATGTTGGACTATGTTGGACGCTGGTATATATTTTACTGTAAAACGATTTGATTTCTAAGAAAAAACTATTTATTTTTGGGTAATTCTTGTTTCCATCTTCCCATGCCCCGGCGCGTCTATCATTTTTCAAATTTACCTTTACAGCAGTAATCGCTCAATTTTTTCAAAGCCTCCCCCGGCGTTACACTCTCAACATATCCCTTAGCATCATCTCTCAGCGCACTATCTTCAGTCACCAACACTGCCGATTCATGCACCGCCCCTGCCAGAATCGGAATATCGTTCTTATCCTGAATCTTGAATTTTGAAAACTCTTTTTTCGGGACATTCCTTCTCACAGTGCAGCATTCCTGAATATAATCAACTGCGTAATTGATATTTTCCTGTGAAAAATGCAATACTTTTAATGTCCGACGTATTTCTTTTATAATGAAATCATTAACAAAAAGCAAAATCACTTTTCTCCGGCCGCTCTCAAGAAGCACCCATGCATCGGTATTTCTTCCGGTCACTGCAGAAACAATGACAGTTGTATCTATGAAAAATTTAAGTTCAATATTCTTCATTATACACTTGCTTGCGTACTTCTTTCACTGTTTCCACTATTTCTTTAATGCTGATATTCTTTTTATCGGCTTCATCCCATATCGCTCTTATATCAGGGGGAATTATCGTAAATTCAGAGGGTACAATATTTATACCGTTATCAGTATCTTTGTATCTTACGACATCACCAACCTTGATATGGTACTTCACCCTCAATTTTTTAGGTATGGTTATTGTGCCTGCCTTTGTTACTTTGCCAAATAAGACATTTTCACTCATCGAATTTCACCTTATTCTAAGATAATCTTATATTCGTATATTCTTATTTTAAGGTTACGCTTGATATACCTTCGGAATCGTTGCAGAGCCCGTGCAACTGGCTTTCTACTTACATTAATTCATTATATCAAATGAAAAACCAACGATAGATGCAAATCAATCCTCTACATAGACATAATCATCCATAGTTCCGGCATCAGTTTTTACTACCCTGCTGATATTCTTTGGCGCAGCCTGAGAAGGCGATTTCTTGATGTGCAAAAGTTCATCCTCGTGCCGCAATGCAATTCGCGTTATTTCATCAATTAAATCTGAAAGTGGCTTTTTCTTGCGAAAAGTAAGGATATTTTGGGAAAAATTAATTTATATATATGATTTGCCCGGAACAGCGCATATTCAGGCAATATAATCGCATCTCTCAAACTCAAAATCATATTCTTTATATAAACCCGAATCAGTAGAGTAAAAGATGTTAAGAACACGCCTGCGGGATTTTATAATCACACATGATGACTGGATATTTGCAGTTGCGGATTATTGCCATGAAGGAGGCATCCGTTCAATCCTGCGGTATGTACCCGATCCTGAAGGTAAAAGAGGGAAAGATAAAAAATACCGCAAACTTGATTTTGATGATGCGTTCGTGTTTATGAAAAAAGAGCGCCCTGAGTGGGTGAACGATGTCCATATTATTCCCTGGGATTCGGTTAAGCAGATACTGGCGCCGAATGAGAGGCTGCCTGAGCTGGTGAAGAAAAACAGTAAAGTAAAGGCTATTGTGAACGCGCTGAAAGCTATCCCGCTTGATAAAATGGGAGTCACGGGCTCGCTTCTTGCAGGACTTGAAAACGAATCGTCGGATATTGATTTCATCGTATACGGGAGTTCATGGTTCAAAGCGCGTGATATTATTGCACGGGCAAAAATAGAAAAAAATCCCATCACGGAAATAAGCGATGAGATGTGGCATGAAATTTATAAGAAACGCAAGCCTGAGCTGCCTTTTGATGAATTCCTCAGGCATGAGATCAGGAAAGGGAACAGGGGCATGGTGGACGGCACGTATTTTGACCTGCTTTATGTCAGGGACTGGGAGGATATCGCCCCTTGTCTGCGGGGGCGGGATATCGGCTGCGAAACTATCGAAGCTACAGTTACCAATGCTGATTTTTCATTTGACAGCCCGGCGATATACAAAATTGACCATCCTGAAATAAGTTATGTGCTGTCCTATACCCACACGTATGCCGGTCAGGCGCTGGTTGGTGAGCGGATAGAAGCCCGGGGTATGGTGGAGGTCGTGGGGAAGATGAAGCGGCTTGTGGTCGGGACGACTCGCGAACCCAAAGGGGAATGGATACGGTCACTGACATTGCTTGGGATATAGGAATTCACGCATTTCAAGGATTTGTGTGGAAACCACTATGGGCGCCGGGTTGTTTTCATGGTTCAGTAGGTAAAAGTCGGGATTTACACTATGCAAAAAACACTATATACAGGCCTCATCCTTAGGACGTGGTTTGTGACTGAAGGCGATAGGGATTTCATGCTGGCAGAATGCGAAAGGAGTACGGAACAATTTTCAAATCTGAAATCAGGCGCACATCATTAATAAAGCACCACTTATTTATAATACATTACAATCCACGACAGAGAGAAAATAATACTCTATAGGCCACAGCCTTTTGTTTTTCATTTATTTATACGCAGATTGCATATAACGCGATGTGAAAAAACTTGAATAAGACTATAAATATCACATTGAAGATAAAATGGTAGTTTTGACATTATATTTACACAAGTATAATCACTCTCAGAAAGATTTATATATAATTAAAAATAATGCAAAACCAAGGGACTATGGTTGAAAATGGTATGATTGCAGAAATTACGGCTGATGGCACATACTATATTATAGGAAAGGAGATAATAAAAAAATGGAGTATAAACTGAATTTTTATCATGGTAATACTTCATCAGTTGCTAAGAATAAAGAAAACACATGTAGAAAGATTTTAACAATATCTCTGATAAATATCTGATTGCGGTTTAAGGTGGTGAAAAAAATGGATAAAAGCAGCGAAGAATTGGCGTCTCGCCTTTCTTATGAAATCATAAAAGAAGTTGCACCTGATGAACTGGATTTATTCGATGATATAAAAGAAGAATATCTTAAAAATCCTGATGCTTTTCTGGATAAAGATCCTAAGAAAAAAGAAAAACTGCTGGGTTTTGGCGGTGGGATTGGAGAAGTATTCGTTACCACGACAATTCTTCCGCTTATTTGGGGTGTTGTAGCGTATATCGGTAAGGCAGGCGTCGAATCCCTAAAAAAGGAAGGTGCAAAGGCTTTAGAAGAAAATATCAAAGAAAAAATAAGAGGAAAAGAGGTTCATACCTCAAATGAAAAAATTAAGGAAATGAGGGATTATGTATTCAAGAATGCTTTATCATCGGGAATGGATGAACAAAAAGCAACCTTTTATGCTGATTCTATTATTGGAAAGTTGACTCTTATGGGATTCAATGAACAATAATAAAATTCGCTTAAATCCTTTTGTATATATTTCTGAGACTGATGCACGGTTCTATTTATTAGTTTTTATTGGTATTATAATGCCCTCTTTATGGGCTTTAATATTTGGGCTTGTCATTTATCATGTAGAAATGGCTGGCGTTGAGATAACACTTTTTCTAAGATTGTTGATTGTCATTCCGATGATTTCTTTTATACCTCTTTTTATTTACTGGGATTATAAAAAATTCCCTAAAAAAATTATAAAAGATGCAAAATTAAAGGAATTTGACAAAAAAAAGTATCCTGAGCATCACGAATATATTGAAAAGCTTCATGAGGAATATTTATCAACAGAGAAGAAACCTACGTTAATGGTTCAACCATTGGACACATCGAAGTCCGCCTTTACATTCGGAGCAAAAAGTCAAATGTTTATTGGCTTACCAGGCGGTTTGATTAAAATTTTTCGGAAAAATATCAATGCTTTCAAATCAATTTACCTTCATGAAATGGGTCATATAGTTAATAGGGATGTTGAAAAAACTTACCTTGCAAATTCTACATGGCGATCCATTTTTCTAACACTGTCAATATTGTATGGAATTTTTATATTACACAAAATATATCTTATCTTGGGCACTTTTTACTTCGGGATTCTTTCGGGATATGATATGGATTACATAATCTCAGCAATTAATCTTGGGAAAAGCGTGTCATTGTATGGTGGAATTCTTCTTTATTTTCTATTTTTTTTAGGAATTATCTATGTATTGAGGAACCAGATAATTCGAACAAAAGAGTTTTATGCTGATGCAAAAGTTCTCGAATTGGAAAAGTCTCCTGAAATGATCGTAAAAACTTTGGAAGAAAGTGGAGTAGAGCAGTATTCGAGATTTGAAATACTAAAAAAATTTCACCCTCATATTAATGAAAGAATTCAGGTCTTGGAAAATAACCGAAGTTTATTTATTCCAAGTTTATGGGTTGCATTCAGCATTGGTTTTTTCTTGGGGCTAATTGAACTAACCACCTGGACGTTTTCATTATCTTCATCTTATTGGGATGCTTCTATGTCTAACCAAAATTATCAATCAGATGGAGAAATGAATATTCTTTTTTTAAGAGCCATGGCTATTTTCATTTTTCCCATTTTGATGTTGCCTGTGAGCTCAAGTTTTCATAAATTGAGTATACAAGACATTTTTATGAATAATAAAAAATATTTTTCATCAGCCACTGCTCTGTACGTAATAAAATTTTCACTGGCATTTAGTTTGGGTTGGATGATTAATGTATTGATAGAATATTCAACACTTTATATTTCCCTTGATGAACTCAACATATTAATAAGCGATTTTTTAAATATCGTCGCTTTACAGTTTAAATATGCATTTGATTTTTCACTTGTATTGCTTTATATTCTGATATTTTCTTCAATTCTGATAAGAACAAGTTTTAATAAAAAGGACGCTGAAAAAAATTTTATATTGGTTTCAGTTCTTTCCTCGTTATTGTTTATCATAGATAAATATTATTTTGTAGAAACTCTTCAGAATAGGTCTCTTTTTATTGTTTTTTTCCCTATTTTTTCATTATTAACTTATATTTTGATTAAAATAAAAAATAAAAATTCATTCTGTCCAGGTTGTAATAGAAAAATGAATCTCTCAATCTTACAAACGAATTGCCCTCAATGCCAGCAGGAATTATACCCGTGGGCGATCTATTCATTTTCATGATACTTAGATCATTTACCTATCGTTTAACATGGGAAATCCTTATGTGCTTTTGATACGGAGACTGCTGAAAAAATTAACTTTACTTCGATGCCACAATTTTCTTATTCCTTTGACCTATTGCTTTGGACTATCGTCTGAACGATCTTGATAAGGACTTCTGAATCTGAATCAGGAATAGTATTAACGTCAGCCCCAGCAGCTATGAGAACATCTACAGACTTGGTATTGTTCCTTAATGATGCGTCCATGAATGCTGTATAGCCCTTATTGTCTGTCGAATTAATATTGGCTCCTGCTGCTATAACGGCTTTCATTACCTCGATATTTGTCATTAACGATGCGTACTTCAATGCCGTGAATCCCTGATTGTCTTTCATATCGACGTCAGCGCCAGACGCTATTAAAACCTTCACAATGTCAATCCTGTTAAATTGTGATGCGATAATTAATGCTGTCTCATTAACATTGTTTTTTGTGTTGACATCAGCTCCAGCATCCATCAAAACTTTCATTATTTCAATATTATTCATTCGTGAAGCAATCATCAATGCTGTCTCACCATGTATATCTCTAACATTGATATCAGCACCTTCGTCTATCAGGTTCTCAATATCTTCAACAGAACCGTATAATACTGATTTGTGCAGTTCTGGAGTTTCGGTTGAATAATTTCTTAAAGCTATATTTAGCTCGGATTTAGATTCATAAATATAATAAGTGGCAATAGCCAGAGCTATGATTAAAAGACCAATACTTACGCGCCTCTCTATCATAAATTCTCACTCTCAAAATTTAATTAGACCAATAAATGAATTGAACCAATTGTTTTTCATATTTATCCAACTGAAACCTAAATATACAAGTGTAAAGTGCAATTCAGTACTAATCTATAATATATTTTCCTATGCGCCTGAAAAATTAAGAACGCAAATATATCTATAAAATGCAAAAAGTCAGCTCCCAAAGAACTTAATAAGCATAAATTCAAATGATTGAATTATGGAAGAAATAAGATGCCACATATGCGCAGGACGAAAGAATCCCTTGATAAAAAAGAGACATTAATCAGCGTTGAATATAATGATGGTCGGAGAGCTTACCTTTGCAGCATATGTAACGGGCTGATAAAAAAAATAGCAGAATCCGCATTTCAATCACATTTACGTAGTTTTGACCTTGATTCCCATCAGGAGTTTACTGATTTTGTCAAATCAATCGTTGAATCATATCTTGACTCAAAAACTGAAGAGCGTTCTTAAAGGCACGCTTAAATATGCTCTTTGACTTTTTCAAAAATTCCCTTGCTCCTTGCCTTCTCACCGCTTGCCTCTGCAAACTCCCGGAGCAACTGTTTTTGCCTGTCATTTAACTTTGTCGGGACATCTACCTTTATTTTAACAAGCTGGTCCCCCTTCCCTGAAATATGAAGGCTCGGGAACCCTTTACCACGAAGGCGGAATACATTCCCGTTCTGTGTGCCTGCCGGAATCTTCATTTTTGCCTTGCCCTCAAGCGTTGGCACTATTATTTCATCACCCAGCGCAGCCTGCGTGAATGTGATGGTAGCCTCCATTAATATATCATCGTCATGGCGTGAGAAAATATCATGCGGCCTGACATTCATTTCTACATACAGGTCGCCGGGTGGTCCGCCTTTTCCCCCTGCTTCGCCTTCGCCCGGAACCCTGAGCCTTGAACCCGTATCAACGCCGGGCGGGATTTTCACTTCCAGTTTGCGGCGCCCCTGCACTGTTCCTGAGCCGTGGCATGTGGTACACGGGGCATCGATTACCTGTCCGCTTCCCCGGCATGTCCCGCATGTCGAGGTCGTCATGAACCTGCCAAAGGGGGTATTCTGGGTCCTGCTCACCTGCCCTGTGCCGCGGCACGAAGGACACGTCTTGGGTGATGTACCGGGTTTTGCCCCGCTTCCATGGCATACATTGCACGTCTCAATCCTTGGGATTTCAAGATCCACGGTTTTCCCGAAGGCCGCTTCTTCAAAATCTATGGGCAATTCATAAAGGATATCAGACCCGCGTCTCGGACCTTCGCGCCTTCCCCCGCCGCCGAAAAAGGCATCAAAAATGCTCCCTCCCCGTCCCCCTCCGCCTCCGCCGCGCCCGAAACCGCCTACACCGAAATCCCTTAAAATATCTTCAATATCCGGAGCCGCACCCCTGAAAATATCTTCCTGCGAGTACCTCATATCTATGCCTGCATGACCGAACTGGTCGTACTGCTGGCGTTTGGTCTGGTCTTCCAGTACGGCATAGGCTTCCGATATTTCCTTGAATTTCTCCTCCGCGTCAGGGGCTTTGTTCCTGTCCGGATGGTACTGCATCGCAAGTTTGCGGTACGCTGTCTTTATGTCATCCGCAGATGCTTTTTTATCCACGCCGAGAATTTCGTAGTAGTCGCGTTTAGTAGCCATGATTTGCGGTTATAATGACCTGGAATGTAAAAAAGATATGTCCTGTTTAAAAAGTGAAAATGGGGGTATGGACACCCCATTGGTTTTTTAAGAATGCGGATTACTTCTTATCGTCATCAACTACCTTATATTCCGCATCCGTAACTTTCTCATCTTTCGTTTCATCCTTCGGTGCTTCCTGCTGTCCTTTCTGCTCAGTCTGCTGCTGCGCCTGCTGTTGATATAATATAGTGCTTATCGCATGCATTTCCTTGGTGAGTTCCTCGATTGCGGATTTTATCCTTTCCACATCTTCGCTCTTCATAGCTTCCTTTGCTGCCTCAAGTGCCTTTTCGACTTTGGCTTTCTGATCATTGCTGACTTTATCCCCGAGCTCTTTCAGGGTCTTCTCGGTTGTATATACCAGCGTATCAGCCTGGTTCAGGATTTCGACCTTTTCTTTCCGTTTCCTGTCCTCATCTGCATATTTCTCGGCATCTTTTATCTTCCTGTCGATTTCATCGGAAGCCATCTTCAGAGGCGCGGTAATCGTCATCTTCTGCTCCTTGCCTGTTCCCATGTCTTTTGCAGTTACATGGAGTATGCCGTTCGCGTCTATGTCAAAAGTGACTTCTATCTGCGGAATTCCGCGCGGCGCAGGAGGTATGCCCACGAGGTTAAACCTGCCCAGCGTCACGTTATCATACGACATCGCCCTCTCGCCCTGGAGAACATGTATCTCCACGGTTGTCTGGCTTTCCGCAGCAGTCGAGAATATCTGGCTTTTTCTTGTGGGTATTGTTGTATTCCTGTCTATGAGCTTTGTCATGACATGCCCCAGCGTCTCGATACCGAGAGTGAGCGGTGTAACGTCAAGCAGCAAAATATCTTTAACTTCACCTGCAAGCACACCCGCCTGGATAGCCGCGCCCATAGCCACGCACTCCATCGGGTCAACGCCCCCTTCCACTTTTTTGCCTACATATTCCTCGACGAATTTTTGTACTATGGGCATCCGGGTCGGCCCGCCAACAAGGATTACCCTCTTAATACCGTCAGGCGTTAATTTTGCATCCTTTAATGCAGTCTCCACAGGCGTTTTACATCTGTCGATTACCGGTCTTATGACTTCTTCGAGTTTAGACCGGGTAAGGGTCATAGTCAGGTGTTTCGGGCCGCTGACATCTGCTGTTATGAAGGGCTGGTTGATTTCTGTGGTGAGGGTTGTGGAAAGCTCGATTTTTGCCTTCTCGGCAGCGTCACGCAGTCTCTGGTTTGCAACCCTGTCTTTACGCAGGTCGATGCCGTGTTCTTTTTTGAACTCCTCCGCAATGTAATCCACAATCCTGTTATCCATGTCAGTGCCGCCAAGCTGCGTATCGCCCGAAGTGGATTTTACTTCAAAAACCCCCCCTCCGAGTTCCATTATTGTAACATCAAGGGTGCCTCCTCCGAGGTCAAACACCATTATCTTCTGGTCGCCCTCTTTATCAAGACCATAAGAAAGGGCTGCAGCCGTGGGTTCATTGATTATCCTGATAACTTCAAGGCCGGCTATCTCCCCGGCATCCTTGGTCGCTTGTCTCTGGTTATCATTGAAATATGCAGGCACCGTTATTACAGCTTTTTCTACCTTCTCACCTAAGAAAGCCTCAGCGTCCTGTTTTATCTTCTGCAGGAGAAAAGCCGAAAGTTCCTGCGGCCTGTAATCCTTTCCGCGCAGGTTGTATTTGTAATCCGTACCCATTTTTCTCTTGAAAGCCGTGACCGTGCCCTCAGTATTTGTCACTGCCTGCCTCCTTGCAGGCTCTCCTGTTAATCTCTGCCCGTCTTTTGTGAATGCTACATATGACGGAAATGCTTTGCCCCCGAGGGATATCCCTTCCGCGCTCGGTATTATTACCGGCCTGTTTCCCTGCATAACCGCTGCTGCTGAATTGCTTGTACCCAAATCTATTCCTATTATCTTAGCCATTATTTCACCTCATTCTATTTTTCCTTCTATTTCTTCAATATTTTCTTCCGATTGTTTGTTTTTCGATACCCTTACTTTAGAATAACGAATGACCTTCCCGTTCAACATGTAACCCCTTGCAAATTCTTCAAGGATTATACCTTCATCACATTCATCAGTAATTGTTTGCATCATCGCTTCGTGTTTGTAGTGGTCAAACTTTTCTCCCACAGCTTTAATCGGGGTCAGTCCGTTTTTTTCAAGAACATTCCTGAATTGTTTATACACCAGCTCCATTCCCTCGATTAACTTGTCTTTATCGTTTGCTTTCTTTGCGTTTTCAATACCACGTTCAAGGGATTCATAAACATCAACCAGTTCCAGTATGAGCTTCTCATTCGCATATTTCATGAATTCGTCTTTTTCTTTAAGGGTACGTTTCCTTAAATTGTCAAAATCTGCATTGAGACGGAGATACCGGTCTTTTTCTTCTTCGAGTTGTTTATTTATTATATCCAGTTCTTTCCCCAGGTTTTTTTCTTTTTTTTCTTCAGGTTCCGGAGCTTTGATTTCTTCTGCGACCTCGCAGGCGGAAGATTCAATTTCATCTTCTTTGGTTTGTTTTTCTTCTTTATTCGTGTTCTTTTTATTCAAAATTAAACAGCTCCGCATTGAAAAAATCAGCTTTTCAATTCATGCAACTCATACTAACACCAAACCTCATTGAGTTATTATGTGTTATTTTAAGCTTTATTCTATTTTAATGTTAGTCTTCTCCAACATCAGGGGCCTGGATACCATCATAAAAGTCAGCCGTATGTTCGGGTTTGACATCCATCATGCCGGTTTCTTTTGCCATCAGGATATCGTTTATGCGAAGAATCATTATTGCGGCATCGGTCGCAGATTTGATTTCCTGTGTCTTCACGCGGAGCGGCTCAACTACTCCCAGTTCAAGCATATCCTCAGCTTTGCCGGTAAATACATTTAACCCGGCTGTTTTCGCGCCTTTATTGTGCCTGTTCCTGAGGTCTACGATGATATCGATTGCATCAAGACCTGCATTTTCGGCTATACCTTTTGGTATTTCCTCAAGCGCATCAGCATAAGCCATTATTGCAAGCTGTTCCCTTCCGCCATATGTGTTTGCGTACTTCCTGAGCCGTGTTGCAAGTTCGATTTCAGGCGAACCGCCGCCGGCCACGATCTTGCCGTCTTCGATTACAACGCCGACCACGCGCAGCGCATCATCAAGCGCCCGCTCGATTTCATCAGCTACATGTTCGGCGCCGCTGAAAATCAGGATGGATACGGCTTTGGGATTGTCGCATCCTTCAATATAAACCATCTTATAATTGCCAACGCCGCGCTCTTCGACAAGCGCCGCTTTTCCAAGGTCTGCCTCTTCAACGCCGTCCACTTTCGATACAATGCGTGCCCCGGTTGCCTTTACTAATTTCTTGATTTCTTCCTGGCTGCATCTTCGCACTGCAAAAATACCTTTCTTTTTAAGGTAATGCATTCCTATATCGTCGATGCCTTTTTCAGTGAATACTACATTGGCGCCGCTTTTTGCAAGCGCTTCCACTCTTTCTTCAACGAGTTTGCTTTCTTCAAGCCTTGCTTCCGAGAGAAGTTCGGGAGATGAAATTTTAAGAGTTGACTTGACCTGTGTCTTTTCGACCTCGATTCCCGTATCAAGGATGGCGATTCTTGCGTTCTCGACTTTCTTGGGCATATTTTTATGCGCTCTTGCTTTATCGATAACAAGCCCGTGAACGAATTTTGTATCTTTTATGCTGCCGCCTCGCTGGTGGATGATATTGATGTTCTCCTTCACATTCACTTTGCCCCCTTCTTTAATCGATTTGGCGGTCTGTACGCATAACTGGACAAGTGAATCAAGGGCAAGGTCTGCGCTTTTTCCCGTAAGCGCAGTTTTTGCGATATTTTCAAGGACTTCATCGGATGCGTCAATAGCAAGTTCATCCAGGATCTCGAGTGCCTTTTCGGCTGCAAGACTGTAACCTCTCGTAATGGTCGTGGGATGAACGCCCTGCTCAACAAGGGCGTGAGCTTTGCTTAGGAGTTCTCCTGAAAGTACGACAGCGCTTGTTGTCCCATCGCCGGCTTTATCTTCCTGCGTCCTGGCGACCTCAACCATCATTTTGGCTGCCGGGTGCTTGATATCCATTTCACGTAAAATCGTTGCGCCATCATTGGTAATTACCACATCGCCGACCTGGTTTACAAGCATTTTGTCCATGCCTTTCGGGCCAAGTGTGGTCCTGACCGCATCGGCTACGGCTTTTGCTGCCGAGATATTGAATCCGAGAGCGTCTCTTCCCTGGGTCCTTGTTTTGTCTTTGTCTAAAATGATAATTGGCTGTCCGCTTAATTGTCCTGCCATAATAAATACCTCCGAATGAGAATGATTCTAAGTGTTTGTGGTTCTATAAATAATTTTGCGAGAATGGATTCTACACGAGAATGGATTCTGAAATGATAGGTATATGGAATAAAATGATGAGAAGATTTAATAAATTCACCTTGAATCGACAGTAACACCGACAATAAACCGACAGTAAATTTTAAGGCTTCTTTTTCCGCTTTTAACCATAATTTAACAAGCAACTTATATTTTCTCATGGCTTATGCTTTTGAAGAATTTTATGGGATTTTTTAGAAAATAAGTTTTTTATATGGCTTATTTTGGTATTATAATCTATTAAAATAGTTTTATCATAAATTCAGCTGTTTGTAAACAATGAAAAACCATATTAAATTATATTAAAAAACTAAAAACTGAGGATAAACTATATGGAAAACTCAAAAACTCAAAAACTATCTTTATGTTTATAATTGATTGCTGCCCTTAATGCTATGTCGGATTTTTGTGAAAGGCAGTAAAAAAAATCCAGACCGTCGATAGAGGTAAAAAATGAGCAGAATTTTAGAAACCGCTGAAGAAAGAGTAAAACTATTAAAAGCAGGTTTTATAGGCAAAACAATAGAGAAACTATATATCGAAAGTAACTCTTTCAAAATAGTTCTCGCCCCTGCCATTATAGAGTTGGTTGAACTCGGCCAGGCTTAAAGGCTGGCTCCAATTTTATTTCTTTAAGGAATATAGGTTAGATTTTCCATGTACTGTTTTTACTGTTGATTTTTACTGTTTTTTATTGTCGCATCAGACAGGTTCTTTTGTCCTATCAAGAACTTTTTAAAATCATGGCGCCGAGGGGGAGAATTGAACTCCCGAGGGGCAAAGCCTCACAAGCTTTCCAGGGTTGTTTCACAACAGTCGCTCTGCGAAGCTTGCACATTAAAAAGTAAGCCTTCAAGGTAATTGCTTATATCAAATTGGCAACTTAATTGATACGACAAACTTGAAGCACGAAGTAAACAAGGAATGAACAACCACGATTGTCAAGAATGTCCGATAATGAACAATCGCATAAACGTTAGGGTAGTAGAATACCATCCTTTTTATTTTAGGGTGCTTGTATCTGGGATGTCTTTTCATTGTATAGATGTTTAGAGCAAATTTTTCGGTTTTTTAAAAGTCGTTGATTAAACATCTGAAGCTATTTGATAATGATGGTTATATGGTCGATGAAGAGAAATATAAGGTTCCAAACAAAAATTGATTACAAATATAGAAAAAAGGAATAATAGGTAAAAATGGAAAAATTATTAGCTTATTGCACATACTGCGGAAGCCCCCAAGGAACATTCGATGATGATGAGGAGTTACGCTTAAAAATAGTAAAACAAAAAAAATGTGGAAGTTGTGGTACAGAATTTAGTTTTACGAAAGACGGACGAATATGGAACTTAGCCTGGGATATTGTAGAATCAAACGTTGCCTCATCTAATTTTTGGAGTACGATTCACAACAGTATAGTAAGTGTCGCTAAGAAAAGGTTTGAAGATGGACATTACGCTGATGCAGTGGAATCTGCTTTTAAGGAAGTTAACAATCGTGTTAAAGGAATAGTAAAAACCAAAATAGGAAAAGAGTTGGATGGAGCAGATCTCATGAATAATGCGTTTAGTATTAACAATCCTATTATTAGTTTAGATGACCTCTCCTCTGAAACAGGGAAAAATATTCAAAATGGATATATGTCTATTTTTGCTGGTGCTATGACTGGAATTAGAAATCCAAAAGCTCATGGTAATCTTACCATCAGCGTAGAAAGAGCAACGCATTTTATTTTTCTAGCAAGTCTCTTGATGTATAAATTGGATGAAGCCAAATAGTTCAACAGGGACATTCAATTTTGCATATAAAATCATCTCAATACAGAGGCCTCAGGCATGACAGAGTATCTATCAGAATAAGAGGATGTCAGAAAAATTTTTTTCTCCTGGTGAGTTCGATAATTAACGGAATTATCACAATTCTTATTTTCGTAACAAATCAACTTTTATAAAAAAATTGAAAATAAGGAATATCATTAAGTGATATTTCAGGCTTTTTACAATGTCAGGAATATTAAAATTATGGCGCCGAGGGGGGGAATTGAACTCCCGAGGGGCAAAGCCCCACAAGCTTTCCAGGCTTGCGCCTTAGCCGCTAGACTACCTCGGCACGCGCCTTCATAATATACCATATGATTCTTATGCTTTTGCTTTC
>JBGPUU010000013.1:0-39248 GCA_041491305.1 Candidatus Methanoperedens sp.
CCTGAATCAAATTATTCTTTTATAAATTTGCCATTTTTGATTTTATCTAACAAATTTTTTGATGATTCTGGTTTCTTGGAATTCATAAGGTATATTTTATCTGTTTTCCAATTAAGTGTTCCAAGACTTTTGCCACATCTCATCATAATACCACTTCATCAATTCTTACAGTATTTAAATATATCGTTTTTCTCTTATAACTTTTTCGATTCAACTGATTATTCCTGTGCTCAATGATTTTCATTTTAAAACATGTGGTTTTAACAAAAAAGCAGTAGAAAGGCAAACACAATTTTAATTCTCAAAGATGTACACAGGAAAATTATATATATATCATAATCATGATAGTTATTATCAAATCTAGTATAGAATTAATAGGTAAGATATAAATAGAGTATAAGTAATAGAAGGAAAATTAATCAAGTTGATACCTATCCTAAACAGACAAAACGATAGAATTGACCGCAAAGATTATAAAAGATGGAGCCAATTAATTATTGGAAGTGGAGCGAAATATGGGAAAAATTGTTAGAGTTGCAGGATTCAGTGCAAAAGGCAGGCGACATTTGGTTGATAGAACTGAATTCATTGGTAGCAACGGAAAAGTAAATTATACGGGTTTGGTTAAGAAAATAGACCAAATGGGCAAGCGTCTAATCACGGAAACTAGATTGCTCGAAAAGATTTAGATTAAGAACCCGGTTTATGCGTAAATCTCATAAAAATTTTGATAAATGTAGCATCAGTTATGTAAAGGACCTTTTATTAGGTTCAAATTATTTTGGTGAGCAGAATGATATTACTTGTGAGTGCACGGTACGGCATCCTGTTTATAATACCGAGTGGGATTCAGAGTACAGAGAGCATTTTGACAAAGTTTCTGGTGGATTGAGGATTGTAGCTCAAACTCTTGAAAAAATATTAACAGAAGGGCTTCCAATACCTCATCCCCTCCAAGAAAAAATTGATTCTATACCTAAAGAATATAGGAAAGACCTAATAGACATTGTTCATGAATTTGGCACGGCAGAAATACAGCCTTTTGTGGATAGAGTGTATCTAAAAATCTCAGGAGATTACAAAGGATATATCGACTTTGCGCCAATTGGTGAAATATCAGAAGTTTTTCTAAAACCGCCCGCCTGGATGAAAACCCCAAGGTATTATGTAACCTGTAAGAGACGATTTAATCCGAATAAGGCATTGTTTCGACAAGATGAACAAGAGGAAATCAACTGTGTACCCTATGTTAGACTTCAAGAAGAAATTGGTGTATGTGCCCAGTATGCAGTGAGATTGGCTTTGATTATAATGTCCACAAAACCCCCTACTGTACCTGAGCTAACTTTCAATGCAAGCAGGATGACTCTAACTGGTGGAGTTGAACGCCCGCAAAGTAGAGGCTGGAATCCTGATGAAATTACCCAAATAATAGAACGTGAAGGATATTCAGCGTTCAGATACGGTCATCAATTTTGCCGAGATTGTAATAAGCCGCTTCGTAAGGTAAAATGCGCAGAATGTAGTACTGAATTACTGATTTCTTCAATAGAACCAACTATTGAAAATATTTATGCATATATAGAATCTGGAATTCCTGTATTAATTGGTGTGAAAGATGTGAGCTATCTTCCATGGTGGCCTAAGGATTCTGGAAGCGATGCACATGCTTTGGTCGGAATTGGTCATACAATTTCAGATACAGGGAAGGTTGATGGATTGATAGTACATGATGTAAGTAAATATCCCTATCAAGTTCTGCAAGAACCACTTAAAGGCGGAGAGCCTATTGAAAATGCCATAATAGAGGCCATTGCGCCTGTTTACCGAGAGGTAACTGTTGATTATTCCACGGCTAAAGAGTTAGCTCTGGATGTTGTTGAACTCGATGATGAACAAGAATATCGCCCAATCCTTGTTGAAGCTGATAAAGCTAAAAGTTGGTTGGCTGATGGTGAAGAAAGAAAACATTTTAGTGATTATTCTATCAATAAAAAAGTATTAAAGTATTTTTCTAATGCATTTCTAGATAGATATGTATGGGTGTTTGAAATAAAGAGGGAGCTTGGAGGAAATAAAAGGATATACGAAGGTGATGTTATTATTAGTGCTACGAGGCCAGAGGTTATGGGCTTTAATCTTCCTCTTGAAAGAACATTTGGGTTTAGAAAAGATGAGGGAATGGATTTTATAGAGAAAAATTATTAGATATACAGGTTTTTGGGATTCCATCAACCGAAAACATTACTATAAGAAAAGTAATGTGGAAACGACCTTCAAAATGATAAAATCGAAGTTCAGAGGTAATCTGAGAAGCAAGGATAAGATTGTCCAGATAATGTACTGTTCTTAAAAATCCTGTGCCAGAGTATCTGTGCGCTTTTTCAAGAAACATTTTGGTTGGGGATTGAACCCCGATACTGTTTGAAAAGTAGGGCGATTTAAGGACTCTTTAAACAAAGCCCTATTACAGAAACCATTTTAACCTCCCAAATAAAATTAACATCTAATGGCAATTGACCCCATCTGCAAAAAAACCGTTGACGAAACAACACCATTCAAATCCACCTACAAAAACAAAGAGTACTATTTCTGCTCAGAGGAGTGCAAAAAGAAATTCGATGAGCTCGACAAAAGCGTAATCCGCGTCCGGCGTTCCCTGAAGGACAAAGAGAGAATATCATTCGGCAAACTCAAGCGCGAAATCATCGAACCCGGCATCTGCACCCTCTGCGGCGCCTGCGTGGCAAGCTGCGAAGTGCTGTCAGTGGTAGACGGCAAGCCAACTCTCAAAGGGCCGTGCACCGCATGCGGCGTGTGCTACAACCAGTGCCCCCGCACCATAACCACCGAGTCAAGCCTTATCGGGAGCGTGCGCGATGTCTTCACCGCAAGAACCTTACTTCCTGAGGTAAAAGGGCAGGACGGCGGCGTTGTGACCTCGATGCTGTTGTACGCGCTGGAGGAAGGTTTGATCGACAGCGCTGTGGTGACAGTGAAAAGCGATGATGAGCCCTGGAAACCCGTACCGATAGTGGCGCAGACAAGGGAAGATATACTGCGGTCGGCAGGCTCGATATACGTCCATTCATTGACCATGGAATCGCTGATGAGCGCAGTAAAAAGAGGCTCACGCTCCATAGCTTTTGTCGGCCCGTCATGTAACATCGACGCAGTTCATAAGATGCAAAATTCCCCCTACGGGTTATTGCATATGTTCATGAGGGCAAATATTTTGAAACTGGGGCTGTTCTGCATGGACACTTTTTATTACGAGGGACTCAAATCATTCCTCGATTCAAAAAATATCCCTCTTTCTAACGTAACGGAAATGAAGATCCGTAAAGGAAAATTCATGGTGAAAACAGATTCGGAACACATCTTCCCTCTGGGTGACATCGATGCAATCCGGAGCGGCTCATGCACGGTATGCACGGATTTAACAGCCGAAAAATCAGACCTGTCTTTCGGGGGCGTAGGCTCAAACGAAGGTTATACTACAGTACTTGCAAGAACAGGCCTTGGCTATGAGCTTTTCAAGGATGCGGCAGACAGGGGATACATTAAGATCGAGCCGCTTGAGAGGGCCGGTCTTGAGCGGGTTTTGCACCTGGCAAAAGCCAAGAAAGTACAGATGTATATGATAAAGAAGAGAATTGAAACCGGGGCTGTGGGGCAAAATAAATAATAGCCTTTATCTTTATAGTATATCTAACATTAATTACAAACATAACTTAAGAACATGAACGAAAGAATAATGCTGAGGGTCGCCGAAGCCCATCACAGGGATGTTGGCAGGGATATTGCAAGGATAGACCGCGATGTGATGGAGAAAATGGGTATCCTGAGCGGCGATATTATCATGGTTGTTGGCAAGGAAAAAGCATGTGCCATCGCCGGGCCGGGTTATCCAGAAGACCTGGGAACCGAAATAATAAGGATTGACGGGAACATCAGGACAAACGCCCGCGTGGGAATTGACGATAAGATTTATCTTCAGAAATCCACGCCACAGGTTGCGAAGCGGGTGGTTCTTGCGCCAACACAGCAAATCCGGCTTGTCGGGGGGCCACAGTACCTGCTCCGCCTCCTTGAAGGAAGACCCGTCACAAAAGGCCAGCACCTCCGGGTGGAGACGGTGAGCAACCCGTTGTCGTTCATCGTAATTTCAACCCAGCCGCCCGGTCCTGTCATTGTGGCCAGGAACACGAGCCTTGTCGTGAAAGAAGAGGTTATGGAAGAGCTGGAAATGCGCCCCACACATCTAACCTATGAGGATATCGGGGGACTGCGGCGTGAGATCGGGCTTATCCGTGAGATGATTGAACTTCCCCTGCGGCATCCTGAGCTTTTCGAGAAACTTGGCATAGAGCCGCCAAAAGGCGTCCTGCTTCACGGGCCTCCGGGCACCGGTAAGACCATGATAGCAAAGGCTGTTGCGAACGAGACGGACGCAAATTTTGTTTCGATAAGCGGCCCTGAGATAATGAGCAAGTATTACGGGGAAAGCGAAAAGCACATCCGTGAAATCTTCGATGAGGCTGAAAAAAACGCCCCGACCATTATTTTTATTGACGAAATAGACAGCATCGCCCCGAAAAGAGAAGAGGTCACAGGCGAAGTGGAACGGCGCGTTGTGGCGCAGCTGCTATCGTTGATGGACGGCTTGAAAAAGCGCGGGCAGGTGATAGTTATTGCAGCCACGAACAGGCCAAACGCGATAGACGCTGCGCTTCGCCGCGGCGGAAGATTTGACCGCGAGATTGAGATAGGAATCCCGGACAGGATCGGGCGGCTTGAAATTCTTCAGGTTCATACCCGTGGTATGCCGCTTGCCGAGGATATGTCCGAGGAAACGGGACTCCGCGAAATAGCCGACATGACGCATGGTTTCGTGGGCGCTGATATTTCATCGCTGTGCAAGGAAGCAGCTATGCATGCAATCCGCCTGATACTACCCAAGATCAACATCGAAGAGGAAATCCCTCCTGAAATCATGGAAAAAATCGTAGTGACAAGAAATGATTTCCAGAATGCGCTTCAGACTATCGAGCCGTCTGCACTGCGGGAGGTATTTGTCGAAGTGCCTGCCGTGAGGTGGAACGAGATAGGAGGGCTAGACCAGGCAAAACAGGAACTCATCGAAGCTGTCGAATGGCCGCTAAAATATCCTGAAGCGTTTGAAGCCATCCATACTCAGCCCCCGAAAGGAGTGATGCTTTTCGGGCCTCCGGGTACGGGAAAAACCATGCTTGCAAAAGCCGTGGCTACGGAAAGCCAGGCGAATTTCATAAGTATCAAAGGGCCTGAACTCCTTAGCAAATATGTGGGAGAATCGGAGAAGGCGGTCAGGGAAACATTCAGGAAAGCCCGCCAGGCTGCCCCGACTATCATTTTCTTTGACGAAATAGATTCCATAGTTCCCCCGCGCGGCGCCGCATTTGATACCGGTGTGACCGAGAGGGTAGTGAGCCAGATACTCACAGAACTCGACGGGCTTGAGGAACTCAAAAACGTGGTAGTGATTGCTGCGACAAACCGCCCGGATATGGTTGACCCGGCTTTACTAAGACCGGGGCGCTTTGACCGGTTTATATACATCCGGCCACCTGATTTAGCGGAGAGAGAAGCGATATTGAAGATTCACCTGAAAGGAAAGCCGTTATCTGACGAGGTCGATATAAAGGAGCTTGCCAGGAGAACTGAAGGATATGTGGGCGCCGATATTGAAGCAATATGTCGTGAAGCCGCGATACTTGCTCTCCGGGATTGCATAAAACCTGGCATGGAAAGAGAGGATGTAAAAAGAGAAGCCCTTGAAATAAGGATTAAAAACGAGCATTTCGAAAAAGCTTTTAATATTGTGAGACCTACTCCATGGGATTTAAAACAATACGAAGCGATGACAAATTTTACAAAAACCATCGATAAAGAAAAAACAAAAAAAGGAAAGTAAAAATGAAAAAAAGAACGGATTTTGATGAGTTCCTGAAGCAACTGGAAGAAGCCCTGGATAATTTCATGGAGGAAATCGATGATGCGGATATTCCCGAGAATATACCTGTAAATATCAATATTTCGATTAACCTGTTTCCGCTTATGGTTCCAGGCGATGGGAATATCGGCTTTCGAAAACCCGCGAAAACACCTGTGGACATACTTGAAACCGATGAAAAAGTCCATGCGATAATCGGGATTCCGGGAATGGAACTGAAGAATGTTAAACTCGCAGGTTCAGGAAGGCTGCTTGAAATTACCGCAAATAACCCTGAAAAAAGTGTAATAGATTCGATAGAATTGCCCGCAAGAGTCAATAAAACCGGCATGAAAGCAGCTTTGAAGAACGGAATTCTTGAGATTGTTTTTAATAAATCAAAAAAGGCGGGTAAGAGCGTTAAAAGTCAGTAAAGCTTTTAATCAGTGAATTCATGTTAAGGGGGTATTATGATTGATATCGCTCTCCCAAAAGGCAGTCTTGAAGAGCAGACTCTTCTTTTGTTCAAACAGGCAGACCTTGAGATAAGGAAGACTGACCGCGAGTATAACCCGACCGTGAAAGACCCGAGGATTCGAAAAGTTAAAATCCTGCGACCCCAGGAAATCCCAAAATACGTTGAGGAGGGTTACTTTGACCTGGGCATATCAGGCAAGGACTGGGTAATGGAGTCGGATGCCGACGTAGTTGAAGTCGCAGATATGTTTTACAGCAAAATGGGAGAGGGAATCGTGAAAATCATTGTCGCCGTTCCGAATGAACGGGACGTCAAAACAGCAAAAGATATCAAACCCGGAAGCAGGGTTTCCACAGAATATCCCAAACTCACGAAGAGGTTCTTCGATAACCTTGGGATCCAGGTGGATATCCGCTATTCGTATGGCGCAACTGAAGCAAAAGTCCCCGAACTTGTTGATGTGATTGTTGATCTGACAGAGACTGGTTCAACCCTGCGCAAGAACGGGTTAAAAATCGTGGATGTTATTCTTGAATCTAATACGAAGCTCATTGCGAATAAGAAATCATGGAAAGACCCGGTGAAGCGCAGGGAAATAGAGGAGATAAAAATCCTCCTTCAGGCGGTACTTGAAGCGCGCGGCAAGGTTTATATTGTTATGAATGTCCCCGAGTCCAAACTTGACGCAGTGGTGAGCGGGCTTCCTGCCATGAAAAAACCCACAGTCTCGAAACTCTATAAATCTGATTATTACGCGGTGGAAACCGTGGTAAGCAAGAGCGAGATAAATATACTTATACCGAAACTCAAGAGCCTCGGCGCAGAGGATATACTTGAGATGGATATTGCGAAGATTGTGCACTAGAATAACGAACCGCAGATAAACACAGATGAACGCAGATTTGTTCGCTAGGTATTTGTGGTAATAAATTAAAGTAAAAATATATGTTTGAAATAACCACCCCATCGCGCCTTCATATCACTCTTATCGACATGAACGCAAGCATCGGGCGAGTGGACGGCGGCATCGGGCTTACGCTTGATGAGCCCGTTATCGACATCAAAGTTGAAAAATCCGACACGCTCGAAATAACAGGGAACGGCGAGCATATTGAACGAATGAGAACCAGCGCCGCTTTACTCCTGCCTGCGGGCGAAGGAATTCACATCAGCATAGAAAAAGATTATCCTTCTCATATCGGTCTTGGCTCTGGCACGCAGGCCGCTCTTGCCGCTGGCATGGCTGTGAACATGATTTGCAATCTCGGCTTGAGCGTGTATGACCTGGCAATAAAAGTGGGCAGGGGCGGCACAAGCGGCATCGGTGTGGCTGCTTTTGAAAAAGGCGGCTTCATACTCGACGGCGGGCATAAATTCACCGAGAAGAAGGCTTTCCTGCCATCAGCCGCAAGTAAACTTCCTCCTGCGCCGGTGTTATTGAGAAAAGACTTCCCGGACTGGGATATCGTTGTTGCAATACCGGAGCAGAAAGGGGCGTCAAGCAAAAAAGAGGTAAATATATTCAGGGAAAAATGCCCTGTGCCGCTGCCCGAAGTTGAGACGCTCTCACACATTATCCTTATGCAAATGCTTCCTGCGCTAATAGAGGAGGATATAGTGACTTTCGGGAAAAGCATCAACTCAATCCAGGAGATTGGATTTAAGAAACGGGAAGTTGAACTCCAGCCTGTTTCTCTAAAATTGATGGAGGCGTTAAGAGATGGGGGCGCATACGGCGCAGGCATGAGTTCTTTCGGTCCAACAGTTTACGCATTCGGCGAGGATGCAAGGAACCTTGGGAAAATAGCAAAGGAATTTTTGGGGGAGAAAGGACGGGTATTTACCACGAAGGCGAATAACGACGGCGCAAGAATAGAAAATAGTTGACTTAACATTTATCTATATTAGCCGATATGAAAGACTCAAAATCGATGAGGTAGCATAATCCAATGGTCGAATCAGACGCACATAAAAAATACGAATTCAAAAGGACTCTTGAGGTTCTGCGCAGCAAACGCGGAAGAGGTACGGAACTTATCTCGCTGTATATCCCTCACGACAAGCAGATACATGAGGTAGCCGCACAGCTGAGGGAAGAATTCGGCCAGGCGTCCAATATCAAATCAAGAGTGACAAGACAGAACGTAACAGGCGCAATCGAATCGCTGCTTTCAAGGCTCAAGCTGATACCAAAAGCGCCCGAGAGCGGCGTTGTGATTTTCTGCGGCGCCGTGGATATAGGCGCTAACAAAACCGATATGGAGACATACATAATCGAACCGCCTGACCCTCTGGTATCCTACAAGTACCACTGCGATTCATCATTCCTGCTCACACCGCTTGAGGATATGCTGCATGAGAAAAAAACCTACGGCCTCCTTGTTCTTGACAGGCGCGAGGCGACTGTGGGGGTGCTTCGCGGCAAGCACATCGAAGTAATGGCTCACCTCACTTCCAATGTCCCGGGAAAGCAGCGAAAAGGCGGCCAGAGTTCGCACAGGTTTCAGCAGCTCCGTCTCATTGCGATCAATGAATTCTATACCCGCATAGCTGACGCTGCAAGCGAAGTCTTCCTCGGGATTGACCAGAAGGATTTTGAGGGTGTTTTCATAGGCGGGCCGTCGCCCACCAAAGAGGAATTCGAAAGCGGTGAATTCCTTCATCACGAGATACAGAAAAAAATCCTGGGTCTTTTTGATGTTGCTTATACTGATGAATCGGGCCTGAACGAGCTTTTCGATAAACTTGGCGAAGCCCTGCAGAATGTCGAGGTTGTACAGGAAAAGAAAATAGCTGAGCGTTTCTTAAAAGAACTGGTAAACGATACAGGTCTTGCCTCATATGGGGAAGAACAGGTCAGGAAGAACCTGCAGATGGGGTCTGTGGATACGCTTTTGCTTTCAGATCAACTCCGCAAAGTTCGCCTCACCATAAAATGCGGCAACTGCGGTTTTGAGGAGAAGAAAACCATGACTAAAAAACTCGGGGATGATGAATACCAGCCCGGTAATTGCAAGAAATGCGGGTCAAGCCTTAAAGTCGCAGAATCCGTGGATATCGTGGAGGAGCTTTCAGCCATAGCAGACCAGATGGGAACTAACACCGCTTTTATTTCAAGTGATTTTGAGGAAGGGAACCAGCTTCTCACGGCATTCGGCGGGATAGCGGCGATACTCCGGTTCAAGACAGGTGTATAAGATTATTTCTTTTGGACTGAGTATTTAACAATTAAATCTACTTCGAGCCCATTCAAAGAGTCTTCAGCATCCCGCAGAGCTTCTTTTAAATTTGAATTATCTATAATCTCCTGGATTTTGTCTTTTATCTTGATGTAGCGCACATACTCCTCAACCGTGAGCTGGTTTTCATTACTTGTTTCTGTCGAAATCGAACTCATCGTCCTCGGATGAGATATATGCGAAAGTTAGCAAAAAACGTATGTATTTGCTGTCAAACAAAAAAGAAAAAATTTGTGTGATGTGAAATGTCACATCACATTGAACCTTACTGGCCTTCCATGAATGGGCTCTTGACACCTGTCAAGACTGCCATTACACGTACTCTGCCTGTGAGCTGGTCATCGACTTTTGCTCCCCAGATAACTCTCTTTGTGTTGGGGACCTTGTCCATGATTAACTCGCCTGTGACCGCGACCTCTTCGAGTGTCAGGTCTTCTCCACCTACAATGTGTATAAGCACACCGTATGTGGCGGACATGTCGGAGATGTCAAGCAGCGGGACTGCAAGCGCCTGCGATACCGCTTTGGCTACCCTGTCCTCACCGTCGCCTTCACCAATGCCGATTGCGGATATTCCGCCGCGCTCCATGACTGCGCGAAGATCTGCGTAGTCAAGGTTGATCAAGCTTGGCTGGGTGATTGTCTCTGTAATGTTCTTGACGAATGCACCTACGAGGGCATTTGCAACAGCAAGTGCCTCTTTCAGCGGGAGATTGCCGGCTACTTCCCTTAACTTTGAGTTATCGATAACGATTGTTGAGTCGCAACTCTCTGAAAGTGCCTTTATGGCTTCTCTTGCTTTTTCTCTCCTGAACTGCTCAATCTTGAATGGGATCGTGACGCAGGCAATAGTAAGTGAGCCGCTGCCTCTTGTAATTTCTGCTACAACAGGTATTGCTCCAGTACCAGTTCCTCCGCCTAACCCGGCTACAAGGAAAACGAGGTTTGTTCCCTCTATTTCAGCTTTTATCTCTGCAAGATTTTCTTTGGTTGCCTGTGCACCCATTTCTGGATACCCACCGCACCCGTGTCCCTTGCATAATTTCTCACCGAGTAGAATCAGCTTATCTGCCTTACTCATTGTACTCAGGTGATTCACATCAGTATTAGCTGCGATTATCCTTCCGCCTGCCATTCCTTTCTCTGCTATCCAAGTCGTAATATTGCATCCTGCACCACCAAGCCCGACCACGGCCACCGATGGTTTTGCTGTTTTTACAAGCTCTGCTAACTTTTCATTAACCATATCATAGCCTCCTTTGACTAAAATTAAGGCTACCCATATTTACATCTTTTAAGTATATAGATATTATTGATAAGAAGGTGTGAAAGGAATAATCATGAACATTATTATTTCGGTTTAGGCGGCCAATTTTTCTCCATCCACCCGGGAATGCGCCCCGAGTCCGGAGGACCTATCATAACGCGAAGTTCTGTCACATCTTCCACATCGCCCTGCAACCTTGCCGCAAGACCGGGCAAAATAAGTGTGCCATGGGATGTCTTATGTTTGAAATCAAAATTCGCTTTCTGGAAAGTATCTTTTATCTTCGCTGCCGTAAGCTGACCGCCTGCAACTGCAGCTTCAACTCCTATCCCGTCGGTATCCACTGCCGCAAGATAGCAATTTATCTTGTTGGATGAAAGGTCGCTTTCCACAGTATAATATGTGAGAGCGAAATTGGTTGTGACTATCACAGGTGAGTCTTTTGTCGGAGAACCTACCTCGTTCACTCCCGGCGCTACTTTCACAGGGGTTCGCGGGTCAGTGTAAATAGTGTCACGAATGTGCACCTCAGGAAGCATGGCATACGGTTCAAGGCTGTGAAGAATCATGATATCGCCATACCTCACAGTGAAAATCGAAGAGAGCACGGTTTCCCAGTAGGAAGCGGTGACTGCATCCTTATAGACAAGCCATGCATTTAGCGGAACTGCCATAATCGGATACGCTATATCCTTTTGCCCTTCTTTTATCCCTGCACGCCGAAGCATTATGAATTTCTCAAACGTTTCTTTTAACTTCTTTCCCTGCGGATATGTTCCAGGGTCAAGCACAAGGTCCTTTATTCCCATTTCCCGAAACGACAGGGCAAGTGATTTTAGCTTATCAAGGTCTGGTGAAAACAATACGACTGGGACTTTATAATTCAAAACCAGTTCTGCAACTTCGCTCCAGTTCTTTTCAGTTGCAGCGTATATCAGGGGATTTTTGTCCCTGACTACTTCAAGCGCGGCTTTTAACGCAGCGGGGTCAAATGAACAAAGTATGAGGGGAAGTTTTGTGGTTTCGCTTGCTTTCTTTACAGCTCCGGCGAATTTCAGGGGGTCGCCTGAAACGCACCGCACTGCGACCATATCCACTCTCAGGAATTTCCCGACATAGAATTTCCGAAAGTTCGTAATCTTATTTATCCTCTCTACGAGCTCTGCTTCAGGCATTGTATCCCATACGTCATAGGCAAACGCAGTCGGGTCGAAAAAGGTCAATTGGTGGCGATAAAGGACATCGTCCCCGCCTATTTTTTTAGCACGCTCGCCAACGCCTATCGTGATTTCCCTGATTTCCGGCGCAAGGAGAGTCAGCAATTCTGTATATTTTTTCTTGTACTCGTCTTTAAGGATAGGCGGACAATCATCAAGCTTTTTTGACCTGTCGATAAGATGGGCTGCAAAAGCCATGCAAGTTGCGTCGCCGCATTCTGCGCAGTTTATCTGCGGGAGGTACTTATAGACCTGGAGCGGGCTGTTCAGTTTCATTATAACACCGCCCCTACCCAGTTATCGATATTCACAGGTTCGCTTTCCTTTCCGCCGTAAAGCGTCTGTGTTATCTCCTTTAGCACCTGGACTGCGGTCGGGTGCATCATCATGAAAAGGTCATTCCCTGCAAGCGATAATGTCAGTCCTGTGATAATCTCCCATATCGGCCCCCTGTACTCGCGCGGCCCCCAGTCTGAATCCTCCTTTAATGGCGAGGAAACCATCCAGGCTTCGCGCGCCCCCCATGCATTGGTTGTGCCGCTGGACATCGGGAAATTGAGTTCCATATCCCCGGACAATCCTGCCAATCGTATTCTTTCCATATTCGTGTAAGCGTAATCAAGCCCGTACCCAAGAGCGGCCGTGGTCGGGTCCATGAGGATATTCTCGCGGGCTACACCGCACTGTTTCATAAGTTTGCGGTTCAATTCTTTTTGCGCATTGATCTCAAGCTGCGTCCAGGAAAGCACAACGTGATTATGTTTCTTGGCTGCTTCCGCGATGCGTGCATAATCAAGATTTAAACTGGCTGATGCAAGCAGGCACCTCTCGCCTTCTGCTACCTCTGCGGCTTTTTCCAGCACCGCCGGGTCTTTCTCCGGATTTCCCGAGCCGCCGATGACGATGGGCACATCCACAGCCTGGAGGACTTCTTCCACTGTTTTTGCTGCTTCGGCCGGTGAGGTATCCTTGATGTTCGGGTCTGTGCTTATGAGATGAATCGTAACCATATCAGCCCCAAAGTCGCGGACTACTTTCTTTGCCCATTCTGCGGGGCTGTTGATTACATCCTCGTAGTTCGATTTGACCGCCTTTGCCATATTTATGGGCATATCGAAGACGTCCATGGTTATGTGATTGCGGTGAGGCATCGGACCGTCAAAATAATACGGAAGGGAAGTTTCCCCGCCAAGCGTTACTGTGCTTTTTCTCGTTCCGCCATCTGATGAAGTTGCCCCGAGCACGACTTCCTGTATCGGTGTTTTCCATTCCTCGATTTTGCCAACGCTGAATCTGGATTCAATCAACTTGCTGAGCCTTGCAGGCTTCGCAGGTGCGGCTCCAAGCATCTGGTCAACAGGATAACCCAGAATCCTGGAAATATTCATTAAGTGAAGTGCAAGCTGGGCTGTTTCGTGCCCGAGCGCGTAAGCCATCTGCGGGTTCATTCCCATTTGCCCAAGGTCTATCTCCACATCACCTTCTATCTTTACGCCTTCAAGCGCCTGGACATCAAGGCCCCCGAACAGGTTTCCAAGTTCCGAGAGTTTAATCTTTTTCGTCATTTTTACATCCCATTTAGCACTATTAATCGTCCAAGATAGGACTTGCTACATATATATTTTTATATTCAGGATTCTACAGTGGCTTGTTAATTACAACCTGGTTCCTTCATAAACAGTTACAATTCCAAAAGTGAGGTCGTAAAATCCGATTTCCGACAAACCGGCGCCTTTCATGAGGTTGGCAAATTCATCCCTTTTTGGAAATGCCATTACAGATGAAGGCAGATAACTATATGCGCCTTTTTTTTTCGAAATAACCGCGCCTGCAAGCGGCAATATCCTGTGGAAATAAAGATAATAAACCGATCTGAAAACCTTGTTCTCAGGCTGGGAAAACTCAAGAATTACCACTTTGCCTCCTTTTTTGACTACACGGTTCATTTCCTGAAGCGATTTTTTGATATCTGCGACATTCCTTATCCCGAAAGCTACAATTGCGCCATCAAAAGTCCCATCCTTAAAAGAAAGGTTTTCGGCATCGTTCCGGATGCACCGGATATTCCTTATATTTTGCTTTTTTATTTTCTTTTCGCATAATTGCAGCATTTCATCACAGAAATCCGATGCAATGACTTGATTTTTATTGTCATTTGAAACCTGTATTGCGACATCCCCCGTTCCCGAACAGACATCAAGTATATACCCTGACGGCAATTTTGATACTGCAAACCGCCGCCAGTATCTATCCCGTCCCAGGCTCAAAAGATGATTGAGAAGGTCATACCTCGGGGAAATACCTGCAAACATTTTCCGGATGTATTCTTTTTTATGCAATTGATTCTCCTTTTGTTATTTTCTGAAAAACCAGAATGGAAATCGATTTACCAAAACTTATAACTTATCTCGATTATAAGAAGAATGTATGAACCAGACAAATAGCCATGATGTTAAATCAGAGGTCATGCGTGTTATCCTTAATATCTCCAAGAGTCTTGCCAAAGAGAACCAGGGGGCTCTGTTTATCATAGCGGACATGGATAAAATCGAGGGCAGCTACCATCTCCATTATCCTCAAATCAAGTTTGCGGGGAATCTCCTGAATACCGGAATGGACGCGGTGGTTGAGAAGCTTGCCCAGCTTGACGGCGCCATGATTATTTCACCCGGCGGTGAGTTAATCGCATACGGTTCAAGGATATTAAAAACAGAAACATTGATAGGTTTTGGCACGCGGCATTCGGCAGCAAGAGGAATAACCTTATACAACGATTCATTTACTGCCGTCCTTGTCTCTGAAGAGAGCGGGTGGATAAAAGTCTTCCAGAAAGGAGAGATAGTTCTTGAAACAGATGCGGTGGATATCGAACCTTCCACGCTTGACAAGGTTTCCCGCTTTCTCATGAACCGGGACATGGCTCTTCTTGCTGGCGCGGGAATTACGGTGGCCGCCGGAATCGTTTCCGCTCCTGCAGTATTGATAGTTGGCGGGGCGTATATGATGGTAAAAACAGCGGGCTCGGTAATATCTTCAGCCTTAAAGAAAGAAAAGAAATAATATGATTCACTTTACAAAGCTTCACGGCAACGGGAACGATTTCATTCTCATCGACGAATACAGAGGCGAGGTCATCCCTGATAAATCCGGATTTGCAGCCAGATACTGCAATCGGCGTTTCGGGATAGGGGCGGACGGAGTCCTGTATCTTAAGAAGTCGGATAAAGCCGATATCAGTATGAGGATTTTTAATTCAGACGGCTCCGAGGCTGAGATGTGCGGTAACGGCATCAGGTGTCTCGCAAAGTACGCGCTGGATGAAGGATACATAACGGAGAATGCAAGCATTGAAACACTCGCCGGAATTCTCCCGTTAACCCTTCGTGTCGGGGATAAGACGTGGATAACAGTAAATATGGGAATACCCATTTTTGAACGTGAAAAAATCCCGGCAAAAGGTACAGGAGAATTTCTCAACATTCCTTTACATGGGTATAACGTTTCTGCGGTAAATACAGGAGTCCCTCATGCTGTAATCTTCGTGGATTCTTTTGAATCCGGGCTGATGGCTATTGCCCCGAAAATCCGCTATGACCCTGTTTTCCCGAAAGGAATCAACGTGAATTTTGCGATCCTGAACTCAAAAGATGAGATAACAGTACACACCTATGAGCGCGGGGTGGAAGCAGAAACCTTAAGCTGCGGCACAGGCTGTGTTGCCTGCGTAGCCGTCGCCCATAAGCTTGGCAAAACAGGCAGGAAAGTGAAAGTGAATACGGAAGGCGGAGAATTGAGAATCACTCTTGCCAACGACGGCGCCTATATGGAAGGGCCTGCTGAACGGGTATTTGAGGGCACGGTTTAGCGAAATTTTATCATCGTCTTTACTGCAGGATACGGATTCTGAAAATTTTTATCTCCAAAGGCGCCTTCTCCCATACACGCTGGTATTTTGCCTTTATCTGTGTAACACCTGGTTGTTTTGCCTTAAACTCAAATATCTCCTGCCCGATCCCACCTATTTTTGAAGGATCAAAAACAAACTTCTTCGGTTTGTGAAAATCAATCATTTTAGAGTCGTATTCAATCGACCAGGTATAGCCTGAGGAAGGAATCGATTCAAATGAAATGGTAAAGCTTTTGCCAGGGGTTACCTCTATGGGGAAATCGGGGTCAGGATGGACCTTCATCTATTTATTCTCCTGATGTCTGTTCCATGAAGAAAACCTGCATTCGGCATAATAAAGTTCCCTATCCTCGACAATTATTTATCCGTCCTGTATAAAAAAATAACCACTCCCCTTTTTTCCAGTTACCGGATTACTGTCAAAGAGCTACACCATACGCTTCCTGGAAAGCTGCCTGGGCATATGCAAGGGATGCATAAGCAAAACCTTTGTCCCCCCATTCTGTTCCCCAGCTATTCCTGATTATAAACCTGTCCGGTGTGTAACCCACGATAGCAACTGCGTGACCGCCGCTTACGGTCTTCGGTTTGTAAACATCAAGCTTCCCTTTTGTATCTGTAGCATTTTCCCATGTAGCATCCACGCCGAGCCCGGTTAGAATTGGCCCTTTGGTTGCCAGCCATGAGCGCCAGTTGGCAACACATGTGTTCCAAAGGGTTGATTTAGGGCGAAGGTTAAAGTAGCTTGCAATTTTGCGCTGGGCAGCCAGTGCATAAAAGGAATTCACATCTCCGGAATAGAGGTTCGGAGGCTCGAAAGTTAGAACCGACTCCTGCACTGCGCCAAATTTTCTGGATATATCCAGTGCAGCCTTCGGGCTCGTGCCTACACTTTCAATAAAGGTTGTAGCGCTGGAGGTGAACTCATCAGTTTCTTTGGCAGCCATCCAGATATACCTCACAGACAACCTTTTGTCTTTTGGTAACCGGTTGGCTTTCACAAAGTGCCACCGCAGGACCGCATCCGCAGCAGCCCACCCTACGCATGACCCCGTATTCAGTTGATCCCCAATGCTCCACCATGCTTCCCGCAGATCCTTGGAACTGGGAATAGCCGGCGCTGCTGACATGATTCCAGCTTCAGCTGCGTGTTCGAATGTCCAATCTTTTTCGGTGTTTTTCGATGGGATACAGTTAAGAATTCTTTTTGTAGTATCTTCTTTTTTTACCATATTTACTCTCCTTTTTCAGATTTCGATTGTGTACTCATTCCGATTTGGAATCAGACACAGCGTATGGGACTTACAGGCTAGAATTTACATCTTCATTATACCAACCGTATTCCCATGAATAAGGGATTGCAATTACTAATAATAAATGTTTTGGCGGTGGTCGCATGATGTATGATTTATATTCACTTCATGTCCAGGGATTATTTCTCTCAATGCTATCAATAAATTTAAATTTAAGAGCCGCTTTATAGATATGATGTTGCGTCATATCATCTCAATGAGGGATTTTTCAAGGGATGAAATAGATATTATTCTGTCAAAAGCGATGGAATTCGAGCCAATCGCAAGGGGTAAAGAATCCAATTTACTTACCGGCAAAATCCTTGCCACGCTTTTTTATGAACCAAGCACACGCACTCGCTTGTCCTTTGAGACTGCCATGAAACGGCTTGGCGGTAAAGTGATTGACCTGGGTTCGATAGAATCAAGCTCCGTGGCCAAAGGAGAGAGCCTCGCTGATACCATACGGGTAATAGGAAACTACGCAGATGCAATCGTTTTGCGACATCCGCGGGAGGGAGCGGCAAGGATGGCTGCAGACTATTCAAATGTCCCGGTAATCAATGCCGGGGACGGCGCAGGGCATCATCCCACCCAAACGCTTCTTGACCTTTATACAATCATGCGCGAGAGCAGCTTTTCAGGCCTTAAGATCGCCCTTGTGGGAGACCTCAAGTACGGAAGGACAGTCCACTCGCTCGCTTATGCCTTATCATTATATCATGCCGACATGACCCTTGTGTCGCCCAGGCAACTCCAGATGCCTGATGTAATCAAGAAAGACCTGAAAAAACAGGGTGCAAGCATCCGTGAGACTGCCAGCATTGAGGAAGTTGTGAGCGAAGTTGACGTGCTGTATGTAACAAGAATCCAGAAAGAACGTTTCCCCGACCCGGCTGAGTACCAGAAAATGGCAGGAAGTTACAGGGTAACCGGGGAACTCCTGGAAAATGCCCGCGATAACCTTATTATAATGCATCCGCTGCCGCGGGTGGATGAGATTGACCCTGCAGTTGACAGGACAAAATATGCAAGATATTTCCAGCAGTCTTTTTACGGCGTTCCGGTCAGGATGGCGCTCCTTGCCATGGCTATGGAGGCAGCATGACAGAGTCGGAAAAGAAAGGGATGCGCGTCCGCTCCATAAAGCACGGGACTGTTATTGACCATATCACAGCCGGGCAGGCGCTCAATGTGCTTCGCATACTCGGGATTTCGGGCACATCGACGGCTGTGGTGAGTGTTGCGATGAACGTGCCCAGCGGGGTTCTCGGATTAAAGGATATAGTGAAAGTAGAGGACAGGGAGCTAAAAGAGGAGGAAGTGGACAGGATTTCGCTTATCGCGCCTAATGCCACCATTAATATTATCAGGGATTTTGAGGTCATTGAAAAACATAAAGTGGAACTGCCGGAGCGGCTTGAAGGTGTGGTGAAATGTGATAATCCCAACTGCATTTCAAATACGAACGAGCCTGTTATTTCAAAGTTCGCGGTAAATAAGAAGCCTGTGGAGCTTCGGTGTATTTACTGTGACCATGTGATTTCGGAAGGGATTGCCGAGCATTTGATTTAAGCAAAAAATGGAATTAACGCACCGCTCCGGCGCAAAGAACGCAAAGATAGTTCTTAATGAATTACGGATGTATAGTGGCATGTCAGGATGCAAACCTTAATTTAAGAAAAAAAGCTTATAACACAACATGGACGAGAATACCGTAAACAGGACAAAAGCTGCCATCAATGCCCTCATAGACATAGAGCAGTTGTGGATTGAGAACACGCCCAATTATAACCTCTCCACGCAGGAACTGCTGGTTCTCAAGAAAAGGCTTGAGCGGGCTTCGGAGAATGTTTCTAAGATTTACGAGGAGAACAGAGCAAAGTTAGAGGCTGCTGAGGATGAAATCAAAAAGATGCATGAGGGGAAGAAAAAGAAGGGATGAGATTTTAGTCCTCGTACAAAGTACGGGGTTTTGTTACTGAGGACGATAGGCGTTTTCATGCTCGGATAGGGCGATGGGAATCCAGAACAACCACTTCAAAGCTGAAAATTAGGCGCACATTTTAGCTGAAAGTCCTGAAACCATATGCGTCTATCTATACAAAACCATCTGGTATAGAAAATTCATCTCGATAATGCTTCATCGTCATTTGTTTTATAGGGTTATGAGTTCTAAATGTGATTGACATAGATGCCGTATTATATCCTTCAATCTTTTCGTTTAAAATCTTCCAAGCAATAATCCTTACAATCTGACTATCATCTTCACATAAATATTTCCATGAAGAATCTTCCTTGTCCTTTTTTAGTGCATCAAAAACCGCTTTCTGAATATTGTCTAAATCTTGTTTTGAATACCTGTACGAATTTACTTCTAAGAAAATTGCAATATCTAATTTAGTATCTATATTTTTAAATATTTCAAACTTTTTATTTTCAAAATAATTTCCAAAATTTTCCCTGATTTCGTTTATACATTCAGGTTTATTTTTTACAGTTTCAACATCGATTAGAATATTCATGTATCCCTCATAACCTTCTAAAAGCCACGCATTCCCAGAAAATACACGGCTATCCATATCAATGTTCATCGAAATCACCTTTTTGATTTTTCTATCCTTTTCCTTTCATTACTCGACCAATTTGAGATTGTTCATTCTTCCGATACAAGAATAAGCTAGCTAAGTCTTTAGCAGACAATTGCTCATTTTCTTTTAGTCTATACTTGCTCTCTTTGATTATATAGTTTATTATCTTAATATGTTACCATAATAAACTATAAATATAACAAAATGGTAATACTTAGGTATGCCATCAGTTCAGATAAATGAAGATATATTGAATCGCTTACGAAATTTTGTAGCCTTAGAATATGGAGGAAAAGTATGGGGTAAAATATCAGAACACATAGAGATTGCCATCAATGATTATCTTGTTCAAAAAGAGGGCTGTAAGAGGAGATTCCTCAGAAAAAAAGATGAAAATTTTTATAAGGTAAATTATAACGGAGAACGTGGAAAATCGCTCATTATGCTATCACCTGTTGAAGGAACAACCCAACGAATAATTATACCTGCAGAAGAAGGGTATTGGATAAAGTTGACGTTAAGAGACGCAAGTGGAACTGAAATCCCAGATAATGCCTCATTTTATCTGTGTAATGAAACATCAACGGAAAGTAGCTCACCTGAATATTATAAATATGGAGAGTTAAAAAAAGGGGTGTTACTAAAACATAAAATCCTTATAAAGCCATACGAAAAACTAGTAATATATGCCGAAGAAGATATTGAGAAAATTCAAAGCATTGAATTTGAATTTGCTGTGGATTTGTGTGAAAAGTGATAAGGTCATTATTGGAATTTTGAATTACCAATCATGCGCTGAAAAAAAACATGGAGAACGAGCAACGGTAGAAATATAAAATTCGTTTATCAAAATGGAACCTTGCGACCATGAGATAAACCTAAAATTCATACCATCAAGAAATCGTCCTGAACCTGAAAATCAGGCACACAAAGATTGTTAAATTTTTTAATAATTCGTGAACAACATATCGCAAAATTTAGTACAGCTCTACTGCGGGGTCGGTTACTGCAAACGATAGCTATCCATAACAACCCCCCACTCAAAACCCCAACCATCACCTATTTATATCAATTTAACTTTACTGAAATCAAGTTTAGTTGATTAGGTGGACATAAATGCACATCTCAGACGGGATTCTGGAACCAAAATGGATTTTATTCTGGTTCGTAATATCTGCGATATTCATCTATCTGGGCTTGCGGATAATTAACAAACGCATCGCAGCCGACCCCGCATACCTTCCCAGGATTTCACTCATCGGCGCCGTGGTATTTGTCATATCCGTCTGGCACATTCCCGTACCTGTGACAGGCTCATCATCCCATCCCGTGGGAACACCTCTGGCTTCGATAATCATAGGACCTTTTGCGACAGTCGTGATAAGCGCGATTTCCCTTTTCTTCCAGGCCTTCATAGCCCACGGCGGCCTCACCACCATCGGGGCCAACACATTTTCCATGGGAATCGTAGGAGCATTCAGCGGTTATCTTGTTTACAGGCTGCTCAAAAACATCTCTCCTCTCTGGTTTTCCGCAGGCATGGCGGGTTTTGTCGGAAGCATCCTTACATACCTGACAACAGCCCTTGAACTTGCACTCTCCCTGAATCCGGGAAATGTTGTGCATTACTGGAAATTATATTCGCTCGGGTTTATTCCGACACAGCTTCCGCTTGCGTTTATGGAATTCGCTTTCACCGGATTTACGATAAAATACATAAGCGAAACAAAAGCCGAAGTAATGAGCGCCGCAGGGGGCGGCATGGATAAATTCACGAAAATTGCTATGATTTTAATGATATTGATCTCCTCATTTATTGCCGCAAGCGCATATTTCGGCTACCTCAATGGATATAATCTTGCAGGCATTGACGGCACAGTTGAGTCACTTGCCGCGCCTGCTTCGGTCTCGAAAGGAGTAGGAGTGCGATTGATGGCACGCCTTGGCGAGCCTGTGGGTTTTGCGCTTGTAGGTATCACAGGCGGCCTGGTTACAGGATATTTCTCTAGAGAATTCAGGAGGAAACACTGATGCTGGAATGGCTGAGTCGCGACCCCCTGAATGGGATTGTAATCACAATCGCTTTTTTCATCTCCCTGATAATAGGAAGATATCTTCGAAATGAAAAAGACAGGACAAACAATAAAATGGATTCAAGGATTAAAATACTGGTATCGTTTCTCCTGATTATCGTTTTAACCTTAATGGAACACTGGTATTTCCCTCTGATGATTGTAGCTCTCTGCTTTGGTATTGCGCTTAGGAAAAAAGTGGCCAGGCCTTATGGCAAAATGCTTATCTTTCCTGTGGTACTGGCTTTATTTATCATGGCTGTCCAGGGCTTTAATTTTGAAGCGAATTCAACTGGATGGAGAAGTATTTCTGTTAATCCGGCAGGGCTAGAGTATGGTTTTCTTATTTTTTCAAGGGTTTTTGCCTCAGCCTCAGTCCTTATTCTTCTTTTGCTCACCACTTCCAAAAACGAACTGCTTGAAAGCATGCGCACGTTCGGGGTTCCAAAAACATTACTTGAAATTTCAACCTTCATGTTCAGGTACATAAAGACTTTTTCACATGAGGGAGAAAAAATAAAATTGGCACAGGAATCGCGATGCAGCATGCGTGCGGGATTGGTTGGGCGTGTTCGCAATATCGCTTCGGTTTCAGGAGCGCTCATTACCCGGGCATTCACAAAAAGCGAATCGGTTCACAGAGCCATGCTTTCGCGCGGCTGGAAACCGGGTTTCGGACATTCAAGCGACTACCTGCCGTTAAACAAAGGTGACATGGCACTGGGAATTATTATCTCTTCAGGGATTTTCATCCTGCTTGGGCTGGACTGGATACTGTGAGGCAGCAATGAATGTCATAAAAACAACCGGGCTTGAATATACTTACGCCGATGGAACATGCGCCCTGGCGGGTGTGAATTTTGAAGCGGACCGCGGTGAGAAAATTGCAGTGCTTGGCCCGAACGGGAGCGGGAAAACCACCCTCTTCTATCACTTTAACGGCCTTGTTGAACCGGCGCGCGGGGAAGTACTGGTATACGGCGAAAAAATCAGTAAAACCAATATCGATGAAGTAAGAAAACGTGTTGGTCTTGTTTTCCAGGAATCAGACAACCAGTTGTTTTCTCCTACCGTGTTTGAAGATATCGCTTTTGGCCCCAAAAATCTCGGATTGGGCTCAATCGATATAAAGAACAGGGTGTCAAATGTGCTGCACAGGTTCGATATCGAGAACCTTGCCAGCAAAAATCCTGCTAACTTAAGCGGCGGACAGAAAAAAAAGGTAGCTATCGCAGGGGTGCTTGCAATGGAGCCTGATGTCCTGGTTCTTGATGAACCCACTTCAGGCATGGATGCAGCCGGGATTACGGAGATCATAGAGGTTCTTGATGAATTAAATGGGGAAGGGAAAACAATTATAATATCAACCCATGATTCTGACCTTGCGGCATCATGGGCTGACCGCATGTATATCTTGAATAAAGGAAAAGTCTTCAAATCAGGAATCCCGAAACATATTTTTGCGGATGAAAAACTGATGGCAGATGCGGGATTGAGGCAGCCTGTCATAGTCCAGACATATCGCGAGTTCCGGGCGCGCGGTATTTCAGGAGGCGAAGTCCCGCTTTCAGTTATTGACCTTATGGAATCTGTTGATGCAAAAGTAATCAACATCAGGTGCGCCATAGCAGGCTCCGATGTCATGGCAGGCGATGAGGTCTCTCTTGAAATCAAAGACGGCATGCTGGTTGCGGATAAAGGTTCAAAAGGTGTTACCGGGAAAGTAGTGTTTGCAGGAAAAAAGGGCGAGGATATTGCAGTAAAGGATGTTGCAGGTGATTTGCAGCAGCTCGCAGGTACAGTGACAATCTTTCGGGTTCCAGGAATAATTGAAGGTGGATCAAGGGCGGCGGATATTGAAAAGGCTCATGAAATACTTTCTTGGAACAAGCATCAAAAGATGGGGGCGATGGGCACATCCGCGAAGGTATTGGTGAATAAGATGGGAATCAGGTGCGATTTCGAGTTTGATGTAATCCAGTCTGGCATGCTTGCGGCGCTTCGGGGTTTTGATGTGTGTATTTTTGCTTCAGGGGGAATGGCGGACAGGGTAATTGAGAAACTGAAGGAAAGAAAGCTCAAATATTCCGGTTTTGAATTATGACAAGGCTAAATGAATTTTTGAAATCCAAAAATATAAATAGTTGCTATCGTTATATTCCGCTTCAGGAGGATTCAAATGAAAAAGATATTTTTAATCGGATTTTTAGTATTTATGGTGCTGGTTAGCGGATGTACTTCCGCGCCGGAAACCGCGCCGCAGCAAAAAGCGACGCCGCCGCAGCAAACACCACCGCCGGCGCCGACGAAGGCTGATGTCAGGATGGAAGATTTCATGTTTTACCCGCCTGAAATCATAATCGCCAAAGGGGGCACAATCACATGGTCAAATAAGGATACCTATGTGCACACCGTGACAGGTGGAGACTTCGATTCGGGAAACCTCAATCAGGGGCAATCTTTCAGTCATACTTTCAACGAAGCTGGAACTTATGACTACTGGTGTAAGAACCACGCCAGCATGCGCGCAAAAGTAATAGTAAGATAATTTGCAGAAGCACTTGAATCCAGTGAGACTACTGCTATGGCTGTAGCTTGGCTATTCTATGGGTGACATGAGTAAAATAGTAATCGCAATAGGTGGAAATGCAATATTGAATCCCGCAAGGGGAAGCCCGATAGAGCAGCAGAGAATGATAGATGAAACCTGCATGGAAATTGCCCAGATTATCCTGAAAGGCTATGATGTTGTCCTGACGCACGGCAACGGCCCCCAGATAGGGAATCTCCTTGCAATGCAGGAAGAATGCGGTCTTGTTCATCCCCAGCCGCTTGATGTGTGCGGGGCACAGACGCAGGGGATGCTCGGATATTCGCTCCAGCAGTCGCTTGATAACAGGCTCAGGGAAAGCGGGATAACAAAGCAGGTCGCAACAGTGCTGACGCAGGTAGTCGTGGATTCGTCATCATCTTCGTTTACTAATCCCACAAAGCCGATTGGCATCTATTATCCTGAATCAAGAGCGCAGGAAATGATAGCGCAGGGCATAAAGATGATACATGATAAAAAGGGTTGCCGCCGCGTTGTTCCATCTCCCATGCCGCTTCAGCTCGTGGAAGAAGATGTTATTAAGAAACTTGTCTCTCTTGGAGTTATTGTCATTGCGGCAGGCGGAGGCGGAATTCCGGTTATCAGGAAAAACGGCTCGCTTGCGGGCGTTGAAGCTGTAATTGACAAGGATTTGACGGGAAGCCTCCTGGCATCTGCTGTCGGGGCTGAAACCTTTTTGATACTTACAGATGTTGAAAAGGCGGCATTGAATTACGGGAAAGATAACCAGGTTGACCTTGATGAAATCAGTGTTTCAGAGGCCGAGCGATACATAAAAGAGGGACATTTCGGGAAAGGCAGCATGGAACCCAAGATTCTTGCCTCTCTCAAATTCATAAAATCGGGCGGCAAAACCGCAATCATTTCAAGTCTTGATAAGGCATTGCCTGCACTTCTTGGCAATGCAGGCACCCGGATTATAGCGTAATACTCAGGTTGGCTTTCTTGATGAGATGACCTTATTCAGGTCGGCTACCAGCGCATCCACGTTGATACCGTGCGCCGTTGCTCCTTCCTCAATGCTTTCAAAGGCAGACACATGGCATCCGACGCAATGAAGGCCGTGCCTCATGAATACCATCATGCTTTCAGGATACTGGCTTACTACTTCCTCGATTTTCATATCTTTTGTTATCATGATTAACTCCTTATTTATTCGTATAGTGGCGAACGTTGATAAAGCTTTCCAACCCTGTATAAATCTGACATTCCTGCATTTAAAAGTTCTGCTTTTTCTTTAGTGATGAGTCCCCTCAACCACTTTCACTCCTTTTTTGATGATCATTTGTTTTATTTCATCTATATGAGGGCATTTCGGGTAGCCCCCTTCCATAAGCATGCAGGAACTTAAATGGATGACATCCACATCATGCTTCAAAAGACTATCCACCAGCCTGAAAACCCGCCTGCCTGGACATCCTCCGCATGTGAAAAAACCTATTATCTCGGCGTCTTTGCCGTATTCCTCAAAATGTACTTTTCGCTTGTTAAACGCCCGAAAGCAAGCAACTCCCGGACAGGTCTCGCTTACGATATCGCACCTGACGACTGCGATCTTCGTGGTCTTTTCATCCTTTCCCATAAGGGCTCTGAATTGAGCTTCTGTTTCTTTCAAGTCCTCAATAGTGACGATATTCTTTCCCCTCTTTCCCACCGATGTTTCAATACCCATTTTAGCCATACTGCGGACATGTTCGGGTACTTTCTCAAGCTCTTTTAATGCGTCGGGTTCCCATTCCATTCGTATTACCTCTGTCTTAGATTTATTGATTAACAGCTATTAACGGTTTTATTTTAGTATAAATATTATAGTTTCAGACTATATATTTTTTACTTCCCCGCTTTATCCATGCTCTTCCAGATATTGATTATGAACATGAAAATCGAAAATGCCTCGATTAGCCCGAATACCATTACTATCATCAAGGCATCCGAATAATCCTTCTCTTTTACTATGTACATCTTCATAAAAGGGTATGAAAAGAACAATCCGATTAAACCGATATTACCAAGCCAGAATTGTATTTGCCCAAGTTTTTCAGAAAACAGCGGCTTGCCTGTAAAGCGCGGGATAATCTCGTAACATAGGCCAAAAGCCAGGAACGTAATCCACCCGATTAGAGCAAAATGTGAATGCATGAAACTGAATCCAGGACCTGGGATAATCAGAACGCCAAGGATTGTACTGATTGCAAGATATATCAGGCTTGTTTTAATAAACAGTTTTGCAAGCTTATTCATAAACACTATTTGAACCCGTAAGTCGTAACTTCCATGTCGCCGTCTATGAGATAATCAAAATCAATTAATTTATCCCATCCCGCTTTCTCAAAAACACCGCCGATGCACATCCCGAAAATTTTCCTGTCGGGATGGCCCTCTGTAATTTCATCAATCATTTTCATTAACCCGTTGACATCCACTTCCATTTTCGGCATTGCCAGGCCGCCGAGAAGTACAACTGTATCTGATGACGGGTTGGCTTTCTCCCCCAGCTGCATCCCGTATTCAGTCATCACAACTCTTGCAGCCAGTTCTTTCCGCAGGTTCGGGATGAATACCATTTCTTTTCCTGCATCACGTAAAACAAAACCAAAAAGCTCGGCAAAAGGATTGCACCAGCCCGGGCATCCTATGAAGGTTATCTTTTCCCTTCCGCGCGCAAGTTTCCGGAATGCGGTGAGCATGCCGCCGATGCCTTCTGATGTTTCGATAGGTTTCATGGAATCACACGGCTAAGGATTGTTGAAGTGGGATATAAGGATTTATTATTACAACCAAAATCTCAAGAACAAAAATATAAAAAAATAAAAGAAAAAAGGAAAATTAAATCAGTGCAGCAGTTATTCCCGCCACGCCTGACTGTATGATAATCGCGGTTGTGATTATTACACCAGCCATTTCAAGCGCCACTGCTACATTTCCTTTCTTGAGTTCCTCGAACTCCTCGATTCCCTTGGTCAGCTTATCGAGTATGTTCAATGCAAGATATATCGCTGCGATTGCAAGCACGATTCCAAGTATTAACTGGAGTATGCCCATTCCGATTGATAGCATGCCGCCTGCTGACAGGATGCCACCCGTCGATGCCTGGGCTGCTTTTATGCTGCTGGATATACCAGCAACGCCCGACTGCACCACGATGCCTATCGCAAAAAATACCGAAGCGACAAGAATTCCTATGGCAGTGTTGCCTTTTGCGAGTTCTTTTTGTTCATCGATTCCTTTAGTTATCTTGCCAAATACTGAAAAGCCGATATACAGTGCAACGACTGCAAGTATTATGGCGATAACTAATTGTATAATCCCTACAACTGCATTTATTGGGTCCATAATTCACCTCACGCTTAAAGCGTTATCCTGTATAATGGCAATAGGGTCATATAAAATTATTGTGATACTTCATTCAAGAAGTTTCAGGGCTTTATTCGGGCAAACTGTAACGCAGCGCATACATTGTGTGCATCTATCGTAATCTATTCTTACAATACCGTCGATACGCAAAAGAGCACTCTCGTTGCACACGCCGTCGCACTTGCCGCATTTCAGGCATCCGATAACAGTTATCAAACCATTCATTGTCCTTCACAATCTATTTATGCTCATAAGTATAGATAGGTTTTGTCTAAATTGTGCAAAACAGAGGATTTCATGCCAAGATCTATTCCTGAAATGATACGTGGGGACTTCAAATGCGAAGATATTGCAAAGTGTATTCTAGGGCTAAAAAATATCGACATTGACGCCTATAAGATGCTAGTTACAAAAGGCCCAATGACCGCAGAACGCCTTGGTGAGCTTTTGAACAGGGAACGAAGCACGGCTTACAGGTCGCTGCAGAACCTGATGGTATGCGGTCTTGTATACCGGGAGACAAAAACAATCAGCGAGGGCGGCTATTATTACGATTATACCGCGCTTGACCCGTGCAAAATGAAAGAGAAAGTAGCAGGGAACATAGACGAATGGTATAATAAAATGAAAAAACTTGTCGGCAATATCGATAAAGAAATTATGAAATGATTACACACCGAAAATACTTTTGCACACTTCTTCCACTTTCTCCCTGAACTCTTTTTGCGAAAAACCCATCATCGCAGCCGCGAACATTGCTCCACCGGCGCCCACCCCTTCTTTTACGTCCCCTGTTTCATACATCCGAAGCCCCGGGAACCTTGAATCACCAAAACCAGGGTCGGCCGCATAAGCTTTGTAGCCCAGGATATCAGTCATTTCCCTGAAATTGGCGCTCGGGTCATCTGCAACATAACGGGTTGTTGCGATGGAAACATCCTTTTTCAGGCCGAGATGTTTAATTATACTTAAAACCGAGACCATCTGCGTCCCGCCTGCAAGCACGGTCTTTGTATCAAGCCCATCCGCAAGCCCGGCTGCCGCCGCCATCATGGGGTCGCCGATGCACCCGACAGCACGAAGCGGCTGGTTCCGTAAACTGCCAAAGGATATCCCTGAATTCCTCATACCTTCAGAGACTACCATGTTTTTAATGCCAAGCGGGTTATCCGGGAAACTGGATGAAACTTTCCCATCATACCCGAGAGCTTTCATCACTGCCATGGCAGTGGTTGTTCCGCCCGGGACACTCTCGCCAATAATCACAAAATCCGAGAATTTTGAAAGCTTTTTTCCAAGAGCCCTGGATTTAGTGTAAATTTCGAGTGCATCAACCACTGCATTTCCTTTCCTTATATCCCCGCCGGGTTGAGCGTCGATATCGATGGTCGGTATTTTCGGGCGGATTCGCAGCCCTGCGTTAATGAAAAGGCATGGGATTTCAGTGAGAAGCATTGACGCCCTTGTGATAACAGCAGGAGAGGGAGCTCCCGAAGGTGTCATTGCAGGCTCATTGATACTTATGGCGTTGCCGGTCTCAACGAGTTCAGCATCCGCTGCAGGGGTATAATCCGTAAGCTTCGGGGATTTTCCTGCCGCGGATATGTTCGGGATTTTAGCTGTCTCGGTATTGGCAAGAATACACAGGAAAAGGGGTTTTTCCGGACTGAAATCCGGATGAGGTTTAACCCACATTTATCTCTATAGTTCGTTTGAAGTTTCTATATGCATTGATGCAGGGCTTTTTACCAGATTGCCCAATTTTGCGCCTATTAAAGTCTCAATTCCTTTTTCTGATGCAATATCCACAATGCGCTGGGTTATGACGCCGTCGAATACAAGGCTTTTGACATTGCCGTTTACATCCCTTAATGCATTTGCCAGGTCGCGTACAGGCACTTCGCTTATGACGTTGTTCTGTTCATCTATGAAACGGGCGCTGAGCGTACCGCTCAACTGGGTTATATGCTCCTGGAATGGACTTTCTTTCCTGGTCTCTTTTTCCCTTTCTTCCCTGGGTTCTTCCCTCTGCCTGGGTCTTTCTACCTTTTCGGGTTCGGGTGCTTCAAATTCAGCAAGCTCTTCCTTGGCAGGTTTCATTTCTATTTCTTCAGGGACTGAAGGTTCGCTCTTTCCTGTTGTCTTTTTCCTTGTCGCTGCCATGATGGCAACTCTTCTCTTTTTGCCGACCTGGTAATAATCAAGCCCCTGCTCAACAGGTATTTTCTGCCTTAGTGATTTGACAATTTCTTTCTGGACAAGTTCCTCAACGCCTTTCCCGTCCGGGGCGCGCGCAATGAAATCTATATCCGCGACCTGGAGCAGTTCCTTTATTATGAGTTCTCCGCCCCTGTCTCCATCAGTAAAAGCCGTGACAGTCTTTTTCTTGCATAAATCGACAACAGCCTGCGGCACGTTTGTTCCGCCGACTGCAATAGAGTTCTTAATACCGTAACGCAGGAGGTTAAGCACATCAGCCCGCCCTTCAACCACTATTATGGCATCCGAATCAAGGACGTTTGGTCCCATAGGGATGTTATCCTTTCCATAGGTGGTCATCTCTTCTATCCTCACAGACTGCCTGACCTCATCTATGATTTCCTGGCTTTCAGGCAGCATTTCATCAAACATCGCCGTGAGAATCTGTTTTGCGCGGTCTACCACCTGTTTCCTTTTCGATGACCTCACATCTTCTATTTTAACCACATTGATGTTTGAGATGCATGGTCCTATCCTGTCAATTGTTTCAAGGCTGGCCCCAAGGACAGCGGTTTCAACCTTATCAAGGCTTGAAGGTATCTCGATTGTCCCGTTTGATTTACCCATGTTTGATTTTATATTGACCTCAAGCCGTCCTATCCTGCCGCTTTTTTGCAGTTCCCGCAGGTCAAGGTCAGCGCCTATCAGTCCCTCTGTCTGCCCGAAAATCGCCCCGACGACATCAGGTCTTTCTATAACTCCATCCGCTTTTATTATGGCATGAATGATATATTTTGTTGTATCTGAATTTTGCATGTTTAGTACCCTCCTTAAGAATAGTGTTAGAAAAAGAATTTCACTGGTTTGAACTACGTTATTTCGACGTTTTTACTATCCTGAGCTAATATCGTCTATATTAGCCCCGGACTCTTTATATTTCTCAAACCGGAAATGACAAGTAACATTGAATATCAGGTCACAATTCATTGATTGTAACTTCTGCGTGATCATTTATTATCTGAATCTAACTACTTTCTTGGATGATTATTTGCATTGATGTTTTTCGCACCGCATCAATACAAGTCATACTATAATTGCCGAATCACTTTAAAAACCTTGTGGTTATCCCGGTGAAAAATTCCGACGAAATAATTTTTCGGGATACTAGCTAATTAAACTACCAAATATTAAATATAAACAAAAGAATAAGGAAGGGAAATGAACAAAGAAGAAGTCTGTATATTGATCCCGACTCTCAATGAGGGAAAAACAATAGAAGGAATTATAAAAGAATTCAAGTCCCTCGGGTTTTCAGATATACTTGTAATCGACGGCCATAGCACGGATGGTACGGTAGGGAAGGCGGAAAATGCCGGGGCAAAGGTAGTAATCCAGAGCGGAACCGGAAAAGGGCAGGCTGTGAGCCAGGCATTCCAGTTAATAACGAGCAAATATGTGGTAATGATAGACGGGGATGGAACGTATCTCCCTGAAGAAGTTGATAAAATACTTGAACCCGTTGTATCCGGACATGCAGACCATGTTATCGGTAACAGGTTCGTACATTACCAGAAAGGCGCATTTACGGGTTTGAATCTTTTCGGGAACAGGATATTAAACAAGATATTCGGCTTTGCATATGGCGTTTGGCTTGAAGACATACTTTCAGGCTACAGGGCTTTTAACAATAATGCCATCAAACAAATAGAATTGAACCGGACAGGGTTTGAGGTCGAAACAGAGATCACGGTTGAATGCGTGAAGAAAGACCTGAAAATCGTGGAGGTTCCGATAACATATCTTGCGAGGGTAAGCGGCGCAGCTACCAAATTGCAGCCGGTCAGGGACGGGTTTCGTATCGCTTCGACCATTTTTCTGCTCGCGAGGACACACAATCCTCTTTTTTATTTCAATATAATCGGCGGGCTTCTCACAATTAGCGGTATATTGGTCGGTATTTGGGTGGTGGATGAATGGCTGATCGGCATAAACCACATTCCCCTCACCATCCTTTCCACGCTTCTCATCGTTACGGGTATCCAGATGTTCATTTTTGCGATTTTGAGCGACCTTATTGTATCCATGCACAGGGAAAACATGCACACTTTGCATAAAATCATGAAGGGAAAGTTATGAAAATAGCAATACTCGGAGGTACGGGCAGCATCGGGGAAGGATTTGCACTAAGATGGGCTGAAAAACATGAAATTTCAATATGCTCGCGTGAGATTGAAAAAGCGGTCAAGGCGGCCGGCGATTATTCAGGAACTCTCTTAAGCAAAGGATTGCTCTGTTGCGGCATTACGGGATGCAGCAATGAAACTGCCATCAGCGATGCGGATGTCGTAGTGCTTTCTGTCCCGTACCAGGGCGTTGTGCCGCTGTTGAAAACCCTGAAGCCTTATTTTGAGGAACAGATTGTTATTTCGCTTGTGGTTCCCATGAAAAAGAACAAATTGTTTGAATATACCCCTCCGAAACAGGGAAGCGCAGCGCTTGAAATCCAGGAGATTCTCCCGAAAACCGTGAAGGTGGTTTCAGCATACCATAATGTTTCTGCAAAGAAATTAGCTGCTCTTGATTTGATTCTTGATTATGATGTTGTGGTTTGCGGCGATGATGAAGGGGCAAAAAGAACGGTGATGGAACTGACGCACGAAATCAAGAACTTGCGGCCCCTTGATGGCGGAGGTCTTGCCTCCTCTTATATGATAGAATCCCTGACCCCGTTTTTGATTAATCTTGCAATCCGCAACAGGCTCTCTGACCTTGGCGTTAAGTTTGTATGAAGAAAAGTATGTATGATGGATATTTACACTAAGCTCCTGAACCAGTTCGGGCACCAGCAATGGTGGCCAGCGGATACTCCTTTTGAAGTGGTGGTAGGAGCAGTCCTGACCCAGCAGACAAAATGGGAAAATGTGGAATGGGCGATACAGAACCTGAAAGAGAGGGGACTTCTGGAACCTGAACCGCTCTCAAAGGCAGATATTCAGGAGTTGGAAACACTGGTAAGATGCACAGGTTTTTACAGGCAGAAGGCAAACAGGCTCAAGAATATCTCTGCATTTTTTTCTGAAAATCCGGATTTACTTGAAAAACAGGGCAATGAACTCCGAAATATTCTTCTTTCACTCAATGGCATAGGGCAGGAAACGGCTGACAGCATTGTCCTGTACGCTGCCGGCAAACCCAGTTTCGTCATTGACGCATATACGAAGAGGATATGCAAATGTCTTGGGATCGAAGGCGATTACGGAAAACTGCAATCGGTTTTTGAGGAGGCGCTGCCCAGGGATGTTCCCCTGTATAAGGAATTCCATGCCCTCATAGTCGAATACGGGAAACAGTTCTGCGGGAAGAAACGATGTGGCGAGTGTATAATTTTATGAACCTGTTAACACACGGCCATTTTTGAAAAGAGGCGGTGCTATTTTATCCCTATCACTGTAACTAATCCATTTTCAATTCCCATAAATTCTATTTTAAATCCTGCATCTTCACAATATTCTTTTATTACAGCCTGTGAGATTATTAATTTTTTATAGGAGCTTATTTTTTGAATCCATTTTCCTTTTTTCTTTTCATAAACTATATCAAAAACTTTTACATACGTTGGGTGATATTCTAAAAAGCATGTAAAGATTCTGCCATCATCACTATTAACAGGAATGAATCTGTCTTCTCCTTTCAGTTCAAAGGTCAAATCCCTGAATGTCAAAACCAGTTTCCCGTTTTTTAAAAGTATTTCATGACTGTTTTTGATTAATTCCCGGACAGATTCCAGGCTGTCAAGATGAGGAACAGTATCTCCCATGCAAACTATTAATTCCGGGTTGTAGTTGGAGTAAACATTAAAATTTAAAATATCGTTTTCTATTACTTCAATACTCAAACCATTACTTTTGCTTTTTAATTCGTCGAGTAATTTTTTGCTAAAATCAATCGCTTTGACATTGAATCCGATTTTTGCAAGTGGAATTGATTGAAAGCCGCAGCCTGCCCCCAAATCAATAGATACTTTCGTTGAAACCGGTTTGATATTATGACTCTGAAAAAATCCCTGGCTTTCGTTTATTTTAGCATCAAAATCACCAAACATCCAGGAGTAATAGTTTGCCAGATGATTTTCATAGTGTTCTTTTGTATTCATAGCTGCCTTTACCCGCTCCCTATCAGTATCCATGAAATGTGATGGTGTGTGTCCCCCTGAGCTCTGGGTTCATCGTACTTATGCTCGTACAGGTCCTGAATTGTGAGAAACCGGAAATCCTCCTCTAACTCTTCTCTGGTACAGAAATGGAGGAACTTATCATCTTTAAATGAGTGGGGTTCATCTGTACAGGGTTCGCCTTTGCCATATTCTTCCGGGTCATTTATGGAGAGATTATTTAGAAATAGCAAACCCTGGGGCTTGAGTAGAGTGGTAATTTTTTTTCTAAGCCCTTCTCTTTGCTTTCTTTTTAATACCTGGTATAGGTTAGAGGCAAACACTATGTCATATTTACACTGGTTGATATCCATAAAATTACAGCACCTGGATTTAATCACCTTCGTACAAGGACCAACTAAGGATTTTGCCAGGATTTCTAATGCCTTTTGAGAAGTATCAATCCCTAAAACGCAGCAATTGAGGTTTTTTGCCAGATATAAACTATCCCTGCCGTAACCACAACCAATATCCAATATGCTCAAGAATTTGTCGTTTAACCGATGTTCTTGTAGATATTTGACCGCAATGACGGCTAGCTCACTCGGCCTGTCCCCCCAAATGCGCATGCTGCTCTCATATTCTTTATCCCAAAACAAGCTTTCACTTTTTTTGCCGGAGTTTAACATAGCTGTACCCCTGTTGAGTATAAATTTACCTTGTGATTGATTAGCTTTTCCATATAAATTCATCCCGCCTTAAAAGGTGGTTTTGCTATCACCAAATAAAAAGGATTGATATGTTATCGGGTTCATCAAACTGCTAGAAAATGGCAAAATGTAATCACATCCTCATCCGCGACATCCCTCTTTTTGGCTGTATCGCATTCGGTATCATTGACCGCGGAACGAATGTATTGCAGCTTCGTCCTTATAGCGAGTGCCCTTTATCCTGCGTCTTCTGCTCAACCGATGCGGGTCCTCACTCCGGCAGGCGGATTTCCGAGTATATGGTTGACCTTGCGCAATTGCTTTCAGCGTTCGAATGGGCATCATCGTATAAGGAAATAGACGATATCGAGGCGCATATCGATACGGTGGGGGAACCGTCGATGTACCCTGAGCTTGTCGAACTTGTTGAGAGTTTGTCTGCAAATAGGCATGTCAGTACGGTATCCATGCAGACAAACGGCACTTTGCTTACTACCGAACTCGTCGATGCGCTTGATAAAGCCGGGCTTTCACGCATCAACATGTCCATCGAATCCCTCGACTCCGACCTTGCGAAAAGGATTGCGGGGACGGATTCATACCATCTTGAACAAGTCCTGAAGAGCGCTGAATACATCGCCAAAAATACCAATATCGACCTTCTAATCGCACCGGTGTGGCTTCCGGGTATTAATGATGCCGAAATCCCAAAATTAATCGAGTTTGCGCTTTCAATAGGTGCAGGGAAAAAATGGCCTGCTCTCGGAATACAGAAGTTCCTGCCTCATAAGTACGGGAGGAAGCCGGATATCAGGGCAATGAACTGGGAAAACTTCTATTCCAGACTCAGGGAATGGGAAAAAATTTATAATACTAAGCTTGTTCTCACGCCGCAGGATTTCAAAAGTCATGAGTGCAAACCCCTGCCGCGCGTGTTCAAAAGACATGAAAGAGTAAAGGTGAAGGTTGTGGGAGCAGGCTGGATGAAGGGTGAGAAGCTGGCTGTTGCACAGGACAGGATACTAACGATTGTGGATGCAGATAAGGTTCCTGTTGGCGCGGAGGTGTATGTGAGGATGGAGAGGGTAGTGGACGGGATATATATAGCGAGACCTTAAAAATTAAAAACAAATGCAATGGAAATATTTTTAAACAATTGTTCATATTACTAAACATATGTTCAGAGAATTAAACATAATGAGAATATTTTTCGATTCTCCCTCCAAAGAGTTTAATGTTCGGGAAGCAGCCAGGATTTTAAAAATCGCTCCCGCAACGGCAAGCAAAGAATTGAAAAATCTGGTAAAACAGGGTTTGCTCAAAGGCAGAAAAGAAAGAATTTTAAATCTGTATAAGGCTAATATTGAAAACGGCTTATACAGGGATTTAAAGGTATTTTACAACATAAGAAAAATTAAGGACTCTATGCTGCTGGACAGTTTAAACAGATATTATCTTAAGCCTGCAATAGTTTTATTCGGCTCTGCATCTTACGGAATCGACACTGAAACAAGCGATTTTGATATACTTGTTGTATCGGAGAGAAAAAAAGATTTCCCTGAAACAGAAAAATTTGAAAAAAAATTGAAGAGGAAAGTACAATTGTTTGCTGTTCGGGAAATTAAAGACCTGAATAATGAACACTTGATAAATAATGTGCTTAACGGGATTGTCTTGCAGGGTGAGATAAAATGGATTTAGACGAATGTTACAGGAAGGGACTTATCAAGAAAACGAGGATTGATAAAGAGCTTATCAGGTCGCTGATTGAAATGTCCGATATAAAGGAAAATGCTGTCAATACAGCAAATATCAATAAAATAAATATTTCTGCATATGTTTCCATGGCTTACGATTCTCTCAGGGAAGCCCTTGAGGCGCTTTGCATCTCTAAAGGAGACAAGGTACTTTCACATGTCTGTATCGGGGAATTGTTAAAAACAATAATAACCGATTTCAACTATTCCGAGTTTGACAGATTGAGGTATGCCAGAAACAGCATAAACTATTATGGGGCAAAAATCGACTTCGTGCAGGGAAAGGAAATAATCCGGAAAATATTCGCCATGCGAAGAACTATTCTGTATGGTCACCTGAAGGAGTTCCTGTAGCGAGCCATACATGACATGGCGGTCATATACGTCTTTTACAAATTAAAGCCTTCTATTATATAGTCTAAAATAAATACTGGTGTGTATGGTATCATACGAAGCAACCATAACCTGCCCGGAATGCGGTTATTCGCATCTGGAAACAATGCCTTCCAATAGCTGTCTTGTCTTTTATAAATGCAAGAAATGCGGGTATGTAATGAAGCCCAAGGATGGCGATTGCTGCGTATTCTGCTCTTATGCAGATAAAAAATGCCCGCCCATGCAGGGATAAATCAATCCTTTATCCTTCTTATGACAAATATCCCTCCGATAATAACAACCAAAATCAGGATTATCGCGGTAATGCTTCTCGTATTGAGTCCCGAATTCGCATTCTTGAAATTGAACTGCTTATCCGAATCAAGTGAAAACTGTTCCTCAAAAGCGCTTCCTGAACCCTTTGCATTCAGGGTCAAACTAGAATTCAGTGGCAGTCCTGCAAAAATCAGTTCGGAATCAGAGTTTTCAGATAGTTTCCTGCCATTATCCCATAATGAAACGGTGTATTCCGAATCGGCTTTTACGAAAATGCTGGCATAATTTTTGACATTGATTGCTTTGCCGTCGGCGTACTGGAGATTATCTGGCAGGTCAAGCACGCTGAGAACCGTTGGAGCAATATCCTCCTCCCTGTATTCTCCTGATACAATCCCGGATACCGCATTTGGGGAGAGGATGACGAGAGGAATCCTGAGGCTTTCCTGCCTTGAAACGTATTTATCACCCGAATGTCCTCCCCTGTGCGCATTTTTCACTGCAAAGGACATGCCGTGGTCGGCAGTGAAAAATAAGGCGATATTATTATCGGAAGCGGTTCTGTACAGGGGATAAAAATCCCGGTCAAGGTCTTCGATTAACTTCACGTAATCTTCAGTGCCCAGATTGTGGCCTCCGGCATCTATTGCGCCTATATTTACGGTCAGCAGGAATCTTTGGTCAGGCTGGTTTTTTATCATGAACTGCACAACAGCATCAGCAGTGTCAATGCCCCATTTATTGTATGCAGAGTATTTGTCCACACCTGATTTATTCATGTATGAAGGAGCTTTCATTTTCCATTCGTACATCAAATCATAAACGCCGGTTGGAGGTGATTTTGACTGAATGGACATCAAGGGATTATTGAGAGAATTATTCGCAGCGAAAATAATGATGTCCTGTTCCTCGCGCATATTTTTAAAATCACCCTTTTCCATGACTGCAATGTTGACAAACCCGTGATTTCTTGTAACGTCAAAAATCGTTGCGTCCGGATAGCCGACGATTTCCTCGTTTGCTTTCGAATCGCCTGTGACTATCACAGAATGCGCTATTCCGGTGACAGGGGTTGGGGTTTTAATGTTTATTACCCTTGCCCCGAAGGTAAGGTTTTGTGTTATTGCTTTGGGTATTTCACCGCCATCGAGGGCGAGAGGCAGGAGTTCAGGATAATAATACGATGAGCCGAAACCGTCAACGATAAAAAGGATGGCGCTTTGTGGTTTTTTGACGTCGTTTAATGTGATTTCAGAAACCGCAGAGGCGGTGTTTGAGGTTAATAGTAATAATAAAATTATCAAGACTTTTTTCATGGGGCGTGCTGATAGATTGATGAGATAAAAAGATTTCTAAATGTTGAGATTGTTACATGATGTGTTGGTAAATTGAAATGAGCCCATAAAATGAATATTACAAAAATTATACGCATTTTTCTTAAAAAATATATATTCGTCACGAAACTCGGATTTCGCTTCGTTCAAATCCGACATTAGGAGGATGCTCTGAATGTTTCATCAATATTTTTCATCAAATCAGAATAAAGTCTATTTTGATACTTGTAAAGAATTCCATCTGAAAAACTTGAATTAGTTTTGGATTTCATTTCTTTCAAAATAACATCGAGACCTTTATTTTCAATATCTATTAAGAAAGACCAAAAATTTGCACCTCCTGTTATATATGGCTGGATTTCTTCAAGTTCCCCTATCCACAAAGTTTTCCAATCTTTCGAGTATCCAAATTTTATTATTTCCCTATCTACATAGTTTTTCAAAG